>CAIVAS010000255.1 GCA_903903975.1 uncultured Burkholderiales bacterium
GTCAGGACCCGGCGGTCAACGAGCGCGACTTCTATGTCATGCATTTTCTCGACGGTGTCGTGGTGCGCGATGTCGAGGTGGGTCGCACGCTCACGCCGCAGGCGCGCAAGCTCATGTGCCATTCGCTGATCGAGACGCTGTGCACCCTGCATCGGGTCGATGTCGATGCGATTGGCCTTGGCAACCTGGCCAAGCGCGAAGGCTATGTCGAGCGCCAGCTCAAGCGCTGGTCCGGCCAGTGGGAGCAATCGCGCACCCGCGATCTGCCGCTCTTTGACGCCGTGCGCGACGCGCTGGCTGCGCGCATGCCGGCTCAGTCGCCGGCCACCATTGCGCATGGCGACTATCGATTGTCCAACTGCATGATGGATCCCTCGGGGCCGGTTGTCGGTGTGCTCGACTGGGAGTTGTGCACGCTGGGCGAGCCGATGGCCGATCTCGGCGGATTACTGGGTTACTGGTACGACCCGTCCGACCCGGGGCAGGGCGGCGATCCGGCGACCACCGGCCTGGAAGGCTTTCTGACCCAGGACGAGATGGCTGGCCTGTATGCCGACTCGATGGGCGTGTCGCTCGCCTCGGTCGACTATTACCGAGCCTTCGCACAGTGGCGGCTCGCAAGCATTGGTGAAGGGGTCTATGCGCGCTACCTGGGCGGGCAACAGGGCTCGCAAGACGAGCCGATCGATCTCGAGGCCTACAAGGCATCGATTCCCAGACGCGTCGAGCGAGCCGCCCGCCTGCTCGGACTGAAAATTTCCGCGTGAGCCTGCCATGACCCCAGAACTGTTGGCCTTGTCGGGCCTGAGCGTGATCGAGATCGGTGGCGGTGCAGCAGGCGCTTATTGCGGCCGGCTGCTGGCTGATGCCGGCGCATCCGTGACCGTCGCGGTGTTGACCGGATCCGATCCGACGGCAGGTGTCGTGCGGACCGACGATGCCACCGAAGCCGCTTATGGCGCTTACCTGCGTGCCGGCAAAGTGGTGGTCGATACCGGCAGTGATCCGCAGGCGATTGCCCGTTTGTGCGAACAGGCCGATCTCGTGCTGATTGGCGAAGCCTGCGAGATCGACCCCGAGTCGCTCAGTCCGCATATCGCCACCATCGCGCTGAGCTGGTTCGGCCGAGGCGATGGACCCTTTCGTGACTGGAAGGGCAATGATCTGGTGATCCAGGCGCTCAGCGGCATGCCTCAGATGGCCGGGCGAACCGAGGGGCCACCGACCTTCTTCGGTGACCGGCAGGCCAGTGTCTTCGGCGGTGTCACCGCCTATATCGCGGCCTGCGCGGCGGTGCTCGCGCCACCGACCGGCGTTGTTCGCCATTTCGAGATCAGCATCCTCGAGGCCTATATGGTGCTGAGCGAGATGCACATGCATTTCTTCGAGCGTGACGGCATTCCGATGCAGCGCTGTGGTCTCAATCGCTTTTCACCCAACTCGCCGGTGGGCGTCTATCCCTGCCAGACCGGCTGGGTCGGCATCACCGTGACCACCCCCGATCAGTGGCGTTCGCTGTGCAAGGCGCTGGATCTGCGTGAGCAGGCCGCCGATGTCGGTCTGGTGACCCGCGAACTGCGGTTTGCCCGTCAGGACGCGGTCGAAGCCGCACTGATTCGCGCGCTCGCCTCGCGCCCGGCATCGGAATGGGCCGCACTCGGTCGGCAGCACAAGGTGCCGATCGTGGTGGTGCCCGATGCCCAGGGCATCCTCGACCACCCGATCTTCAGGTTCCGCGAATCGCTGGCCTCGGTGCGGATCGGCGAGCAGACCCTGCGGGTGCCGCGCACGCCTTTCAGCCTGACCGGCACGCCGGTTCGCCGCGACCTCGATGCAGCGGCATCATCGGATCGGGCTGCAGCTTTCGCCGCTCGGTCAGCCGCTGCTGCGCCGGGCGCGGTCAAAGACGATGCGCCGCTGGCAGGACTCACCGTGGTCGATTTCGCCATGGGTTGGGCGGGTCCGCTGGCCAGTCGCCTGCTGGCCGATCTCGGCGCCGATGTCATCAAGATCGAGGCCGCGCGTTATCCCGACTGGTGGCGCGGCGTGAACTGGACGCCCGAGTACATCCGCGAACGCGGCCACGAAAACGCCAAGGGATTTTGCGCGCTCAACCGCGGCAAGCGTGGCGTGAGCATCGATCTCACCACCGACACCGGACGCGAACTGGCGCTCTCGCTGATCGCGGGTGCCGACGTGATCGTCGAAAACCAGGCCTCCGGCGTGATGGAAAAGCTTGGCCTCGGTTATGCGCAGGCCTCTGGTGCGCGGCCCGACATCGTGATGCTCTCGATGTCGGCCTTCGGTACCGGCAATGACTGGTCCGATACCCGTGCCTATGGCTCGACCCTCGAGCAGGGCGCGGGTGTACCGAGCTTCATGGGCTTTGCCGATGCGCCGCCGACCATGGCGCATCTGGCCTTCGGCGATCCGGTGGGCGGCCTCTTCGGTTGCGCGGCGGCACTGACCGCGCTGATCAGCCGGCGCCGCACCGGCAAAGGTGAGTATGTGAATCTGAGCATGGTCGAGGCTATGCTCCAGTTCACGACGCCGTCGCTGCTCGCGCATCAGATCGATGCAGGCAGCCCTGTGCGGCGGGGCAATCGCCATGCGGCAATGGCACCCCACGGCATCTATCGGGCAGGCGGCAACGATCGCTGGCTTGCGGTGGCGATCGACGATGCCGCCTCGTTTGCCGCCCTCGCGCGCCTGATCGGACGCCCCGACTGGGCCGACGACGGCTCGCTGCGCGAGCTCTCGGCACGCAGAGCGCGCGAAGACGAGATCGATGCGGCGATCACGGCATGGAGCCGCGAGCAAGACCCGCAACAGGCGGCCGCAGCGCTCCAGTCGGCAGGGATTGCGGCGGCACCGATCGTGCATGCCGAGACCCTGTTTGATGTCGAGCACTTCGAGCGAGCCGATTTCTTCATCGATCTGGAGCGGGCTTTCTCGGGTCCGCAGCGACAGGCCGGTCTGTCGATCGTGCGCGACGGCAAGCGGCTCGGTGCCCGACGGCCGGCGCCGCTGCTGGGTGAACACAGCTGGGAGGTGCTTGGCAGTCGTGCCTCGGTCAGTGTCGAGCGCTATCAGCAATTGCTGCGTGAGGGTGTCATCAGCTTCGAGCCCGCGCCCAGCCGGAATATCGTGGCGCCGCAGGCTATGATCGGCGCCAACTGAACAAACACAGAGTGGAGAGATCGGCCATGGCCGCAGTGCTGCAGGGAATTCGTGTTCTGGACTTTGGCCGCTATATCGCAGGCCCGTACTGCGGCGCGCTGCTCGCCGAATATGGTGCCGATGTGATCCGCATCGAAAAGCGTGATGGCAGCGAGGATCGCTTTCCGGCTCAGGTGGGCGGCGGGGTCGGGGCACTGTTTCTGCAGATGAACCGCAACAAGCGTTCGGTCACCCTCGATCCGGCGTCGCCCGAAGGGCGTCAGGTTGTCGAGCGCATGGTTAAAACCGCCGATGTCGTGATCGCCAACCTGCCGGCTGCCACGCTTGTCTCGATGGGTCTGGACTATCAGACGCTTTGCACCTACAAGTCGGACATTATTTTCGTCACCAATACCGCCTTCGGCCCGGTCGGCCCGATGAGCAAGAATGTGGGCTTCGATGGCATCGGTCAGGTGATGTCGGGTGCGGTCTACATGACCGGTGAGCCCGATCAGCCCTATCGTGCCTCAGCACCCTGGGTCGATTTCGGCACCGCCCTGCATTGCGCATTCGGCACGATGGCAGCGCTGATGGAGCGCCAGAAGACCGGCAAGGGACAGATCATCCAGGGCGCCCTGCTGGCGACCGCGCTCACCGTCAACAACGCCTCGCTGATCGAGCAGGCAGTGGTCAAACCCGATCGGATCCCGACCGGCAACCGAGGCCAGACGGCAGCGCCGTCCGATATCTACCGGGCCCAAGACGGCTGGGTTCTGGTGGCAGTCACCGGCAACCCGCTCTACAAGCGCTGGGCCAGACTCATGGGCGAGCCCGAATGGCTGACCGATCCGCGCTTTGCAAGCGATGATGATCGCGGCCGCCATGCCGAGATCATCAGCGAGCGCATGGGACGCTGGTGCGCCGATCGCAAGGCCGATGACATCGTGCAGATTCTGGGCGATGCGATGATTCCTTGTGCGCCGGTGCTCAAGCCTCAGGAGGCGCTCGATCATCCGCAGGTGCGGGCGCTCGGAGTACTTCAGGACACCGACTATCCGGGTTTGCCTCGCCCCGCACCGGTTGCCGCAGTGCCGCTCTGGATGTCCGAAACCCATGCTGTGCCGCGCACTCGCCCGCCGCAGCTTGGCGAGCATACGAACGAGGTGCTGGGCGAGTTAGGCTACAGCGCCCAGGACATTGCGGGTATGCGGGAGCGTTCGGTTATCTGACCGATGGTATCGAGGGCCTTCGCTGTCGGTCCTTCATCAAGGGCTGATGCCAGGGGCTGACTTAGGACCTGACCTGGCGACTTCGGTCGCTGATCAGCTTGATCTCAGTGCCTCCACTGCCGATCAATTGCGGCTGAAACGCCGTGAATTCGCCCCAAATCTGTCACGTTTGCGTCAGTCAGTCGGATAACATGACAGGGACCATACAACCCTGTTTCTTGACTGGCCCCCGCCCCATCTGATGAATTCTGTCGCGACCGCTCCGCCGTCGATGTCGCTCATGCGAAGCAATCCCAGGGTGCTGGGCGATCTGGTGCTGTGGTCCGATCTGATTGATGTCAGCGAGTTGACCGGCGAGGTCGAAAGGCGCTTTACCAGAGCCCCCGATCTGCCTGGCTGCGTGATCTGCAGGGGTGACACGATCATCGGCGTCCTGTCGAGAAAGCGGCTTTTCGCTGCGCTCAGCAAGCCTTTTTCACGCGATCTGTTTGTCAGACGTCCGGTCGAAAGTCTGCTCGACATCGATGTCATCGATACCCGACCGCTGCGTCTGTCGATTGACACCGAGATCTCGGCGGCGGTCGATCAGGCCTTGTCGCGCAATACCGCCATGCATTTCGAGCCGGTTCTGGTCGAAGGTGGGCACGGTCCGCAGCTGATCGAGGTCGATGTCATGCTTCGAACGCAGTCGGGCATTCTGAAGCAGGCGATTCGCTCCAAGGACGAACTGATTGGCCAAGTGCAGCGCACCGCTCAGGAATTGAGAAGTACGCTCGAGAGCCTCGAAAAGACGCGCGACCGACTGCTGCAATCCGAGGAGCGCCTCGAGGCCGAGGTCGCAAGGCGCACGCTCGAATTGGCCACCACCAACGCCGAACTGATTCAGAAGCAGAACCAGATCGACGAAGAGTTGACCGCTGCGCGCAGCCTGCAGCAATCGATTCTCCCTGATGCCTTCCCCGATCACGAGGGGTATTCCGGAAAGGCCTTCATGCGCGCTGCCCGGATGATCGGTGGCGATTTCTACGATGTCTTTCCGCTCGAAAAAGATCGTGTCGGCGTGATGGTTGCGGATGTCAGCGGCAAGGGCGTGCCTGCTGCGTTGTTCATGGTGCTTGCCCGCACGGTGCTCCAGGAACTGGCCCTGCGGGGGCATTCGCCCGGCGAGTGCGTGAGGCTGGCCAATGAACAGCTGATTGCGCGCAATCCTCTGTGGCTCTTCGTGACCGTGATCTACGGCATTCTCGATGTTCGGACCGGTGTCTTCACCTTTTGCAATGCCGGGCACATCATGCCCTACGTGCTGCGGGCAAATGGCGCCGTCGAGGTGGTGAGCGAGCGGGCCTCTCCTCTGGTCGGACTGATCGAGCAGGCGCGCTTTTCAGACCTGAGGATCGTGCTTGAGCCAGGCGACGGACTGATGATGGTTACCGACGGCGTCGGCGAGTGCTTCAGCCGCGACGGAGAGGCGTTCGGGGAGCAACGTCTGCTGGATCTGATCGCTACAGCCGGAAATGGTCCGCTTGAAACGCTGCTCGACGATTTGGTGACCGCTCTCGATCGGTTTTCGGACGGCATCGCCGCGTCCGATGATGTGACCGCACTGGTACTCAAGTACCGGGGTCTTGCCGACGCCTCATCCCGATTCGATCAGGGCTCGCTGCCTGGATATGCCGCTGTCGGCAGTCAGCTGCGAGTCGTGCGCTGATCAGCCCAGCGCAGGCTCTTTCGCATACTGGTTGGGCGCAAGGCTGCCTGAGCCGCTTGCGTTCGCATGCGGCAGGTCGAATCGCATGGTCAGGCTGTTGATCGGGCCACGGCGCTCATAGCGGACATCCTGCGCAAACTTGCGCACCAGATGAATCCCGAGACCGCCAACCGACGCTTCAGCCACCGATTGCGGATATTGCGGGGAGTCGACCGCAAGCGGGTCGAATGCCTCGGCCTGATCGTCGATTCGCAGGACGACCGACCGATTGCCATGGTCGAGGTAGAGCGTGACGCCGTCTTGATCGATGCCGGCCAGAGCAGCCTCGTTGAGGCCATGCCGAACAATATTCGAGAACACCTCTTCGCAGCAGAGCTGGATGGCGAAGGCGGTTGAGGCCGGCAGGCTCCAGCGCTGCACAAAGTCATCGACCCAGGATCCGATCTGTTCCAGATCGCCCAAGGTGCCCCGCACTGTCAGCTGATCAGCCATTCGTTCTCGAGTCAGGTGGAGGGCGGCAGGCGATCAGCTGGCCAGAAATTCGGAGGCGGCAGCCAGGTCCTGAAAAATCGGGATGATCGAGTCGATGCCGGCCGCGGTCAGGACTTGTGCGACATCGGCATTGGGCTTGAGAAAGACCATCTTGCCGCCCTTCGATTGAACGGCTTTCGAGCCGATCACTAGCGTGCGGATGCCCATCGAGGCCAGGAAAGAGACCTGCTCCAGATCGACGATCAGTCGCTTGGCGTTGCCCGACACGGCACTGAATTTCAGGTCAATCTTCTGTGCGCCAGCCAGGTCCATTTTTCCGGACAGGATGACTCGCGTGATGTCGTTGGCCAGGTTCTCGGTGGTCATATCCAAAGCGGCTACTCCAGGAATTCAGTCGACAGACGGCGCTCTCTTGGATCCGAGCAAGCGGGCCGATAAGCGCAAAAGAAGAGCCTAGCGAGCGAATGTTCCAGGGGCATGACAATTGTGTGACCGACATGCGGATTCGCTGCACAGCCTGCCTGCAGGCCGGACACGACAGCGTGGTGGCACTGGTGTCGAGGCGCAGTGGCCCGTGGCCCCGTCAGCAGAAAACCTGGTGGGCAGCAAGGGTTTCGAACCCCTGACCCCCGCCGTGTGAAGGCGATGCTCTACCACTGAGCTAGCTGCCCAGGCGTCTGCTGATCGATGTCTCGAACGAGTAGGCGGTCAATTAAAACGACGCCTTGTTGCAAAAAAACTCGCATCGAGGATTTCGTTGCCGCCAGCCAGAAGGTCCTGCGGGCGGGCCAGCAATCGAAGCCTTCGATCATGCCACAAATGAGGCTGCGCAGCCAATACGCTGTGTCAGAACCGCCTTGCCGCCCGGCGCCAGCAGGACCCGATCGAGGGGCGCGCAATTGCCCGCTTCGATACACAGGTATTGATACCAGTCGTTCAGCGGCACGTCGCCGAGCGCCTCAATGCCTTTGGCCCCGGGATTCCAGACCACGGTCGAGGCGCTGTGGCGGCTTTCGATCAGGATCGTTCGGCCGAGGACCGGATCCTGGATACGATGTCTCGAGCCGCTGTCAAGGTAGATCCGGTCGCAGGCGGTGTCGAAGCGCCAGGGCTCGGTCTGCTCGAATTCGGCGAAGTCATGCAGCTTGTCCAGATAGTGCAGACCCTGCAGGCCATCGACCGTCACGCTGCGCACATCACCGACCCGAAAATAGGTGTGTAGCGCCTGGGTCAGACTCAGCGCTTGCGGCGTGTCGTTGACGGTGTGCAGCGACATCTCCAGGGTGTCGGCCACTACCACTTCGAACCGAGGTCGGCAGCCGGGCGGCCATTGCCGCGCATCGGGGAGGGGCGCCTCGCTGGCGCGAGGCTGCATCACAATCCGGACGCAGCCATCGGGCTCCTCGCCCAGCTCGCAAACCTCCCAGGCGATCTTGCGCACGAAACCGTGCTGCACCGCGTGTTCGGGTTGATCCTGCCTGGCAAACCACGGCCAGCAAAGCGGCACGCCACCGCGCACCGGACGACCCGGCGCGAGCGTGGACTGCGAGCACCACAGCAGGTCGCGGCCGTCGGCGCGCGGCGTGAATGAAAGCACCTGAGCGCCAAAGAGGGCGATCTCGCAGCGCGCAAGAGGTGTGTCGATCAGCAGGGTGTCGAGGCCCTGCCAGGCTGAGCGATGGATCATCCCAGGATGGTAGCGTCAAGCGCGATGGTCTGCCGAATGCGGTGTATTGCGTGAGACTCGCCTGAGGGCGTCGCTGCGCCGATGGCAGCGCTCCAGCGCGGACGGTCTGCGCTGATCGACTAGAATCGCCCGCTTCCCTTGCCCCCATACCGGTCATGACAGACGCCAGAATCCGCACCCGTTTCGCCCCGTCTCCCACCGGATTTCTTCACATCGGCGGAGCGCGCACTGCGCTTTTTTCTTGGGCTTTCGCTCGTCATTTCGGTGGGACTTTCATCCTTCGCATCGAAGATACCGACGTCGAGCGCTCGACCCCGGAAGCGGTGCAGGCAATCCTCGACGGGATGGCGTGGCTCGGACTGGCGCATGACGAAGGCCCGTTCTATCAGATGCGGCGGATGGACCGATATCGCGAGGTGATCGCGCAGATGCTGGCCGCGGGCACCGCTTATCACTGCTGGGCCACGCCGGCCGAACTCGACGCGATGCGCGAGGCGCAGCGCGCGCGCGGCGAAAAGCCACGCTACGACGGCCGGTGGCGTCCCGAAAATCGCGACCGGCTCGGGCTCGTTGTGCCGGCCGGTCAGCAGCCGGTGGTGCGGTTTCGCAACCCGGATGACGGCGAGGTGGTCTGGAATGATCTGGTCAAGGGGCCGATCGCGATCGGCAATGTCGAGCTCGATGATCTGATCATCGCTCGTTCGGACGGAACGCCGACCTACAACTTCTGCGTCGTGGTCGATGACTGGGAGATGCAGATCACGCATGTCATTCGGGGCGATGACCATGTCAACAATACGCCGCGCCAGATCAACATCCTTCGCGCGCTTGGCGCTGAACTGCCGGTGTATGGGCATGTGCCGATGATTCACGGCGCCGATGGCCAGAAGCTCTCGAAGCGTCACGGCGCGGTATCGGTGATGCAGTACGACGACGAGGGTTTCCTGCCCGAGGCGGTCATCAACTATCTCGCGCGCCTGGGCTGGAGCCATGGCGATGACGAGGTGTTTTCACGCGAGTCGCTGGTGCAGTGGTTCGACGGGTCTCATCTGTCGCATTCGCCCTCGCAGTTCGATCCCGAAAAGCTCAAGTGGCTCAACAATCTCTATCTGAAGCAGGTGCCCGATGAAACGCTTGCGGCGTGGGTCGCGCCTCGGCTGGCGCGCCGCGATGTCGATCACGCAGGGCAGGGCGGCCCCGATCTGGCTGCGGTGTGCGGTCTCTTCAAGGACCGTGCGACCACGCTCGAAGAACTGGCTGATCTGGCGGCGATGCTGTGGGTCGATCCGGCGTCGGCCAACCCGAATCTGGCCGATGAACTCGCGGCGCAACTCAAGCCGCAAGCTGTGCCGGCGCTGCACGATCTGGCCAACAGGCTGTCCGCCTGCGACTGGAATGCCGTCGCGATTTCAGCCGCGATCAAGCAATCGCTGGCTGAGTTCCAGCTGAAGATGCCTCAGCTTGCGGTGCCGGTCAGGCTGAAGGTCTTCGGTCGCGCGCAGACACCTTCGGTGGATGCGATGCTCGCGCTGATGCCGCGCGAAATCGTGCTGGCAAGGCTGAGGTCCTGATCGGCTGAGGGTCGTTGAGCCGCCGCGAGATCCGCGACGTGCCGCAGTGCCTTATTCGTAGCTGACTTCACCGGCGACATGCTCGCTGCCGTCGGCATGCCTGACCCAGACCCGACTCTTGCCCGGTCCGATTTCGACGCCACCACAGCTGACTTCGTTGTCGACGAAAGCGGGTTGTTGATTGCGAAAGACGAATTGGCGCGGGGTCTTGCCCGGATGGGCATGACGCCAGGTATCGAACATGAGCGTGCCCAGCAGTGGACCATGAACGACCAGGCCCGGGTAGCCCTCGACCCCGGTGGTGTAGGGGTGGTCGTAATGAATGCGGTGGGTATTGAAGCTGACTGCGCTGTAGCGAAACAGCAGCGGCGCGCTCGGCTTGAAGCGAGCCTCCCAGTCACCGGCAGGGGGTGTTGTTACCGGGGAAGGGGCTGTTGCGGCAGCCGGCGTCGAGGCACTGTCACCGGCCGCCTCACGGTAGACCGCGGTCTGCAGTTCGTCGATACCGCAGACATCCCCTGAATACCAGCGGTTGCGAAGCGATACGAAGCCAAGCGTGCCACTGCGACCGGTCTTGATGTTGATCGATTCGATCGTCGAGCGGACTTCAAGCGGGGCATCGAGCGGCATCGGGGCGAGCCATTGGATGGCACTGCCCGCCCACATCCGGCGCGGCAGTGGCCAGGTCGGCACCAGCGGGCCACGCGGGCCATGGCCGTCTTCGCCGAGGGTGGCAGTGGGCCAGGCCGGTGGCGCAAAGAGCCACAGCCAGTGTCGCAGCGGTTCAAGCGCTGATCCCTGGGCAGGCAAGGGGCGATCGAGGCTGGCTTCGAGCAGGCCGACCCACTGGCTGCTCGCAACGAGCGAACGGCGGTCGGTGCGCCCGACCCAGGCCGTCCAGTCTGTGGCGGCAAGTTCGGCGGAAAGTTGCGTATCGGTGGCGCTCATCGATTACTCCAAAGTGAGTTTCTGGGCGGCGACCACCTGCTTGTAGACCTCAAGTTCGGCGGCAATCTGCTGGGCGAACTGTTGGGGCGAATTGCCGATGACCAGCGAGCCGGTGTCCGCGATACGCTTTGCGACCCCGGGGTCTTCAAGGCTCTTGCGAGCTGCGAGGTTGATTGCGTCGACCACTGACGGCGACATGCCTTTCGGTCCGTAGAGGCCGTAGAAGGCCATCCGGTTGACCGGTTCGAGCCCGACATCCTTGAAGGTGGGAACGTTCGGGAGCACGGCCAGTCTTGAGGGCGCGGCGACGACGATCGGGATCAGCTTGCCGTCACGAATGAAGGGCAGCGCCGAGGGGAGGTTGTCGAAGATGATCGGGATTTGTCCGGCCACCACATCGGCCAACGCCGGGCCTGCTCCCCGGTAGGGAATGTGAACCATGAAGGTCTTGGTGAGCGACTTGAAGAGTTCGGTCTGCAGGTGCCCGATGCCGCCGCTGCCCGAACTGCCGTACGAGTATTTCCCGGGGTTGCGGCGCAGTTCGGCCAGGAAGCTCTTGAAGTCGCGGGCCGGAAATGAGGGGTGGACCGCGATCACGTTGGGGGTGGCCGCGAGATTGATGATCGGTGAAAAATCGGTCAGAGGGTCGTAGCCGATCTTGGGGTTGATCGCCGGATTGGCCGCCACGGTAGAGACCGTGGCCATGCCGATCAGGTAGCCGTCAGGCGTTGCACGAGCGACCTCGAGTGCGCCGACCGCGCCGCCCCCGCCTGCCTTGTTCTCGACGACGACGCTCTGGCCGAGGTTGTCACGCAGCTTTTCAGATACCACGCGGGCGACGATATCGGTCGTGCCGCCCGGGGCAAACGGGACAATCAGCCTGACTGGTCGGGAGGGATAAGCCTGCGCCATCAGACTGCCGGGCAGCAGCCCTGCAGTGCCGGAGGCGATCATCGCGCCGAGCAGGTCACGCCTGGCCCCGCCAATCGGCAGGGCGTTCGTCTCAATAATGGCCTTGCGGCGCAGGTCTGATTGATCGGTCACAGCGGGTCTCCTGGCATTGACGATAAACTCGGGCTCTTATTGTCCCGCCCATAAGCATAGCGCCATGTCCGGCAACACCTTCGGGCACCTTTTTACGGTGACGACTTTCGGAGAGTCCCACGGGCCGGCGATCGGCTGCGTGGTCGACGGCTGCCCACCCGGCATGACCCTGTCCGAAGCCGATCTGCAGCCCGATCTCGATCGGCGCCGGCCGGGCACATCGCGCCACGTCACTCAGCGTCAGGAGCCAGATCGCGTCGAGATCCTGTCGGGTGTCTACGAGGGCATGACCACCGGCACACCGATTGCCCTGCTGATTCGCAATGAGGATCAGCGCAGCAAAGACTACTCCGCGATTGCGCAGACCTTCAGGCCAGGGCATGCCGACTACACCTATCTGCACAAATACGGCATTCGTGATCCCCGCGGTGGCGGTCGATCATCGGCGCGTCTGACCGCAGCGACGGTTGCGGCCGGCGCGATCGCCCGAAAATGGCTGTCCCTGGCTTACGGCACGACGGTGCGCGGACGCATGAGCCAGCTCGGTGACATCCCGATTCCGTTCGAAGACTGGAACGAAGTCCATCGCAATCCGTTTTTTGCGGCCGGCCAGTCGATGGTCGAGACACTTGAGGCCTACATGGATTCACTGCGGCGCTCGGGCGACTCCTGCGGCGCCCGCATCGATGTGGTGGCCGAGGGCGTGCCGGTCGGCTTGGGCGAGCCCTTGTTTGACAAGCTCGATGCCGACATTGCTTTCGCGATGATGGGCATCAATGCGGTCAAGGGCGTCGAGATCGGATCGGGTTTTGCATCGGTCAGCCAGAAGGGCAGCGAGCACGGTGACGAGCTCACGCCGGCCGGTTTCGTCGGCAATCATTCAGGCGGCGTGCTCGGGGGCATATCCACCGGCCAGCCGATCACGGTTTCGATCGCGATCAAGCCGACCTCCAGCATCAGGGTGCCGCGCCGTTCGATCGACATCCATGGCGCGCCGACGCAGGTCGAGACGCTGGGGCGACATGATCCGTGTGTCGGTATCCGGGCCACACCAATTGCCGAGGCGATGCTGGCGCTGGTGCTGATGGACCATGCCCTGCGTCATCGCGCTCAGTGCGGCGACGTTCGGGTGGCGTCGCCCTCGATCCCTGGCTCTGCCGGCTGAGCCGGCGCCAAAGAGGTTTCTCATGGTGGGTGTCAGCCCCCCGGGCGTGCAGGGAGCAGGCTCGATTCGGGCGCTCTTTTTTGCTTATTTCGCCTTTGTCGGCATCTACTCGCCCTATCTGAGCTTGTGGTTCGATTCGCGCGGATTGTCGATCGCGCAGATTGCGGTGCTCATGTCGCTGCCCCAGTTGCTCAGGATCATCGCCCCGCCTTTCTGGGGTTGGCTGTCCGATCGCGGGAGCCATCGCGCCGCCTTTCTCAGGCTGAGTTCGGGCGGCGCACTGCTGATCGTGCTGCTGTTTCCGCTGGCTGAGGGTCCGGTCGCCCTGGCAGCCCTGCTGGTGATGCTCTGCTTCATGACTGCTGCTCAGATGCCGATTGGCGAAGCGCTTGCCCTCGAGCGCACCCGCGGTGACGCCGGGCAGTACGGACGAATCAGGTTGTGGGGCTCGATCGGATTCGTGTGCACGGTGCTGGCCGGCGGCCCGCTCCTCGATCACTTCGGCATGATGTCGCTGCCATGGTTGATGGCCTTTGCGCTGATGCTCCTGGTCGCGGTGAGTTTTGCATTGCCCGAACAGACGTCGGCACGCGCGACCCGCGCGGTCGAATCAGCCGCTACAACCCTTCGCGATCCGGCGACAATCGCCTTTTTCGTGTCGGCATTTCTGATGGTGTTCGCGCATGCGGCGCTTTATTCATTCTTTTCGCTCTATCTCGAAAGGCTCGGCTACAGCCGCACCGCGATCGGTGCGATCTGGGGGCTGGGCGTGCTTGCCGAGATTGCGCTTTTCTCGGTTCAGCGTTCGCTCTTCGCCCGGTTTTCGCCGATGGCCTTGCTGGCGTTCAGCTTCGCGGTTTGCGCACTGCGCTTTGCCCTGGTTGGCGCCTGCGACGGCGCACTGTGGGTGCTTTTGCCCTGTCAGCTCATGCACGCGGTGACATTCGGCCTGCATCACAGCGCGTCGATGGCCCTGTTGCATCGCTGGTTCGGCTCGGCGCGTCAGGGCAGCGCGCAGGCGACCTTCACGGTCGTGGCCTATGGCCTGGGCGGCTCGAGCGGCGGCTGGTTTGCGGGTTGGCTCTGGCAGGGCTTTTCGCCGCAGGCGATGTTTTACGGTGCGGCGCTCGCTGCCTTGCTTGGCTATGTTGCGGTCCGGGCGTCGGCACGCCTTGAGCGGCGTCGCAGGCCCGAGCTGCCGGTGGCTGCATGAGCTTGACCCGCGCAAGCCTCGGGCTGGCGGCAACCCTGCTGGTGGCGCTGTTGCCGGCCTGCCAGCCCTATCGCCCGCAGTTGCCGGTTGAGCCCAGGGTGGGTCCGATGCCGTCGCGGGAATTGTCAGTCTCGCAGGCGCAACTTCAGCAGGGGGCCGATGAGGTCTATGCCCGACAGATTTCTCGGGCGGCTGCAGACCGCGTCCTCGACACCGATCCGGCGATGGACGCGCGTGTGCAGGCCATCGTCAAGCGCCTGATTGCCGCAAGCGGTGCGCTGCGTGCCGATGCACCCAATTGGTCCTGGGAACTCCATGTCATCGATCAGGCGCCGCTCGATGCCTGGTGTCTGTCCGGCGGCAAGATGGCCGTGCATGCGCCGCTTCTGTCGCGACTTGAGCTTGACGACGACGAGGTCGCGGCGCTGCTTGCGCATACGATGGCGCACGCACTGCGTGGCCATGCGCTAGAGCGTGCCCAGTCCGAAGCGACAGGCGACCTCGATCGTCTGGCTTTCAACTCGGCAGCCGATCTGCCCTATTCGCGTGCGCATGAGTCGGAAGCCGATCGGCTGGGCATCGAGCTGGCTGCGCGTGCCGGTTTCTCCCCACGGGCGACAGCCGGTTTATGGCGCAAAGCGACGGCGCTGGCAGGGACCGGCGTGCAGGTCAGATGGCTGGTCATTCATCCTTTTTCAGCGTCGCGGGAGTATGATATCGATGCAGTCGCTCGGCGTGTGATGCCCCTCTACGATCAGGCGAAAAAGCCCTGACCGAAAGTCTGTCTCACTTGTCTGCGGACCGGGCTCGGAAAAGCCTGTTGCGACGATTGTTGCAGTGGATTGATTGCCGCACTCATCCGATAGTTGATTCCGGCAACATGAAAATAATATTTTTTTCATAAATCGGAATGTCTTTTTTTTGATATGCGTTGTGCTTTCTCAACGCAGTCACCTGGCGGTCAAGCGTTCCGGCTTACTCTCCGAGGGCTCGGAATTTTCCGACCAAAATTAGGGAGAACAAATCATGGCCACCAAATCAGACTTCAGTGCCGATGAATGGTCCGCGATTCGCAATGCGCCACATATCGCCGCACTTGCCGTGGCGGCCGCTGGCTCAAGCGGACTCGGGACTTTCAAGGAATCTTTCGCTGCGATGGAAGGCGTGATGAGCGCCCAGAAATCCGAGAGTGCGCTGCTGCGCGAACTTGCCACGCGCGATGAGGCGATGGCAGGGCAGACTTTCCTGCGTCAGCAGATGTCCTTCGGAATGACTCAGCAGCAGATGGTCGAGAAGCTCCAGACGATGGCCTCAGAGCAACTCGGCGCGGCGGTGCGCGCGCTGAACGCCAAGGCGCCTTCCGATGCTGCCGCCTATGTCGCCTGGGTCTCCGGGATTGCGACCAAAGTCTCCGAGGCCGCCAGTGAGGGTGGCTTCCTGGGATTCGGCGGAGAGCGCGTCAGCGCGGCTGAAACCGCGATGATCGACAAGCTCAAATCGGCCATGAACATCGCCTGAGTCTGAGCCTCACCGCACCGGGTCGTCTCCGTTGCCCTCGACCTCCGACCGGGGTCGAGGGCGATTCGCTTTTGCTGACGGTATCGCGCGTTATCGACGCCGGTATTTGCGTCAATCCATGCCCTGCGAGTCGGGGCGCTCGCCTGCACGGTCGAGTCCGATCAGCGTGTGCAGGCTGGAGGGTGGATTAGTCACGCGTGTCATGGTCAAATGGAGGGTTATTCTCAAAGTAACCGAGACGCTAACCTATGCTTTCCCGCTCGCTCTACGACAAACTCTGGGATGCCCATGTCGTCCATCAGGAAGACGATGGCACCTGCCTCATCTACATCGACCGGCAACTGCTCCATGAAGTGACCAGTCCGCAGGCCTTTGAAGGCCTGAAGCTGGCCGGCAGACTGCCCTGGCGGATCTCGGCGAATCTGGCGGTGGTTGATCACAATGTGCCCACGACCGACCGCTCAGCAGGCATCGCTGATCCGATCGCCCGCCTGCAGGTCGAAACGCTCGACGCCAACGCCCGCGAGCACAAGCTCGTCTACTTTGATATCGCCGATCGCCGGCAGGGCATCGTCCATGTGATCGGACCTGAGCAGGGCGCAACCCTGCCCGGTATGACCGTGGTCTGCGGTGATTCGCATACCTCCACTCATGGCGCCTTCGCTTGCCTTGCCTGGGGGATCGGCACATCCGAGGTCGAACTCGCGCTCGCCACCCAATGCCTGACCGCCAAAAAAGCCCGCAATATGCGGGTGCTGGTCGAGGGTCAACTGCCACGCGGCGTGACCGCCAAAGACATCGCGCTGGCAGTGATCGGTCAGATCGGCACCGCCGGTGGCACCGGATATGCGATCGAATTTGCCGGTTCAGCCATTCGGGCGCTGAGCATGGAAGGCCGGATGACCTTGTGCAACATGGCTATTGAAGCCGGTGCCCGCTCGGGCATGGTGGCGGTCGACGACACCACGATTCACTATCTGAAGGGCCGCCCGATGTCGCCGTCGGGCGTCGACTGGGACCGTGCGGTTCAATACTGGCGAACGCTCACCACCGATCAGGGCGCGAGCTTTGATGCCGAGGTGCGCCTGGATGCCGCACAGATCGCGCCGCATCTGACCTGGGGCACGTCGCCCGAGATGGTTGTGTCAATCGAAGGACGTGTGCCTGATCCCGACAAGGAAAAGGACGCAGTGCGCCGCGAAGGCATCGAACGCGCTCTGGTTTACATGGGCCTGGAGCCGAATACCCCTTTGTCGCAGGTCAAGATCGACAAGGTCTTCATCGGCTCGTGCACCAATTCCCGGATCGAGGACCTGCGTCAGGCTGCGGCAGTGGTGCGGGGTCGTCAGCGGGCTGCCAACGTCAAGCTGGCGATGGTCGTGCCGGGGTCAGGTCTGGTCAAGGCGCAGGCCGAGGCTGAAGGTCTCGACCGTATCTTCATCGATGCCGGCTTCGAATGGCGCGAGCCGGGTTGCTCGATGTGTCTGGCGATGAACGCCGATCGCCTCGAGCCTGGCGAGCGGTGTGCGTCCACCAGCAATCGCAATTTCGAAGGCCGCCAGGGCACTGGCGGGCGTACCCATCTGGTCAGCCCCGCGATGGCCGCAGCCGCCGGCGTGTTCGGGCATTTTGTCGATATCCGCCGCCTCTAGGCCGCGGTCAGTGAGCCGATTATGGAAAAATTCAATACTCATCGCGGATTGGTTGCCCCGCTCGATCGGGCCAATGTCGATACCGACGCGATCATTCCCAAGCAATTTCTGAAGTCGATCAAGCGCACGGGTTTCGGACCTAATCTCTTTGATCAGTGGCGCTATCTCGATACCGGCGAACCCGGTATGGATAATGCGCGGCGGCCACTCAACCCCGATTTTTCGCTGAATCAGCCGCGCTATCGCGGGGCCTCGATCCTGCTGGCCCGCAAGAACTTCGGATGCGGCTCATCGCGCGAACATGCCCCGTGGGCGCTGGCCGACTACGGTTTTCGCGCCGTGCTGGCGCCAAGCTATGCCGATATCTTCTTCAACAACTGCTTCAAGAACGGTCTGCTCGCGGTGTGTCTGAGCGAGTCCGAGATCGATCGCCTGTTTCATGAGATCGCGGCATTTCCGGGCTTCGAACTCGTGATCGATCTCGAGCGCCAGACGGTGGCCACCGCCAACGGCTCGCTGTCATTCGGTTTTGAGGTCGACCCGCATCGCAGGGACTGCCTGCTCAACGGCTGGGACGATATCGGTCTGGTTCTGCGACATGCCGACCGGATCCGCGAGTTTGAAGCGCGTCGATTGGCCGAGCAGCCTTGGCTCGGCAAGATGCTCGACACCTGATTCCGCGCCACAGCGCAATCGTTTGCGCTCGGCTGGCGGGTTCTTCCGGCCTGACCGGTCGGGCTTATGTTTCTTGATTTCCTGAGGAATTCACTCAATGAAAATTGCTGTATTGCCAGGCGATGGCATCGGCCCCGAGATCACTGCGCAGGCCGTGCGGGTCATCAATGCGCTCGGACTGGGCATCGAGATGGCGCAAGCACCGGTCGGCGGGGCGGCCTACGATCAGGCGGGCGATCCGCTTCCTGCCGAGACGATTGCCTTGTGCGAGCGATCCGTTGCGATCCTGTTCGGATCGGTGGGCGGTCCGCAGTACGACACGCTTCCCCGGCCGATGAGGCCCGAGCAGGGGCTGCTCAGGCTTCGCAAGCATTTCGACCTCTATGCCAACCTGCGGCCGGCAATCGTTTATCCCGAACTGGCGCACGCCTCGTCCCTGAAGTCCGAGATCGTGGCGGGGCTTGATCTGCTGATCATCCGCGAGCTCACCAGTGACATCTATTTCGGACAGCCGCGCGGTGTGCGCATCAACGAGTCGGGCGAGCGCGAGGGTTTCGACACCATGCGCTACGCCGAGTCCGAAATCCGACGCATTGCCATCACCGCCTTTCAGGCTGCCCGCGGCCGTGCTCGCAAGGTCTGTTCGGTCGATAAGGCCAACGTGCTCGAAACCACGCAGTTCTGGCGCGATGTGGTGACCGAGGTCCACAAAGACTTTTCTGATGTCGAGCTTTCACACATGTATGTCGACAATGCTGCGATGCAGCTTGTCCGCAATCCGCGGCAGTTCGACGTGATCGTCACCGGCAACATGTTCGGCGACATCCTGTCCGATGAGGCCTCGATGCTGACCGGCTCGATCGGCATGTTGCCGTCGGCCTCGATCAATGCAAAAGGTTTTGGTCTGTACGAGCCCATCCACGGCTCGGCGCCCGACATCGCCGGTAAGCACATCGCCAATCCTCTGGCGACCATCCTTTCGGCGGCGATGCTGCTGCGCCACTCGCTCGGCCAGGAGGCGCCCGCCCGGCGGGTTGAAGCGGCCGTACGGAAGGTGTTGGCCCACGGTTTTCGGACGGCTGATATTACGGAACCCGGGTGCAAACAAGTCGACACAGTTGCGATGGGCGACGCCGTGCTGGCCGCGCTTTGAACCCAAAGAAAGCAGAGATAAGACGATGATGAAGGTTGGTCTGGTCGGTTGGCGCGGGATGGTGGGGTCTGTCCTGATGCAGCGCATGCGCGAAGAGAATGATTTCGCCCATATCGAACCCTTTTTCTTCAGTACCTCCAATGCCGGTGGCGACGCCCCCATGGGCATGGGCAAGCTCCACAGTGCCGACGATCTGACGGCGTTGGGCAAGATGGATGTCGTGCTCACCTGTCAGGGTGGCGATTGGACCAAAGCGGTTTACGGGCCGCTGCGCGCATCCGGTTGGAACGGTTACTGGATCGACGCCGCCAAGACCCTGCGCATGGCCGACGATGCGGTTATCGTGCTCGATCCGGTGAATCGCTCGGTCATCGATTCCGCGCTCGGAAAAGGCGTTCGCAACTACATCGGTGGCAATTGCACGGTCAGCCTGATGCTGATGGCCCTGGGTGGGCTTTTCGAGCACGACCTGATCGAGTGGGTCTCGGCGATGACCTATCAGGCGGCCAGCGGGGCTGGCGCTCAGAACATGCGCGAGCTGATTTCGCAAATGGGTGCGCTGCACGCGGCAGTGGCTGACGATCTCGCCGATCCGGCGAGCGCCATCCTCGAGATCGACCGCAAGGTTGCCGACGCGATGCGCTCGCCCGCATTACCGACTGCCAACTTTCGGGGCGTGCCGTTGGCGGGCAGCCTCATCCCCTGGATTGACGTGCCGGTCGAGCATGGCCAGAGCATGGAAGAGTGGAAGGGGGGGGCAGAGTGCAACAAGATTCTCGGTCGGCCGCCGTTCCGTTCGGCTGGCAGTATCCCGATCGATGGCCTGTGTGTGCGCATCGGCGCGATGCGCTGCCACAGCCAGGGACTCACCATCAAACTGCGGCGCGATGTGCCGCTCGTCGAGGTCGAATCAATCATCGCTGCCGGCAACGACTGGGTCGATGTTATTCCCAATGAGCGTGAGGCCAGTGAACAGCGCCTTAGCCCGACGGCGGTGACCGGCACTTTGCGGGTTCCGGTGGGTCGACTTCACAAGCTGGCGATGGGGCCGGAGTATCTCGGCGCCTTTACCGTCGGTGACCAATTGCTGTGGGGGGCCGCCGAGCCCCTGCGGCGCGTACTGCGAATCATCCTGGCGCGCTAGGTTGTTAAAATGCCGATAATTTGCCTGAGCTTGCGCACTTAAGTTACTGATGTTACGATTTTTTTTGAATTTCCTAACTGGGGAAAAGCCGTGAATCGACCGGTTTCAAGCCTGACTGCCCGCCGTATCTCGTTTCCGCCCAAGGCGATCGCAGCAGCGGTCTTTCTGGCGGTTGCCTCGCTTTCCGGGGCCGCGCCAGCGGCGGGCCTGGGTCGACTGAGCGTGTTGTCCGGCATCGGGCAGCCCTTGCGGGCCGAGGTTGAGGTCACCGCTCTCGCTCGGGAGGAAGCCCAGTCGCTCTCGGCACGGCTTGCTCCCCAGGATGCGTTTCGCCAGGCCGGGCTTGAGTTCAACCCGGCACTCTCGGGGCTTCAGTTCGCGATCGAGCCGAGAGGCAATCGGACTTTCGTTCGAATCACCTCAACCCGACCGATCAACGAGCCTTTCGTCGACTTGCTGGTCGAATTGAACTGGGCCTCGGGCAAGCTGCTGCGCGAATACACTTTCCTGCTCGACCCGCCCGAGATGCGCAATTCGCGAGCGCAGGCCGACAATGTCGTTGGGTCGGAAGTCTCGTCGCAGGTGAGTGGCGTTGCGCGGGCTGCGCCGGCGGCGCCTGCCGCACCGCCAGTACCGAGCGCGCCTGCCGCAGTGCCGGCGCCGCCGTCTCAGGTCGTGCGCGCAGGTGCCGGCCAGCAGGCTTCCCCGCCGGCGCAGGTCCTGGCGACAACCAATGCGGTCAGCGTTCAGCGCGGCGATACGTTGGGCCGGATCGCTGGAGCGGTCCGTCCTGAAGGCATCAGCCTCGATCAGGCCATGGTCGCGATTTATCGGGCCAATCCTCAGGCCTTTATCGGCAACATGAATCTGGTCAGGGAGGGGACGACTCTCGCGATTCCCGACCGCAGCGCGATGGCAGCGATCGAGCCCGCAGAAGCAGTTCGCGAGTTGCGGATCCAGACCACCAATTTTGCGACTTACCGTCAGCGACTTGCCGGCGCTCCGGCGCTTATCGACACACCACGGTCGGGGCGCAGTGCCACCGGCACCGTGGCGGGTCGTGTCGAAGACGGTTCGGGGGCTGCTGCGGGCGGTGACCGCTTGCAGCTGTCGAAGCCGGCTGCAGGCGGTGCTGCGGCAAAAGGCGGGGCGGGAACCACGGGCTCCGGCAGCGCGGCGGGCGGTCGTAATTCGACGGCCGAACTCGGCGTAGCGCGAGACGCTGCGATGAAGGAGGCGATGTCGCGCATCGCCGATCTCGAGAAAAACGTCAGCGATCTGCAAAAGCTGCTCGAGCTCAAGAACAAATCCTTGTCGGACAC
>CAIVAS010000256.1 GCA_903903975.1 uncultured Burkholderiales bacterium
CCTCCGAGTTCACGCCGAATGCCGGTGTCACCGAGTCGCAGACCCACACCAAGCAGTCTTACAGCCATCGCCTGATGGTGCCGGTGACCGCCATCCTCGATCCGCAGGCAACGCTCGATACGCCGCTCGATCTGCTCTTCAACACCGCGATCCGTGCGGTCGACCATGCCGTCGAGTCCTTTTGCTCGCCCAAGGCCAATCCGGCCACCGAACCGCTGTCGCTGCAGGGCTGGCGTCTGCTTGCCCGGTCATTGCCGGTGATTCAGGCCGATCCGACCGATCTCGATGCCCGTCTGCAGGCGCAATTTGGCATGTGGCAGGCGATCGCGGGTTCAGTGGCCGGCGCCAGGACCGGTGCCAGCCACGGCATCGGCTATGCGCTGGGAGCGACCTTCGACATCGCCCACGGGCACACTTCCTGCGTGATGCTGCCGGCGGTCCTGCGATGGAATGCTGCGGTCAATGCCGACCGGCAACGCCTGCTGTCCGAATCGGTCGGTCAGCCTGATGTGCCGGCGGCCGATCTGGTAGCATCGCTGGTTGCGCGACTTGGGCTTCCCGGGTCGCTTCGTGACGTGGGCGTCGGTCGCGAGCATTTCGCCGATATCGCAAAGCGTGCCCTGGTTTATGTGAATCTGCGTGATAACCCGCGGCCGATTACCCGTATCGAAGAGGTGACCGCGATTCTCGAACTGGCGGCCTGATGCGACATGCAAGCTGATGAACCGTGCTGAGCGTTCGACACGACTGTCTGCGTGGCTGCTGCTGGCCGGATTCAGCGCGGCCGGATCGGCATGGGCGGCGTCTGAAGAAATCCAGGTCTATCTCGACGACAAGGAGGGCCCCGGGCAGCTTAGTGTCGACTGGCACAACAACTATGTCATTTCGGGTCGATCGACACCGCTGTATGCCGGAGAACAGCCGCCGAATCATGTCTATCGCCTGACGCCCGAACTGAACATCGGGCTGACCGACACGCTCGAGCTCGGCATCTACCTGCTGACGACCCACAGTGCCGAATTCGGCTGGACCGGTGACGGCGCCAAGGTCCGACTGAAGTACATCGCGCCCCATGAGGACGAAGGCCCGTTCTGGGGACTCAATCTCGAGGTGGGCGATCAGGCACTTCGCGTGGCGCCCAACCCCTGGAACGCCCAGCTGAAGGGCATCCTCGGGACTCACAGCGGCCCCTGGACGCTCGGCCTCAATCTGAATGCCGATACACCCCTGAATCGCGGATATGGTCCGACCACGGCTGCCCTCGATGTCAAGGTCAGCCATGCACTGAACGGCAAGACTCAGGTCGGCATCGAAAGCTATAACCAGCTCGGGCCCTGGACCAATCTCGATTCACTCAGCAACAACAGCAAGATGCTCTATGCGGTTGTCGATACCGAGATTGCCGGCTTCGATCTGAACGCCGGCATCGGTCGCGGGCTCAATGAAAACTCCGACCGCTGGGTGGTGAAGTTCATTCTGGGCACCCGGTTCTGAGCACTTGCTCTGCGTGTGATCCGGGCTGAATCAGGAGAGGTCGAACTTCTGCCTGCGCACAAAGCGCCCCCAATCGGCGCGTTGCGACGATGCGTACTGTTTTGCGCGTTCATCGGACCATGTCTGCGCGATGGGTGATCCTGCAGGCCGCCGGCTCGACTGCACCGCCTTATATCGCGAGTCGAAGCGATCGATCAGCGCATCGGTGTGATCCTCGTCGAAGCGGTTCTGGTGCAGGGTTGCTGCGAGGGGCAGCCGGGGGCTGATCGAACGCTCCTGCAGCGGCCAGCCGACGCAAAGACCGGCTACAGGAAAGACATGGTCTGGCATCTCGAGGATGGTCGCCAATGCCTCGGCCCGGTCGCGCAGGACGCTGATCGGGCAGCAGACCATTCCGATGGCGCTGGCTGCGCGGATGAAATTCATCAGCACGAGCGTCGCATCGACGGTCGGATTGAAAAAGCCATCGAGGTGTTCGTTGGTGAATGCCTGGTCGCGACGCTCGAAAATGCGACGAAATCGCCGGCCATTGCCGCAAAAGACCAGCAAGGCCGGAGCGGTCTTCATCCAGGGCATCGATGGCACCAGCGATTCGACCGCCGAGCGCACAGTCGAATCGCGGAGGTCGACGATATCGGCCTGCTGCAGATAGCTTTTCGTGGGTGCGCTCAGCGCGCAGGCTGCAAGCAGTCTGATCAGATCGGCATCGACTGCTCGTTCGGCCCATGCCCGGTGCGTCGACTGGTTCGCGATCGCCAGAAGCTGCTCCAACCCTTCGAGTCCGGGTGGAATCGACACTTCTTCGCCGAATCGATCGGCGAGAGCCTGCTTCAATGCGCGGGTGGTGTGCTCGTTGTTCATGGCGACGTCATCCTGTCGATTTGGGGTGTGAGGTAACCTTGCGTATCGCAACTGTCGGGCTTCCAAACCGGACCCAGGATCAACTTACGATGAAAACACCGATTCGCACCCTTGCTGCCGCATGCATTCTTCTTGGCGTGATGACCGCGCCTGCCGTGGCTCAATCGAAGAAAGAGCTTGTCGACAGGATCGTCCTGCTGCAGCAGCCGGGCGTCGAGGCAATGGCTCGCAATATGGGCGAACAGCCCGCGATCCAGCTGGTCATGCAGGCGCGGCAGTTCATTCAGAACGTGCCTGCCGACAAACGCGATGCAGCGGTCAAGAGCATTGATGCCGAGCTGAAAAAATATGTCGATGATGTAGTGCCCCTGCTTCGCGATCGCGCGGTCAAGATCGCGCCGGGGATCATCGGGCCCGAGCTCGACAAGAATTTCAATGAGGACGAACTCAAGCAGTTGATCAACTGGCTCGAGTCCCCGGTCATCAAGCGTTTTCAGGATCTGACACCGAATATTCAGCGGTCGTTATCCGAAAAGCTGGTGACCGACACGCGTGCTCAGGTTGAACCCAAGCTGACGTCGCTCGAAGCGGCGATGGCCAAGCAGCTTGGCGTGACACCCAACAGCGGTGGCGCAGCTCCGGCTGCATTGCCCGGGAATCGCGGCGGCTCTAACTGAGTCTGACCGAACCAGAGCGCTGAGCCCGTCGATGGGCTCAGCCCCACACTTCCCGAGCGGTTTCGACCACTAGCGCCAGCTTGTCGCGCTGGGCCTGCACCGCGATGTTGTTGCCGTGAACCGTACTGGAAAAGCCGCACTGCGGTGACAGGCAAAGCTGATCGAGCGGCGCGTATTGCGCTGCCTCGTCGATGCGACGCTTGAGCGCGTCCTTGCTTTCCATCTCACCGAACTTGGTGGTCACCAGACCGAGCACGACAATCTTGCCCTTGCCCAGAAAACGCAGCGGCTTGAAATCACCCGAGCGGTCGTCGTCGTATTCCAGGAAAAATGCATCCAGATTCATCTCCGACAGGAGCGCTTCGGCAACCGGCTCGTAATTGCCGGCCGCGGCATGGGTGCTCTTGAAGTTGCCACGGCACAGATGCATCGCCAGGGTCATGCCCACCGGTTTGTGGGCCACGACCTTGTTGATGAACTGCGCATAACGATGGGGCAGTTCGTTGGGATCGTCGCCTCGCTGTCGCGCCGCTTCGCGCATGCGTTCGTCGCACAGGTAGGCGAGGTTGGTGTCATCCATCTGCACATAGGTGCAGCCGGCATCGGCGAGTGAACGCAGCTCCTCGCCGTAGGCGCGCGCCACGTCGTCGTAGAACACCGGGTCGAGTTCGGGATAGGCCTGGCGGCTGATGCCGGCACGACCGCCGCGAAAGTGCAGCATCGTCGGCGATGGGATGGTCACCTTGGGAGTCATGCCGGGGGCCACCTGGGACTGCAGGTATTCGAAATCGGCCCGCTGGATATCGCGGACATGGCGAACGGTATCGATGACCCTGATCGTGGGCGGCGCAAGTTCCTCAGTGCCGTCGGGTTTGATCACCGTGACCGGAATGTCTGTCTTGACGCCGCCCAGCTGGTCGAGAAAATCGATGTGAAAATAGGTACGCCGATACTCGCCGTCAGTGATGCTCTGGAGTCCGACATCCTGCTGAAATTTGACGACCTCGGTGATCGCACGGTCTTCGACCTGGCGAAGGGCTTGCGCGGTGATCTCGCCCTTTGCATGTTGCTCGCGGGCTTGAAGCAGATATTCCGGGCGCAGAAAGCTGCCGACATGGTCGGCCCGAAAAGGCGGTGTGGTTCGCAATGTCATGAGAGCTTGCTCCGAAAATTGGCCTGATGCCTTGCGGCGGCTCGATGCGCGACGACTGATGTGCACTGGCTCATGTGCACCGACTAATGTGGACCGACTAATGTGGACCGACTAATGCGCGCCGACTAATGCGCGCCGACTCCAAGCCAAGCGTGCAGCGGGGTCGTATCTTGCAGCAAGTCGGCACTGCGCGCACGCAGGACGATCCTGCCGCGGTCGAGCACCAGCGCGTCGTCGGTCACGCTCAGCACCATTTGCGGATGCTGCTCCACGACGATGGATGCCAGGCCTTCTTCGCGCGCGACGCGGCGAATCGCAGCGAGCAGCTCCTGCACGATGATCGGGGCGAGACCTTCGAGCGGTTCGTCAAGCAGCAGCAATCGCGGATTGAGAGCCAGCGCGCGTCCGAAGGCCAGCATCTGCTGTTCTCCGCCTGACAGCTGCGCGCCGAGATTGCGACGCCGTTCGGCCAGTCGCGGAAACAGCTCGAAAACCCGGGCTGGCGTCCAGGGGCCAGGGCGTGCCACCGCGGTCAGGTTCTCAAGTACCGTGAGCGATTTGAAGATATTGCGTTCCTGCGGCACCCAGCCGATACCGGCCGATGCCCGCTCGTAGGCGGGCAGTGATTGAATCTCGCGACCTGCCAGGAGGATGCGGCCGGCGTGTCGGCGAGTCACACCCACCAGCGTGTCGATCAGCGTGGTTTTGCCGGTGCCATTTCGACCCAGCAGCGCCAGGGATCGCCCCTGTTCCAGACCAAAGCTGATGTCGCTCAGCACGACGGCTTCGCCATAGCCGCAGCTCAGCGCGTCGACCTCGAGCAAGGTCTCAGCCATGGGCGACTCCTGGCGAGCTGCCTTCAAGTGCATCGCCGAGATAGACCGCCTTGACTCTCGGGTCGGCGGCGATCTGGCTCGGCGGGCCTTCGGTGAGCACGGCCCCATTGACCATCACGGTGATGTGCCGCGCAAAACTGAAGACCAGGTCCATATCGTGTTCGATCAGCAGCACCGAGACGTCCTGCGGCAGACCGGCCACTGTGTCGAGGATGTCCTGTCGCTCGGCTGCGGGAACACCCGCCGCCGGCTCATCGAGCAGCAGCACCTTCGGTTGCATGGCAACTGCCAGGCCGATTTCGAGCAGACGACGTTTGCCGTAGGGCAGTTCGCTGGTTCTTTGCTCGGCATGGTCGAGCAATCTGAACTGTGCCAGCAAGGATTCACACTGGTCACCGATGGCCCGATCGCTGCCAAGCGGGCGCCACCATTGCGCGCCGCCGCCGGTTCGGCTGGTAACCGCGAGCGCCAGGCTTTGCAGCGGGGTGAGCGAATCGAAGAGCTGGTTGATCTGAAACGTGCGCACCAGGCCGAGAGCGACTCGCCGGTGCGGTGCCATGGTGGTGATGTCTTGTCCGCCCAGCAGCACTTGTCCGCTGTCGGGTGCGAGCACGCCGGTGAGCTGGTTGATCAGTGTTGTCTTGCCAGCGCCGTTAGGGCCGATCAGCGCATGGCGCGCGCCTCGTTCGACGCGCAGCGACACCTCACTGGTTGCGACAATGCCGCCGAAGCGTTTGACCAGCGCGCGGGTCTGCAGGATGGCGTCACTCATTGCCGCTGCCTGCGTCCTTGCGTTTGAGGAGCCCTTGCCAGGGCCGCACCAGTCGCTCGCGCCCGGCGAGCATCAGCACGACCAGAAACAGGCCGATCCAGAAGGTCCAGTATTGCGGCGTGATCGCCGAGATCACGTCATGCAGCACCTTGAAGGCGATCGCGCCGATCAGACCGCCCCAAAGCCAGCCTGCGCCGCCGATCACCAGCGCCAGCAGCACGTCGGCGCTGCGATGAAAATCCAGAACATCGAGCGAGACGAAGCCGGTGGTCTGAGCGAGCAAGGCGCCGGCGGCGCCCGCCAGCGCCGCACCCAGCGAATAGGCGATCGACAGCCGCGCATTGACCGACAGACCGATGGCTGCCAATCGAAGCCGATTGTCGCGCAGGGCCTGCAGACTCAGCCCCCATGGTGAATGCACGATACGACGCACGATGACGAAGACGATGAAAAGCACGGCCAGCGAATAGAACGATGCGGTGCGTGCGGCCAGATCGAATTCGAAGTTGCCAAGCAAGGGGCCGATGACCACGCCCTGCAGACCGTCTGCGCCGCCGGTGAGCTGGTCGAAGCGATTGGCGAGTTCCATCAGCACCAGGGCAACGCCCATGGTCACCATCAGGCGGGTGAGGTCTGTGCCTCGCACAATCAGGGGGCTGGTGAGCACGCCCAGCAGTGCGCCTGCGAGCGTACCGACAGCCAGTCCGATCAGAGGGTCTGGCATGACATGTTTGGCGAAGAGCGCCGCTGCATAAGCCCCGGTACCGAAGAAGGCGGCATGGCCCAGCGAGACGATCCCGGCATAGCCCAGAACAATGTCAAGGGAGAGCGCAAACAGACCTAGGATCGCAATCTCGTTGATCAGCGCCGCATGCTGCGGCAGCACGACAGGCACGATCCAGATGACCAGCCACACGGCGATTTCCCAGGGGCGCCAGCGTGCCGGTGCGCTCAGGCTTCGGGTGATGCCCTGCGCATTCATCGTCCGCCGCCCGAGCGGGTGAAAAGCCCCTGCGGACGCCATAACAGAATCGCGATCATCAGCACGTAGACGATGAAAGCGCCCAGCTTGGGCAGGTAGTACTTGCCGAAGACGTCGGCAATGCCCAGCAACAGCGCTGCGACCAGCGGCCCGGTGATTGAACTGGTGCCGCCGACGGCGCAGACGATCAGGAAGTACACCATGAACTTGAAGGGAAAGCCTGGATCCAGGCCGAGGATGTCGACACCCAGCGCACCCCCCAGGCCTGCCAGTCCTGATCCGGCCGCAAAAGTCAGCAGAAAAACCCGGTTGACCGGGATGCCCAGGCCCGCGGCAACCCGCGGATCGTCCACCGCAGCGCGCAGGCGGCTGCCAAAGCGCGTGCGGTTGAGCAGCGTCTGCAGGCCGAGAGTCAGCGCCACGCAGACCGCGATGATGAACAGCCGATACGCACCCATGCCCAGGCTGAGCGCGCCGCTGCCAAATTCGAAGCGCCCGCGCAGCCACTCTGGCGTCTGGACATTGACCTGCGACGACCCCATGACGTAATCGACCGCAGCGACTGCCATGAAAGTCAGACCGATGCTGAAGAGGACCTGGTCAAGATGAGGCTTGCCATACATGCGCCGGTAGAGCGTTCGTTCGAGCACCGCACCGAGCAATGCAGTCACCGCAAACGCTGCCGGCAGGCAGGCCAGAAAGGGCCAGCCATAGCCGCGCATCAGCACCACCAGTACATAGCCGCCCGCCATGGCAAAGGCGCCGTGGGCCAGATTGACGAAGTTCATCAGGCCCATCGTCACCGCGAGCCCGAGCGACAGGACGAAGAGCAGCATCCCGTAGGCGATGCCGTCAAATAGCAGGGTCAGCAAGGAAGTTCTCTCGTCAGGATCCTGTCGCGTGCAGAACACTCATCGGTTCTTGCCGGGATCCTTGACCGACTTGATCGTGTCGAACTCGATGTTCCAGAGTTGTCCGTCCTTCTTTTCGACCTTGCGGATGTAGACATCCTGGATGATGTCCCGGGTTTGCGCGTCGATCAGCACCTGCCCGCGCGGGCTCTCGAACAGCTGCCCCTTCATCGCGGTGACCAGCGCATCGCCACCGGCGCCTTTGGTCGTGTCAAGCCCCTTGTAGATCAGCCGCATGCCGTCGTAGCCGCCGACCGCCATGAAATTCGGCCGGAATTTATTGGCGGCCTGGAAGGCCTCGACAAACTTCTTGTTCGCCGGGCTCGGGTGAGCGGCCGAATAATGGTGCGAGCTCACCACGCCGATCGCGACATCGCCCATGTCGTTGAGCTGATCGTCGTCGGTCACATCACCGGTGGCAATCAGCCGGATACCGGCTTTGTCGAGTCCGCGCTCGCCGAACTGCTTCATGAAGGCTGCGCCCTGGCCGGAGGGCAGAAAGACGAAGAGCGCGTCCGGATTGGCGTCGCGCACTTTTTGCAGAACCGGCGCGAAGTCGGGCGCCCGCAGCGGTGTGCGCAGTTTTTCGATCACCTGTCCGCCGTTGAAGAGGATGCGTTCTGCGAAAAACTTTTCGGCGTCATAGCCCGGCCCGTAATCAGCCACCAGGGAGACGACTTTTTTGATCTTGTTGGCGCTCGCCCATTCGGCGAGCCCGACCGAGACCTGCGGCAGCGTAAAGCTGGTGCGAACCACATAAGGCGACGCTTCGGTGATGCTGGACGTGGCTGCTGCCATGACCACCAGGGGGGTCTTGCTCTGGGTGGCAATCGGCGCGGCGGCCATTGCCGACGGCGTAATGCCAAAGCCGGCCAAGGCGACCACCTTGTCATTGACCACCAACTCCTGCGCCAGACGGCGGGTGGCATCGGGCAGGCTGCCGTCGTCCTTGATGATCACCTCGACCTTCTTGCCCCCCGCCTTGTTGCCGTTCTGGGCGACCCACAGCTTGATGGCCGCGTCGATCTGTCGGCCGGTCGACGCCTGCTGGCCTGTCATCGGCAGGATGACGCCGATTTTCACGGTGTCGCTTTGGGCATGAGCGCCTGAACCGATCAGGGCAAGGGCCGACATCGCGGTCAGCGTGACGCGTTTTGTGGTGTTGATCATCCTGGTGTCTCCAAGGTTGTTCAGGGGCGTGCGGATCGGAACGGGAGCCGCCGCAGCAAGGTGCAGATCACGATTATGCTGTCTTTCCTGCTTGAACTGGCGGCCACTGAGGCCCCGCGAATCATTCCATGGAGCCGAAATGACCGAACCCACCGTTCTCATTGAAAAGTCCCCCGAGGGCTATGCCGTGATCACCCTTAATCGACCGGGTGCCATGAATGCCCTGTCCCGTCAGCTTCGACAGGAGCTCGCCGAAGCGATCGATGCGATGCAGGCCGACCCTGATGTTCGCGTCCTCATCCTGACTGGCGCCGGTCGCGCATTTACCGCTGGTCTCGATCTGAAAGAGCTCGGCGTCAAGGGACTGACGGGCGATGCAGCCGCTCAATCGATGCAGGACGCGGTGCAAGTGGGCGATCCGGTCAAATCCATTGGCCGATTTACCGGACCAGTGATCGGCGCAATCAATGGCGTGGCGATCACAGGTGGCTTTGAGCTTGCGCTGGCCTGCGATGTGCTGCTCGCCTCGTCCGAAGCTCGCTTCGCCGATACCCATGCTCGCGTGGGCGTGATGCCCGGCTGGGGCCTGTCGCAAAAGCTCTGCCGCATCATCGGCATGTCGCGTGCCAAGGAGCTCTCGCTGACCGGCAATTTCCTGGGCGCCGATCAGGCGCTGGCCTGGGGGCTTGTGAATCGGGTTGTGCCGCCTTCGCAACTGCTGGCACAGGCGCGGGCATTGGCCTGCGACATGCTGTCGGTGCTGCCGCATATGCTGGTGGCCTACAAGAAAGTCATCGACGACGGATATGCGGTGTCTTTTTCGCAAGGCATGGCGATCGAGCGCGAGCGGGCCGATGCCAATAATGTTGCGGTCAGTGCTGAGGACATCGAGGCGCGACGCGAGGCCGTTCGGGCGCGCGCCCACAATCAATAAGCTTCGAATCGAACAGGCTGACCGCAATGGCTGATGACATCGTCGACGTGCTGATTATCGGTTCCGGAGCGTCAGGTGCCGCGGTCGCCTGGCGCCTGGCCGATACCCGGATGCGCATCGTCTGCATGGAGCAGGGCGACTGGACCCATCCGTCCGACTATCCCAGTACCCGTCGCAGCTGGGAGGCCGAGGCGGCTGCGAGTGCGTCACCGAGTCCGAACATCCGCAAGGGACGCGACGACTATCCGATCAATGAAGACGATTCACCGATCTCGATCGTCAACTACAACGGCGTGGGCGGGAGCACAGTGCTTTACTCGGCGCACTTCCCGCGATTTCATCCGTCGGATTTCAGGGTTCGAACGCTCGATGGCGTGGCCGATGACTGGCCACTCGACTACGCAACGCTCGAGCCGTATTTCGCCTTGAATGACCGCAACATCGGCGTCTCCGGACTGTCCGGCGACCCCGCCATGCCGCCGCATGATCTGCCACTGCCGCCGATCCCGCTGGGCAAGATGGGCGAGACCATCGCCCGTGGTTTCAATCGGCTCGGCTGGCATTGGTGGCCATCAGACAGCGCGATCATCACGCGCGACTACGAGGGACGCGAGGCCTGTGCCAATCTGGGCCCCTGCCACTCGGGCTGCGCCAAGGGCGCAAAGAGCAGTGCCGATATCACCTACTGGCCGATGGCCCGGCGGGCCGGAGTCGAGCTGCGCACCCGCTGTCGGGTCAGCGAGATTCTGGTTGATGACAATGACATGGCCACCGGCGTCGTCTATTTCGACGAGCATGGTGTTGAGCACCGTCAGCGAGCCGAGGTCGTCATCCTCGCCTGCAATGGCGTGGGTACACCGCGCCTGCTGCTCAACTCGACGTCCGCCCGATTTCCGCAGGGCCTGGCCAATCGGTCGGGTCTGGTTGGCAAGAACCTGATGCTGCATCCCTGGGGCCTTATATCTGGCGCTTTCGATGAGCAGCTCGACTCGCATTACGGGCCGCAGGGTTGTTGCCTGCTGAGCAAACAGTTTTACGAAACTGATCCCGGCCGCGATTTCGTACGCGGCTACAACATGCAGATCACCCGAGGCACCGGGCCGGTCATGACCGCAAGACAGGGCCTGACTCGCGGCACGATTCCGTGGGGTGCCGCGCACCACGTCGAATTCGCCCGACGCTATGACCGGACCATCAATATCGGCATTTGCTGTGAGGATTTACCCGAGGAACACAATTGCGTCACCCTCGATCCGACGCTGACCGATTCGAGCGGCATTCCGGCGCCGCGAATCAGCTATCGCATGAGTGACAACAGCAAGCGGATGATGCAGCACAGCTTCGAGAAAGGCACTGAAGTGATGAAGGCTGCCGGTGCGCTCGACATCCGCACCGAAGGGCCGATTCGATATGCCGGCTGGCATCTGCTTGGCACCGCCCGAATGGGACGCGACCCGGCCCGCTCGGTCGTCAATGAATGGGGCCGCAGCCATGACGTGCGCAACCTCTTCATTGTCGACGGCAGCGTGTTCGTCACCTCCGGTGGGGTCAATCCCACTTCGACTATCCAGGCCGTTGCGCTCTACATCGCCGATGCGATGAAGGCGCGTCTGGCCAATCTTTTCGACTGACCCTGATCTCTGGAAGCGCTGCCATGTCGAGTCCCGAATTGACCCCGTCGATCGATCTGTCCGAAAACCAAGCGTCCGGCAGCGGTTTTAGTCCGGTTCAGTTCGCGAGCCTCGAGCGGGTCCTCGATCTGATCGTGCCGCCCAGCGCGGACGGGCGGATGCCCGGTGCAAGCGAGGTCGGCGTGCCCGCCTATCTTCTGGCTCATTGCGCCGATGACTTGCCGATCTTGCGCGAGGAACTCGATCGACTGGACGCCCAGGCGCAAACACTTAACAGGCAGCCCTTCGCTGCACTTGGTTCAGTCGATCGCCAGGCGCTCGTCGAGACCCTGCGAGCGCAGGAGCCCGACTTCATGAGCCGTCTCGCGCTTGAAACCGTCACCTGTTATTACCAGCATGATCGTGTCCTGGCTGCGCTGGGCATGGAGGTTCGTTCGCCGGCGCCGCAAGGCTTCAAGGTCATTTCCGGCGATCTGATGCTGCTCGCGCCGGTTCGAAAGCGCGGGAAGATGTATCGTGACGCCTGATCGGCAGGCAAGTGCGACAAAAATTATTTTTTCAAGATTCGATTTTGATTTGAGACTCTGATGCAGCTGGCTATCAAAAAGCTTTCCCGACTTGTCCTCATCGTTGCACTCGCAGGCTTGTGGACCGCTCTGTTGTCAGACGCCAATCGCGCCTACGCGGGCAAGCCTGATAACTATCCGATGCACCTGACGGTCGATCGCTCGACACCCGAGCGATGCTTGTCGTTCTTCGTCAATGCGACGACTGATGTGGAGGGCGTGATGGAGCGCCTGAGGATGGAATACGAGCAGGTGAAGTCCTGGAGGTATCCGCAGCCGCTTGACATCGAGCGCAAGCGGGTCGATTTTCTGATGTCCGAAGTCCTCGACAGCATGGACCTGAGCGAGGTGCCGCAATGGTCACGTCAGTCGATCGGCACCGGAACGGCATTCATGATCAGCGAAATCCTGCGCCTGTCGAACGTCAAAACCGACACACCGCTGCGCAAGCTCAAGGACGACCTCTGGGTCGTGCCGGGGACCTACCTTCAGATCGGCAGAATTCAGGAAGGCATGCGCATGGGCGATGTCGTCTTTACCGCCGAAACCGTCGCGCATGTTCCGACGCTCTATCGCAAGATCATCGCGTCAAAGCCTGTCGATGAATTCAATGTTTACAAGTCCTATACCGAGAGTCCGGGTGGCGTCATCCCGCCGGTGTGGGCCGGGGTCTTTTTTTCGCTCCCGGGTTTCTGGCTTGTGTCGTATGGCACCAATACCGTCTGGCAGTGGGCAGTCTTTGGCCTGTGCCTGTTACTGCTGTTTTTTGGGCCCTTTCTGCTGAGGCGATTGTTTCGGCAAGGGGCGCCCCGGGTTCTGGGTGTCGCGGTGCTCACGATGATCTTCGCCCGCCTTGGCGACTATGTCTCGATCGATCTGGCCAGCCTCTCCTCGCACGGTGCCACGATCGGGTCGGTGATCTTCACGATCGTCTTTTATCTTGCCCTCAGCTTGACCGTTTTCATGGTGAGCGAAATTCTCGCCGGCAATTATCTGAAGATTGCTCGCCTCAGTGCGAATGCGCTTGACTCGAGCATCATCCGACTCTTGTGTCGGGTGGGCGGGGTCTTTGCCTCGCTCGGGATCATCATTTACGGTCTGAACACTGCAGGATTTCCAGTTGTGGGGATCATTGCCGGTCTGGGCGTCGGTGGCCTCGCGTTTGCCTTGGCTGCTCGCCCCACGCTTGAAAATCTTCTGGCCGGCGTCGTGATCTACATGGACAAGTCGATCAAGGTCGGCGATCACATCGAGTCGTCGGATGTCGAAGGGATCGTCGAAGATATCGGTATGCGCTCGACACGGATCAGGGGTTCAGACGGCACGCTGATCAGCGTCACGAATGCTGATATGTCCGCCAAGATCATTCGCAACAAGACCATGCGAATCACGCCGCGCGCGGATGTCACCGCCAAAACCGACGCGTATCAGTGAGCTCACGTGTTGCGGGCTGATTCCGACGGGCGTTGCCAGCGTCGGCCAGCAAGCAACCCCAGCAGCGTCAGACCGGCAAAGGCCGCTCCCGCAAGAAAGGTGCTGGTTGCGCCGAAGTGATCCCACAGCCAACCGGCAAGGCCGCTCGCCACGAGCATCGCGATGCCGCTGACCAGATTGAAAAAACCGTAGGCCGTGCCTCGCAGATCCTCCGGGGCGCTGTCGGCCACCATCGTGGCAAACAAGCCTTGCGTCATGCCCATATGCATCCCCCATAAGGCCACGCCGATCAGCATCGACATCCATTGTTCACTGCTTGCCAGCACCACATCGGCGGCGATCAGCACTGCCAATCCGATGGCGAGCAGGGTTGAGTGGCTCATCCTGTCCGACAGAGCGCCGAATGGGTAGGCGCATGCTGAATAGACCAGATTCATGGCGACCATCACCAGTGGCACCAGGGCGATGGGTACCCCGCTTTGATGGGCACGCAGTACCAGGAAGGCTTCGCTGAAACGTGCCAGTGTGAAGATCGCGCCAATGATCACGACCCACCAATAGGCCCGGCTGAGTCGCGCGAGGTTTGCCCGTTGGATTGGATTGCGCCGCTTTTGCCCGGATGGCCGAGCGGGTTCTTGAACGCCCACCAGCAGCAGCGCGACCGACAGGATGGCCGGGATGACGGCGAACCAGAACACGGTCCGGAAGTCGTTGGCCCAGATCAGCATCAGACCGGTGGCCAGCAGCGGTCCGGTGAACCCTCCGATGGTATCGAGCGTCTGTCGCAGACCGAAGGCGGCGCCCCGAATCCCGGCGGGCGTGATGTCGGCAATCAGGGCGTCGCGCGGCGCGCCGCGAATGCCCTTGCCGACGCGATCGAGCAGACGCGCCGCGACAATCAGGCCGGTGCCGGATGCCAGCGCAAAAAGCGGTTTGGTCAGCGCGCCCAAAGCATAGCCAAGCACTGCCAGTCCCTTGCGCTTGCCCAGGTAGTCGCTCAGCACGCCTGAGAACACCTTGACGATCAGCGCGGTCGATTCGGCCAGGCCTTCGATGATGCCGACGGTCAATGCGCTCGTGCCCAGCACTGTCATCATGAAAATCGGCAGCAGGCTGTGGATCATCTCGGAGGAAATATCCATCAGCATGCTCACCAGCCCCAGGACCCAGATGCCTGGGGGAATTTGCCGCATGACCGATTCCGGCTGCCGATTGCGCATGGTGTTTCTGGCCTCCATGACAGGCCGGTGCGCCCTAGGCCATCTTCATCCAGTCGATGATCAGTCGATTGACCGTGGCGGGCTGCTCCAGTTGCAGAAAATGACCTGCGTCATCGACGATCCTGATCGTTGCCCATGGGCACAGGGTGCGTGCCGATTCGGCGACATCCAGTCCGATGCAACCGTCATTGCGACCATGCAGATAGAGCGTCGGTTGGATCAGTTCGCCTCGGCCGAGCGCCTGTATGGCGTCATAGCGGTCGGCGTGCGGCGCGTCGCCGAGCGACGCCCGGTAATACCCCAGTGCCGCAGTCAGATGGGCAGGATCCCGCAGGCAGGCTTTGCAGTTTTCGGCATCGACCGCGCCATCGAAGCCGGGCGACCAGTCGCGCCACAGCATGTCGATGAAAGCGAGATCGTTGGCAGGAACGACCTTGTTCGACAAGGCGTGCTGGAAATAGAACATGTACCAGCTGCGCTTGGTCTGCTCGAGGTTGGTCGCGAAGGCCCGGCCCATGGCGTTTCCGGGCGGCACGGCCATGCCGACGACACGCTTCCATCGGCTGGGCTCGCTTGCCGCCGCACCGTAGACGCTCGGTGCGCCCCAGTCATGCCCGATGATGACCGCGTTCTCATCTGCCCCCAGCGCCTCGTGCAGTGCATTGGCGTCGGCCGACAGCGCGCCGGTCTGGTACAGGCCGTCAGGCGCGACCGATGTCGGCGCATACCCGCGCATGAAGGGTGCCACCGCCCGAAAGCCGGCGGCCGCCAGCTCGGGCAGCAAATGACGCCAGCTGTGAGCCGAGTCGGGAAAACCATGCAGGCAAAGCGCGAGCGGTCCGGTGCCGGCTTCGAGGCAGCTGAAGTCGATGCCGTTGGCCGTCAGATTGAGGGGGCTGATCGAATGGGTCATGGTGTCGGTAATAAGCGTTATTGATAGGGGGCAAAGATCAATGCAGGCAGAATCCAGCTTGCCGGCACACCCGAGGAAACGATGAAGCCATTATTGCTGCTGACATTGCTGCTGTTACTGTTGCTGGAGCCCCTGCCAGCCTTGGCCGAGTGGACCAGAATGGATGGCAATGCCACAACTACCATCTATATCGACATCGGTGCGATCCGCAAGGGCCCGGAGGGTCGACAGGCCGCCTTCATGATGGATCGCAGCACGCCTGACAATGAAGGCGTGAGATCGATGATTGATGTCTACGAGTTTGATTGCGCAGGAAAGCGTGTGCGCTCGGTGCAGAGTACTGATTTCAAGGGCGCGATGGGAACCGGCGCGATTGTTTCGGCCAACCGCACACCGCTCGAATGGAGCGATGTCCTGCCCGGAACGCGACTCGATGTGTCATTGAGGTCGGTCTGCAAAGCGCCGCTCAAGTAAATCGAATTTTTGTGGAGTGCCGCGCAAGATGGCCGACAGCCTGACTGATTTCCTCCAGGGGTTACCCTCGCATTCGCTTGCGATCGATGATGAGCATGGGCGCTGGACGAATGGCGACTTGCAGTGCGAGTCACGGCGTCTTGCCAGCGGCTTGCGCGCGCTCGGTATCGGGCCTGGCGATCGTGTTGCGTTGTGGCTGCCCAATATTCCCCAATGGCTTGCCCTGTTCTTCGCCTGCGCGCGCATCGGCGCGATTGCAGTCTCAGTCAACACCCGCTTTCGGGCTAACGAACTCGAAGACATCGTCGGACGTTCCGGCTGCCGAGCCCTGGTGTTATGGCCCGCCTTCAAGGGTATCGACTTTGCGGGGATTCTGAACGCGGTCGATCCTGCTGCCCTGTCATCGCTCACCGACATCGTCATGTTTTCGCCCGCTGGAGAAACCTCGGCTTTCGAGTTTGCAGGCCGACGATGCACCGCTTATGCGGATCTGGCACGACATGACGAAGATTGCCTGGCGCCCACTGATGCGCAGTCGCGCTGCGTCATCTTCACGACCTCCGGCACCACCAAGGCGCCCAAGTTCGTCTGCCATGCCCAGCAAGGGATCGTGCAGCACATCCGGGATGTGGCGGTTGGCTTCGACATGACCAGGCCCGGATCACGGGTCCTGCAGGCCTTGCCCTTGTGTGGCGTCTTCGGTTTCACGCAGGCGCTGGCCGCGCTCGCAGCGGGCGCGCCGATGCGGATGATGGCGGTCTTCGATGAGGCATCAGCCGCTGTCGTGATGCAATCCGAGTGCATCACGCATGTCAACGGCAGTGATGAAATGCTGGTACGGCTGCTTGCATCACGCCCCGAGCCGAAACCCTTCCCGCACTTGCGCAGTTTCGGCTTTGCCCGATTCAATCCTGCGCTTGACGATCTGGTCGAGCGGGCGCAGGCCCGTGGGGTGATCGCGTGCGGGCTGTATGGCATGAGTGAGTGTCTTGCTCTGTATGCGCTTCAGCCGCTCACGATGTCGGCGATCGAACGCTCCAAAGGGGGCGGCGCACTGATCTCGCCTCACGCCTCGGTTCGCGTGTGTGATCCCGAGACCGGGCGTGTCCTTGCAGTGGGTGAGCATGGCGAGCTTGAATTGCGCGGCCCGAGCCTGCTGCTCGAGTATTACGGCAATCCGCAGGCCAGCAGGGAGGCGTTCACCGCTGACGGATGGTTTCGCAGCGGCGACCTCGGTTATCTCGAAGCCGATCGTCGATTCTGCTATCTGACCCGCATCGGAGATGTCCTGCGACTGGGAGGATTCCTGACCAGCCCTCAGGAAATTGAGGCGGTGCTCGAAGCCGCACCGGCGGTGTCAGGTGCCCAGGTGGTTGGGATCAACCTGAATGGCGAGCCGGTCGCGGTCGGTTTTGTGATCGGATCCGATCGGGCGGCCTTTGATGAGGACGCATTGCGCGAATGGTGCCGAGTGCGCCTTGCAAGCTACAAGGTGCCGAGGCGAATTTTCTCGATCGACGGGTTCCCGACGACACCGAGCGCCAACGGTACGAAGATCCAGCGCACCAGGCTGCGCCAGCTGGCGATCGAACGCTGCGCATGAATCGCCCGGCGAGTCGCCAGATGAATCAGCCCTTGCCCTATGCCGGCATCCGAGTCGTCGAGTTTTCCCACATGGTCATGGGCCCGACCTGCGGCATGGTGCTGGCTGACCTCGGTGCCGAGGTGATCAAGGTCGAGGCGGTCGGCCAGGGCCGAGAGGGCGACAACACGCGCAATCTGCTGGGCTCGGGAGCTGGCTTTTTTCCGCTTTTCAACCGCAACAAGAAGAGCCTCGCTCTGGATCTGCAGTCACCCGAGGGCAGGCAAGCGGTGTTGCGTCTGATCGGCACGGCCGACATCGTGAGTGAAAACTTCAAGGCAGGTGCCATGCATAAACTCGGGCTCGATTACCCGAGCCTGAAGGCCCTGAATCCGCGTCTGATCTATGTCAGTCACAAGGGCTTTCTGCCGGGGCCTTATCAGCACCGCACAGCACTCGACGAAGTGGTGCAGATGATGGGCGGGCTTGCCTACATGACCGGTCGCCCGGGTGATCCGCTGCGCGCCGGCGCCAGTGTGAACGACATCATGGGGGGAATGTTTGGTGCAATCGGTGCGATGGCCGCATTGGCGGCTCGCGAAAAGACCGGGCTCGGGCAGGAGGTGCAGTCGGCACTTTATGAAAACAATGTTTTTCTGGTCGCCCAGCACATGATGCAGTTTGCGGTCACAGGGCAGCCGGCCGCGCCCATGCCGGCCCGTATTTCCGCCTGGGGCATCTACGATGTCTTCAAGGTGCGCGATGAGGAGCAGATTTTTCTGGCGGTTGTCAGCGATACCGCCTGGGAGATTTTCTGCGCGGCATTCGGGTTCGATGACCTGTTTGCTGATGCGCGAGTCGCCTCGAATAACGACCGTGTCAAAGCGCGCGACTGGTTGCTGCCGATGCTGCGTGAGCGGCTTGCAGGATTTTCGGCGAGCGAACTCGCGAGCATCTTTGAAAAGCATGGCCTGCCCTTTGCGCCGATCACCCGCCCGCAGGACCTGTTCGATGATCCGCACCTTCTGGCCACAGGTGGGCTTGCCCCAATGACATTGCCCGATGGCCGCGATACCCGCACGGTGTTGCTGCCATTGACCCTTGATGGTGAGCGGCCGGGGGTGCGCCTGTCGCCACCGCGCCTTGGCGAGCACAACGTCGAGATACTTCTCAGCCTTGGCTACAGCGAGGACGAGATTCAAACACTGGGTTTCGACGGGTAAACTGTTCTTTTCATCCAAGACAATCGTGCCCGAGCACGCGCAAGGAGACGAATCATGATCTCGATCGGCACGCGCCAGCATGGCGCCGCTCGCAGACGACCCATCGACGTGAGGGGAGACAGTTATTTCAAGGGCGAGTGGATGGAGTCGGGCGATGACCCGGTGCTGTCGCCCACGGTCTTTCTGATCGAGCAGCCGCCGAATGCGACGCTCGTGCCGCATTTCCATCGCCAGAACCAGTTCCAACTCTTCGTGGGCGGCGGAGGCACGCTCGGCAAGCATCCGGTCGAGACGGTGACGGTGCACTATGCCGGCGCCTACACCGGCTACGGGCCGCTGATTTCGGGCAGTCAGGGAATCAAATACTTCACGATCCGGCCGGTGTGCGAAGCCGGCATGATGTCGCTCGACGAAGCACGCGACAAAATGATCCGTGGTCCCAAGCGCCATGAGAGTGTCGGGCCGGTCAGGGTTCTCGATGAGGCCGGACGGCGAGCAGCGATGCGTGAACAGCTCAAGCAGGGCGAGCACTTTCTGCTGGTTATCAGCGACGAAGGTCTGGGCGTGGGTGAGATCTGCCTGGATCGCGGTCAGTCGATGAACGTGCAGCGACACGCGTCAAGTCAGGGTGAGTTCATTGTCGTGCTGTCGGGGCGTCTTCAGTTCGGCGAGCGCGAACTCACCGAGTGGGAGTCGATCTTTGTCTCCGCCGATGAGCCCTTTCCTGATCTGCGTGGCGCAGAAGGCGGCGTGCAATGCGTCATCCTGCACTGTCCGCCCAGAGAAAAAGTCTATTTCCCACCCACTGTCTGATGACGGAGTGTTACGCATGACTGATTCGAATCGCAGAAACCTGTTGCTTGCCAGCGCTGGCGCCGGTGCGGGTCTTGTTGCCCCACGGGCCTTTGCGCAAACCGGCCCTTATCCGAACAGGCAGGTCAAGATTGTTGTCGGCGCCCAGACGGGCGGCCTGAGCGATGCCTATGCACGGCTCTTTGCCGAGCAGTTCACCAACCGGTTCAATGTGCCGTGCGTGGTCGAGAACAAGGGTGGTGCCGGTGGCATTCTGGCGATCGAGGCCGTCGTCAAGGCGCCGCCGGACGGCTACACCCTGCTGTCGACCACCACCGGGCAGGTCTGGCAAACCCGCGTCATGTACAAGAAGCTGCCCTTCGATCTGGCCCGCGACATTGCACCGATCACGGTGTTTCCGTCGGGGCCGCTGATCGTGGCGGTTCAGGAAAAGATGGGTGTGAAAAACCTCGATGAACTCATCGAGTATGCCCGCAAGAACGAGTGTTCGAGCGGCTCCTACGCGCCGGCCTCCTATCCGCACGTCTTGGCCGAGACGCTCAACAAACAGTTCGGCTGCAAGTTTCAGGCGATCCAGTACAAGGGCGAAGGGCCGATGTGGATCGAAATGGGCTCGGGTCAGTTGCAGATGTGCGTCGGCAGCTACCAGGCCTTTTCGACCGTCGCCAGCAAGGGCGTTCGTCCGATTGCGACGACCGGGCCGATTCGCAGCCCCAAGCTGCCTGATCTGCCGCTGCTGACCGAGCAGGGCCTCAAGGCCCCGATCGCACGCCTTGAGGGAGGTCTGGCGCTGACGACGAGTTCGGGCGTGCCGGTCGAGATTCTCGAGTTGCTCTCCAAGGTTGCCGTTGAAGGCAACGACACGCCTCGTGCTCGCGCCTTGCGTGAGAACTTCGCGATTCCCAATGCCACTGGGGGCCGTGCCGAGGCCTTGCGCTTGTGGCGTGACGATGCGCCGGTCTGGATCAAGGAAGTATCGGCGCTTGGTGTCACGCTCGACTAATTCAGATCCCCGGACCGGAGGAAAAAAGGGATGTCCCTGGCATGGATGGGATTGACCGAGCTGAAATCGATGCTCGATGCGGGCCAGCTGTCGTCGCTCGAGTTGACCGAGTGTCTGTTGCAGCGGATCGACAAGGCGGACACTCGCCTGCTGGCCTTCACTGAGGTCTATGCCGAGCAGGCGCGAGCTCTGGCGCGTGGTGCCGATCAGCAGCGCGCTGCCGGTCTGCCGCTCGGACCTTTGCATGGCTTGCCGATCGTTTTGAAAGACTTGCTCGATATCGAAGGTCGAATCGGCACGCTTGGCTCCCGACATTTCATCGACCGGCGAGCCACGCAAACCAGTGCCACGGTGCAACGCCTGCTTCAGGCAGGCATGGTGCCGCTGGGAAAATTGCACATGACCGAGTTTGCCTTCGGCGGTTGGGGCACCAATCCGCTGATGCAGACCTCGCGAAATCCTTGGGATCTCGCCACCCACCGTGTACCGGGCGGCTCATCAAGCGGCACCGGCGTCGCGGTGGCCGCGGGTTTTGCGCCGGTTGGCATCGGCAGCGATACAGGCGGCTCGGTCCGTATCCCATCAGCCTTCAACGGCTTGACCGGTCTGAAAGTGACTTACGGTCGCATCAGTCTTTACGGTACGGGTTTACTCAGCTGGACGCTGGACTCGATCGGGCCGATGGCGCGCAATGTCCGTGACTGCGCCTTGCTGCTCGAGGCTCTGGCAGGCCCTGATCCGCGCGATCCGGTCACGCTTGCTCAGCCGTTCGAGCAATTTTCGCGCGAGCCTCGCTCGGTCAGGGGCTTGCGCCTGGCGCTGCCCGAGGTCAAGCAGTTGCCCGACTTCATGCATCCCGGTGTGACGCAGGCGTGGCAGGATGCGGCCAAAGTGTTTGAAACCTTGGGCGTGCAGATTGTGCCGGTGCGGCTTCCCGACTGGTTTTTCGGATTGTCGGCCAACACCGGCTGCATCATTGCCTGCGAGGCACGTGCTCTGCATCGTGACTATGTCGATGATCCGACTGCGCAACTGGGGCCTGCGGTACGCCAGCGGATCCAGAATGCCGCGAATTTCAAGTCATGGGAGTACGCCCAGGCGTTGCGAGCCATGCGTGAATCCCGCATCGCTTTCGCGCAATGGTTTGAACCCTTCGATGCGCTGTTGTTGCCCTCGGTGGCGATCCCCGCGATCGCCGTCCAGCAGGTTGATGAAGCCTCGCCGATTCCGGGTGCCTTGACCCGTCAGGCGAACTACCTTGGCCTGTGCGCGCTGTCGCAACCCGCCGGGCTGGTCGAGGGCTTGCCGGTCGGATTGCAGATCGTGGGCAAGGCGTTTGACGAGCGAACCGTGTTGTCCTTGGGCCAGGCGTTTGAACATTCGACGCCCCATCACCGTCTGCATCCGGATTTGTCAGCGCTCGCGCTCGACTGATTGCGCAGGGGCTGCAGTGGCAATGCAATCGCTGCATTGCCATTTCAGGCCCTCGATGTTCTGGTTAATGTCTGTCGAAACATGCCGCGATGCAGATATTGGCAGGTTCGAGTTCGGTGTCGTTGGTGAAGCAGCTGGGTGCTCTATTGGCATGACATGGTAATCCTCCCAATTTCCATTGGGTCGAGAAGTAGAACGATTACGCGGGTCAAGCCGATGCTTGCGCGACACAATTCCAAAGCCTGCCCACAAGGTGCCAGCGACCAGGAACACGGCATCTCCCAAAGAAGCGCGTAGCGTCAAGCTCGCGGCATCCACCCCCGATACCAGCACGAGCCCCACCAGCACCACGGCAATACCCAACACCCTGCGATGCGTCATTCGGTCGCCAAGCACCAGCGCACCTAAGACCATACCCATCACACTCATGGCTGTGAAAGGGAATACGGCCGCATGGCTCGGGGGCGCAAACTGCAGCGCGCCAAACATCAATAAGCCAAAGGGTGTCCCAGCAAATAGGGCCACCATCAGCCAAACCTTCCAACGCTCGATGAGTTGCACCTCGTCGCGGCGCCATGCCAAGGCGAACACTGGCAGCATCAAGACCCCGGCCACACCAAATCTCAACACGGTCAAATCAGGGGAAGACAAACCGTGTGCAATGCCCCAACAGGCAAACACTGTGTAAAGCGCGCCGATGCTGGCTGAGGTTCCCCACGTTTATCGGATACCGACGCAGCGCGGTTAAGCCGCCATTTTTCCCTGCTGTTTGAGAACCCAGGCCTCGAATGCTGATGCTGGGGTCTTGCCGAGCAAGGCGGAGTGGCGACGACTCCGGTTGTAGAA
>CAIVAS010000257.1 GCA_903903975.1 uncultured Burkholderiales bacterium
AACCTCAGATAGGCCTGTTGCAGGCGCTGAAGATCGAGCTGATACGACTCGGGCAGGCCCAGAAACTCGAAATGACTCTTGCTGCGAAAATCCATGCTGCGACGTTCAGATCTTGAAGGACTCTCCGCAGCCGCACTCGCTTTTCACGTTGGGATTATTGAACTTGAACCCTTCGTTGAGTCCTTCGCGAACGAAATCTAGCTCGGTGCCGTCGATATAAACCAGGCTGCGCGGATCGACCAACACCTTCACGCCGTGGCTGTCGAAGCTCACATCCTCGATCAGCGGCTCGTCGGCATATTCGAGCTTGTAGGCCAGGCCCGAGCAGCCCGTGGTTTTGACGCCCAGCCGCAGGCCGATGCCTTTGCCACGACGCTCAAGATACCGCGAGACATGCTTTGCTGCGGCTTCAGTCAGTGTGATCGCCATGCTGCCCCCTCTTGCGCCGCTCAGGCTGCTTTGGGCTCGGCGCCCGCCGCCTGGCCGTGCTTGGTACGGTAATCGTCAATCGCCGCCTTGATGGCGTCTTCGGCCAGAATCGAGCAGTGGATCTTGACCGGCGGCAGTGCAAGTTCTTCAGCAATCTGGGTATTGCGGATGGCCATCGCCTGATCGAGCGTCTTGCCCTTGACCCATTCGGTCACCAGCGACGACGAGGCAATCGCCGAGCCGCAGCCATAGGTCTTGAACCGTGCATCCTCGATGATGCCGTCGTCATTGACACGGATCTGCAGCTTCATGACATCGCCACAGGCGGGCGCCCCAACCATGCCGGTGCCAACTGACGGATCGGCTTTGTCGAGCGCGCCGACATTGCGCGGATTTTCGTAGTGATCGATGAGCTTGTCGCTGTATGCCATATCAAACCTCTCTGCGATGAATGTTGAACCTTGAAAGCGATGACGACCGGCTTAGTGAGCCGCCCATTTCACGGTGTTCAGATCGATCCCGTCTTTGACCATTTCCCACAGCGGGGACATGTCGCGCAGCTTGCCGACCTTGTCCTTGAGCAGCGCGATCGCAAAGTCGATTTCCTGCTCGGTGGTGAAGCGTCCGACTGAAAAACGGATTGAGCTGTGGGCCAGTTCATCACTGCGCCCCAGCGCACGCAGCACGTACGACGGCTCAAGGCTCGCCGAGGTGCAGGCCGATCCGGATGACACCGCGAGGTCTTTGACCGCCATGATCAGCGACTCGCCCTCGACATAATTGAAACTGATGTTCAGGTTGTGCGGCACACGGTGGGCCATGTCGCCATTGATGAAGACCTCCTCCATCTCGCACACGCCTCGGTAGAGCCGGTCGCGCAGCATGCGCACGCGCTCGTTTTCAGCCGCCATTTCGAGCCGCGCCAGGCGGAACGCCTCGCCCATCCCGACGATCTGATGGGTCGGCAGTGTGCCCGATCGCATGCCGCGCTCATGGCCACCACCGTGGATCTGTGCTTCGATGCGGATCCGCGGTTTGCGTCGAACAAACAGTGCGCCCACGCCCTTCGGTCCGTAAGTCTTGTGAGCCGAGAAGCTCATCAGATCGACCTTCAGTGTGGACAGATCGATCGCGATCTTGCCGGTGGCCTGGGCACTGTCGACATGAAACACGATGCCGCGCTCACGGCAGATCTCACCGATTGCCGGGATGTCCTGGATCACGCCGATCTCGTTGTTCACAGACATGACCGACACCAGAATCGTGTCGGGACGCAGGGCTGCCTTGAAGACATCGAGGTCGATCAGGCCGTCATCGCGAACATCGAGGTAGGTCACTTCGAAACCACTGCGCTCGAGTTCACGCATGGTGTCGAGGGTCGCCTTGTGTTCGGTCTTGACCGTGATCAGATGCCGGCCGCGCTCTTTATAGAAGGTGGCGGCGCCCTTGAGCGCGAGATTGATCGACTCGGTCGCCCCTGAGGTCCAGGCCAACTCACGGACATCGCAATTGACCAGCGCTGCGACGTCCTCGCGCGCGGTTTCGACCGCTTTCTCGGCATCCCAGCCGTAGGAATGGCTGCGTGACGCTGGATTGCCGAAACGCTGGGTCAGCCACGGAATCATGGCGTCAACCACGCGGGGGTCGACTGGCGTGGTCGCTGAATAATCGAGATAGACCGGCAATTGCATCGTCCGCTCCTTGATGTTGTGGGACTTTGTCAGGAAACCGATGTCCGTCGCGAGCCGTCGAAATCGATCGGCTGCAGCGTGGAAGTCGGAAATTCGAGCGCGGCGCGATGTTCCCTGAGCACAGAGACCTGCCTCGGGGTCGACGGCGATTCGCGCAGCAGTTGCTTGTCGACCAGCTCCCGAAGGGACACCCCTTCCAGGAACTCGATCATTTTCTGGTTCAGGCTGGTCCAGAGTTCGTGAGTCATGCAAGGACCGTCTTCGAAGCAGTTTTCCTTGCCGCCGCAGCTGGTGGCATCGATCGGCTCATCGACAGCAAAGATGATCGCCGCGACCGAAATGTCGGCCATCGGGCGACCCAGGGTGTAACCGCCGCCCGGCCCGCGGGTACTTTCGACCAAGCCGTGCCGGCGCAGTTTTCCAAACAGCTGTTCAAGATAAGACAGCGAAATTCTCTGGCGCTGGCTGATGCCGGCAAGCGTTACCGGCCCATTTTGCTGACGCATGGCCAAGTCAATCATGGCAGTCACAGCGAAACGGCCTTTCGTCGTCAATCGCATGGTGTCGGCTCCTGTAAACCCGAGTAAGACAGTCGAGAATACCTAAAGCCGACTCTTTTTGTCGAGTATCCGCACAACAAATGGGGCCATGCGGACTGATGGACCTGCCCGGCTGTCAGCCAGACTGAGACTGATCGCGAGGCAAAACCGCGGGCCGCCACTGAGGACGACCCGCCGTTCTTCAATCCAGAGACAAATCAGGCAGCAGCCACCTGAGTCGCACGACGACGCGCGACATCTAGCAAACCCGCACAAGCGTCTTCGATCAGATCGAGCGCCTGATCAAATCCCTGCTGAGCGCCGTAGTAGGGGTCGGCAATCGTCGCCGACTCATGTTCGGTCGCGAAACGCATCAGCAACTGAATCTTGTGGTGATCTTTTTTGGGAGCCATCTGCTGCAGCAAACCCAGATTGTCCCAATCCATGGCAAGGATCAGGTCAAACGCATCGAAATCCTTTTCGCTCACCCGGCGAGCACGCATATCCGAGATATCAAAGCCACGCTTGGCAGCCGTCGCCTGGGCACGACGATCGGGCGCCTCACCGACATGAAACGCATGCGTGCCTGCCGACGAGACTTTGACAACGTCTTCGAGTCCGGCCTGGCGAACCAGATGCCTGAAGACGCCTTCGGCCATCGCCGACCGACAGATATTGCCCATGCATACGAACAGCACACGGGTGTTCATTGCCATAGAAAGGGGTTCTCGCTTTGCCATGTCTTCTTCCGCGCTTGAATCAATAAAAGGTTGATGGTCGATTGACCCTGATCAGGCTGCCTTGCCGCCTGGAAAGGGAACCACGTTATCGTTTCCGCCTGAACCGAACACGCGCTCTTTGAGCTGTGTGAGCTGATCCCGGGCTTGTGCCGCCTTCTCGAATTCGAGATTGCGGGCATGTTCGAGCATGAGCTTCTCAAGACGCTTGAGCTCACGCGCAGCGTCTTTTTCGCCGAGAGATTCGTACTGGGCACGATCCTCTGCAGCTTTCAATTCCTTCTTTTCATGCGACGGATCGTAAACACCGTCGATCATTTCCCGCACTTGTTTGATCACACCCTTAGGCACGATGCCGTGCTCGGTATTGAAGCTGACCTGGCGCACGCGACGCCGGTCGGTTTCGTCGATCGCCTGCTTCATCGAATCGGTGATCCGATCGGCATAGAGAATGGCGGTGCCGTTGAGGTTGCGCGCGGCCCGGCCAATGGTCTGGATCAGACTGCGTTGCGAGCGCAGGAAACCTTCCTTGTCGGCAACAAGTATTGCCACCAGCGAAACCTCGGGAATATCGAGACCTTCGCGCAGAAGGTTGATGCCCACAAGGACATCGAACACACCGAGCCTGAGATCGCGGATGATTTCGACCCGCTCGACGGTATCGATGTCGGAATGCAGATAGCGAACCTTGACGCCATGCTCTGACAGGTAGTCGGTCAGATCCTCGGCCATCCGCTTGGTGAGCGTCGTCACCAGGACGCGCTCGTGAAGGGCGACCCGAAGATGGATCTCGGACAGCACATCGTCGACCTGCGTCGTTGCCGGCCTGACGGTGACCGCCGGGTCGATCAACCCGGTCGGGCGAACCAGTTGCTCGACCGTCTGGCCGCTGTGTTCGGCTTCATAGGCCGCTGGCGTCGCCGACACAAAAACGCATTGACGCAGCTTGCCCTCGAACTCCTCGAACTTGAGCGGTCGGTTGTCGAGCGCCGAAGGCAACCGAAAACCGAAGTCGACCAAGGTTTCCTTGCGTGCGCGGTCGCCTCGGTACATGCCGCCGAGCTGGCCGATGGTCACATGCGACTCATCAAGGATGATCAGCGCATCCGACGGCAGATAATCGACCAGCGTGGGAGGGGGCTCACCCGGCGCAGCACCCGACAGGTGCCGCGTGTAGTTCTCGATGCCTTTGCAGAACCCGAGTTCCGAGAGCATCTCGAGGTCGAAACGGGTGCGCTGCTCGAGTCGCTGGGCTTCGACCAGCTTGCCGCTACCACGCAACTGCTCGAGCCGTGCAGAAAGCTCGATTTTGATCGACTCGACCGCCCGCAAAACCGTGGCCCGTGGCGTCACATAATGAGACGACGGGTAAACCGTAAACCGCGGGATTTTCTGACGAACCCGACCAGTCAGCGGATCGAAGAGCTGGATCGACTCGACTTGATCATCGAATAACTCGATCCGCACCGCGAGCTCGGCGTGCTCGGCGGGAAAGACATCAATCGTATCGCCCCGGACCCGGAAGGTGCCTCGGGCGAAGTCAGTCTCGTTGCGCTTGTACTGCATCGTGACAAGACGCTGAAGAATGTCGCGCTGAGACAGCTTGTCGTGCACCCGCAGCGTCATGACCATCGCGTGGTAGTCCGACGGGTTGCCGATGCCATAGATGCAGGAGACGGTACCGACGATCACCACATCGCGGCGCTCCATCAGCGACTTGGTCGCTGACAGCCTCATCTGCTCGATATGCTCGTTGATTGACGAGTCCTTCTCGATATACAGGTCGCGGGACGGGACGTAGGCTTCCGGCTGGTAGTAGTCGTAATAGGAAACGAAGTACTCGACAGCGTTGTTCGGGAAAAACTCGCGCATCTCAGCGTAGAGCTGGGCCGCGAGTGTCTTGTTGGGTGCCAGCACCAGCGCGGGGCGACCTGTTCTGGCGATGACGTTGGCCATCGTGTAGGTCTTGCCCGAGCCGGTCACTCCCAGCAGCGTCTGGAAGGCCAATCCATCATCCAGGCCTTCGACCAGGCTCGCGATTGCCTGTGGCTGATCCCCCGCCGGCTCAAACGGCTGGTGCAGCTGGAAAGGGCTGCCGGGATGGCAAAGGAGTTCGGGGGTCGCTTGCACTCTGGTCACTGAGGTTCTCGAAACACGCCACGTGCTAGACTTTGCGTTGCAACAAATCTGTCGTGTTCCATCCGAAGATTATCGCCTGAGCGCTCCGGAAAAGCCAGTATCCTGCCTCTTTATTAGGCAACTAATTTTCCGGCAGTGCTCAGCCCACAGAGCAATTCCCCTTAAATTACAAACTGTTACGATGAGTTTCTCACCGTTTACTTCACTTCCCATGGCTGCCCGCGACCCAATCCTTGGGCTGAATGAGGCCTTTGCGGCAGACCCGCGTCCCACCAAGGTTAATCTGGGGATGGGCGTCTACAGCGATGACACCGGAAAGATCCCCCTTCTTGATGCGGTCAAGCAGGCCGAAGCGCAACTGCATGCAGCGAGCAT
>CAIVAS010000258.1 GCA_903903975.1 uncultured Burkholderiales bacterium
ACGGCATACGAGATGCGCATTAGTGACTGGAGTTCAGACGTGTGCTCTCCGATCTCAATTTGGCCTGCTCGGCAGGCAAGAGCTGCTGCTGTGCGTGAGCTGGGCCAACAAGTGCGGCGACGAGAGCGATTGATCTGGCCAGCCTGAGGACTCCCATCACTGCGGCCTCGTGCCGAAGAGACGGCTCCAGTGAACCGAGCCTCCCCGTTCCACAGCAACGGAGGACTTCTCGCTTGATAGCCGCATCATCATCAGCATCGGATTGCGGCCCGTGGTCCACCACCGCCCGGCCTGCGACGACATGAGGAATCGATCTTCAAGCGCATCGAGGGCGGTGATCAGCTCGCGCTTGTTTGATCGCTCCTCTTTGCTGACCACCTCGAGCAACTCGCTTTGGTCAATGCCGGGTTGAACGAACGCTTCTCTGGCCAGTGCATATCCGTTGTGGCCCGCGTAATAGATGATCTCGCTTGCGATATCCCGAGGCACCGGGACGCACATGCAAGGAAATGGGCCGGTGAAGATCGTGCCTCTTAACCACCACTCGTACTGGATGCGAAGCCGCAAGACGTCCTGGCGTGCACGCAAGACACCGCAGCAAGCGTTGAAGGTCAGGCGACCGTTGTCGGTCATGGTGAAGAAGAAGTCGATGGCTGCGGCAATGTCGTGAGCTTTGGATGTCCGACGGAAAAGAAGGTTTGCATGGTGATCGATGAGCGAAAACGCGAATCGATCCGCACCAGCCTCGAAGTCTTCCTCGGTGATGTGGCTTAGAGCTTTCGGTCGTCGTCGTCTTGCAAGCTTGGGAAAACCACTGTCCGGGGCATGATGAGGTTCTTGATCACGATCGAATGCGAGCGGCTGATCGTCTTCAGAATCCAGACCATCCAAAGAAAGATCGTGCTCAAGATCGTCAAAAACGCCGGCGTCAAAAAGGCTGAAATCAGCCCCCCGATCGCCGAGCGCAAAGGGCTCCAGATGATCGTGATCACCACCGCGATGCATGTCAGCACCAGGTAGATCTGGGTCGTATTCGACATCCGTGTTGTCCTCCAGGGTGCTCATGAGTTTTTCTGCTTGCGATTGCTGATGGCGGCTGTGTCAGGAGTGAAGCCGCTCGCCTTGGTACTTGGTGGCGTGCTGGGTGGCGTACTTGGTGTGGTGCTTGATGCGGTACTCGCTGCGCTGCTCGATGCTGTACCTCGAGCTGCGCCTGGTGCGGCAGTTTCCGCGGTGCCCTGCGCCTTTTGAAGCGCGGCCACTTTGGCTTGGTCAGCGTTCAGGGCTTTCTGATCCTCTTCATGTGCCTTCGCAGTCTCTTTGCGAACGGCTGCGGTGGACAGATAGCGATCGACATTGGCAAAGAACCCTGCGGGCCGCCAGCGGATGCCGTCGATCACAAGGCCTGATGCGCGGAATCGATTGACCCTGAACTCGCCAAAGCGCGCCTGCGATTCCTTGTCGAACTTGGTCATCGGGATGCGAATGTTGAAGATCTGGTCGCCCCCGTAGGTCATCACCGCTTCGCCTTTTTGCAGGCCTTTCAGCTCGTCGGGCGTGATGATGTACATCTCCTGCTCGCGCTCACCGCTGGCCATCGAGGCGCCGGCTCCCAGGTTCGAATCGGGCAGATGTCGCAACACGCTCATGCTCGAGGACTCGGCGGTCGTGCCGGAAAGTGAGCGCAACACGCCGATCTTCTTGCCAATCAACTCGGCCGCTTCTTCGGCTGTGCCTTGCGTGCCGACCTTGAAGATCAGCTTCGTCCAGGCGTTACCGATCACCATCTCGTAGAGCTCGTCGCTGATGGCCTGAAAATTTGCAACCGTCTGCACAGCCGGCACGAAGAACACATGGGCTGATCGGGACTGTTCGGGGATTCGGCTCCAGTTCTCGTTCAAGTACGAGCCCGCCTCATCGCAAAAGGCCATGAAGGGTGGCCAGGGGCGATCCTTCTCGGGCAGCTTCTGGAGCCAGCTGATTGCGGTCCGAAGATCGGCAATCACCATACGCCCGAAGTTGCGCGCGGTGGTGTCTTTGCCCATTGTGGGGAGTGCGCAATAGACGATCTTGTTGCCCCGGATCGCCTCGTACAGGTTCACCTCCGGATCGTAGGTGTTCATGATCTGACCGAACTTGCCAGTGCCAAAGGAATACAGGCGCCCGCCGATGCCGCCAAAGACATCTTTGAGCTTTTTCATGTCGATGCCACCGGCCGGATTCTGTGGCGATGGCTGCACGCGAAACTTGTCCAGAAAGAGCGTGAACTCCTTGAGCTCAGCCGAGCCCGGTGCGGCAGTGGCGAGCTTTCGCTCGAGTTCGAGCATTGCGTTGCCGTTCATCAGCAGCACGGTCAGATCAATCACGTTATAGGCCAGGCGCGCGCGCTGCAAGGCCCGGATGAGTGTGGTGAGCGCCTGCTTGGCCTCTTGCTTGAAGAAGTCCGCGCCCGGATTGGTTTCAGTCGAGGGGATGAGCTGCAAAATGCCGTCAGCCTTCTCATCGGCATCGCCAAAGAGCACCGGGTTATAGGTATTGGAGTTGTCCGGGTCATCGGGGTTGATGACCAGAAAATCGTGCTGCCGGCCGGTGTAGCAGCAGTAGTGATAGATCTGGGCAAGGTTTGCCGCATCGATCTTGCCGTCGATGAAAAGCAGGCCGCCGCCGCGCTGGATCTGCTGGAACATCAATAAGGACGCAGCCACCGTCTTGCCCACACCAGACTGGCCGATGATGAACAGATGCCGCATCAGATGCTCGTCATCGATGTAGATGGGTTTGCCAGAGTCGGTGGTGTAGCCAACCAGCAAACCGCCTGTTGTCGCACCCGGGTTGTGGTCGGGCTCAAGAGGGGATTGATCGGATCGGATCTTCAGGCTCGATGCCAGCGCATGTTCCCGGCGCCACGGCTCCATTGCCCGCCAGGCAAGCCAGGCGCCACCGGCCATGGTGCAGGCAATCGGAAGCAGCGAATACGGAAAGCTAGCCAGTTGCCCGGACAGGGCAGGGGAGGTGGCAAGCAGACCGCATCCCACAGACAGGGCAGCTAGGGTGTCGCTCGTACCTCCCACTTTCAGGTTGTAGAAGTGCGCCAAGCCCACATCGAACTTGCGCCGAAAGTTGTTTGCCGTCGTCACTGGGGAGCGCCCCACTGGCCAAGTGCTGCGACGGTTACTTCATCGAGCTGAGTTGAGTCGACCGCATCGACCCGGTGAAAGATCATCAGCGCAAGAAGCTCCGTGAGCTGCTTCGATTCGCGAGGCAGCGTGTAGTCGACG
>CAIVAS010000259.1 GCA_903903975.1 uncultured Burkholderiales bacterium
GCCAAGGCCTGGGATCGGCTGATGACGAACGGGCAAGTCCCAAGCGCAGGTGCTTGCTCGCATCCGGTTGATCGCAACATCGCGCTTGGCGAACGGCTGGGTGTGACCGGCACCCCCACATTGATGTCGGCAGACGGTCGCAAGCTTCCAGGTGCGGCGCCCGCAGAACGGATCGCTCAATGGATTGATGCCGGTGCAGTTCCGGGTGCATCTGCAGGAGTGGCCCGATGAAAGTCGCTTCTGGTTTTACATCCAGCGCTGCACTTGCGCTAGCCTGTTTGGGCCTACTCAATATGGGTGGCTGCACCACTACCTCGGGTCTGGACGCGAGCAGCAAATTCCCCTGCTCGGCCCCCGATGACGCCACCTGCTGCAACATCGCACTGGGCGGGCGGTTGGGTGTGACCGGCCCCCCCACGTTGATGTCGGCAGACGGTCGAAAGCTTCCCGGTGCGGCGCCTGCAGAGCGAATCGCTCAATGGATTGATGCGGGCGCAGGAGCATCGCGATGAACGCAACATCTGCGCTTGCGATCGGGTTGGCTTGTTTGGGCCTACTCAACATCGGCGGATGCACCACTGCATCAGGTCTGGATGCGAGCAGCAAATTCTCCTGCTCAGCCCCGGATGGGGTTACCTGCCTGTCAGTGTCTGGCATCTACGCAAATTCGAAGACCGGCACGCTGCCGGCGATGCAACCGAAGAGTGCTGTGTCGTCCGAGGCGGCCGGTTCGCCGTCGGCTGTTGCTGCAGCACCGGGCGGCCAGGCGCGCGAGATCGTGGCCTACAACGCGCCGGCCAACACCGTGAGCTTTGGTGGGGCGACGCAAAAGACCACCGCCAAGGCGATGTCGGCACCGCACTCGGGTGCGCCGCTTCGCACGCCCGAACGAATCGTTCGGGTCTGGATGGCGCCCTTTGAGGACGCAGAAGGCGATCTGCACGACCAGAAGTATTTCTACGTCACCGTCACACCCGGCTCCTGGACCATCGAGGCCGCCCGGGTAAACATCAAGAACACTTTCCAGCAAGTCACGCCCTTGTCGCGCAACAACCCTGCAAACAGGGAGACAGATCCCGACCAGATTGCGCAGCAGCAGTCCCGGCTTGCCCCGCCCCCTGGTCCGCCTCCGGGGCTTCCTCCAGGCGCCCCGCCTGGCGTTATGGCGGAGCCGCCGGAGCCGTTCGATCCCCTGGCTCCGATCAATCAAGGTGTGCCGATTTACCCAGGCGTTCCGATGTATCCGCGACTGCCCGTCGATCAGAACCTGAACTGAAAAAAAGGAATCTTCGTGAGCGCAGTCATTAAGGATTCCAGTCCGGATGCCGCGCCGGGCACGAAGCCCGCGTCGGTGATGGATCGGCTCAAGCCGCTGGCCATTGGTGTCCAAAGCGGTGTGAAGCGGCTATCGACAATTTTTGGCAAACCGGTTTCCAACTTCGAAGAGATGGGCGATGACTTCGCCACGCCTCGTCAGTCTGACTCAACCGGCGAGTTGCCCTTTGATCGCTTCGCGAAGTTCCTTCCTTACACCGCATTCGATGAGATCAACCGGCTCTTCATGATCGAGTCGGACAAGCCCGGAAAGATCGAGGGCTGGGGCTTCGTGCTGGAGATTGGGCCCCAGATTGGCGCAAGCGTAGAGATGAGCAATTTCCTGGTGAATCTTTTCTCATCGGGGGCGCCCGCAGGAACTGGGTTTCAGGTGTCGATCTACGGCTCGCCGGTGCTTGATGAGCTCTACAACGGGATGCTCGACATCACCCAGGATCCGAAGACGGCCAAGTTTCCCGATCAGGCGGCGCTGCTGCGGCGCATGACCGAAAAGCGAATCGAGTTCTATCGCCAAGGAGCCACAACTGAGCTCTTTGAGAACTTCAACTTTCGAATGCGCGACTACCGCTGCCACATCAGCGTTGTGGTGCCAGCCAAAGACATCGAAGACGAGTCCGCTCGCAAACAGGCTTCGTCTTTGCGCCAGCAGATGCTCACCACGCTTCAGCAGTACCACCTGTTCCTCTACGAGTGGGAGCCCGAGCAACTCATCAATTACCTGGCGCTCATCCTCAATCCGCACCGCACGCTGGCTGCCGACTATCCGTGGCTCGAGTACGACGACGGTCGGGAAATTCGCAACCAGGTCGTCGCAATCGACACCCGTGCCCAGGAGACGGAGACCGAGATTCGATACAGCGGCAATGGCAGGGACGAGGTTTGCATGCGGGCCATGTCGGTTCGCACCTACCCGCAGTCGATGAGCCTGCAATCGATGGGGCAGCTCCTGGGATCTGCGACATCCACTGCAATCGCTTATCCCTGCCCGTTTCTGATCACTATGGGCGTGACGCTGCCAGACTTCGATGCCGAAAAAAGCAAGGTGATGCTAAAGGCCGCCCGCGCTCAGCAGTCAGCCGAGTCGCAGTTGGCCAAGCTCATGCCGCATCTGCAGGATGTGAATGCCGACTGGAAAATCGTGCAGCGCGCCTTCGATGAAGGCAAGGGCACCTGCAAGATGTATCACCAGCTGCTGCTGTGGTGTGAGGAAGAAGATCTAGCCCGATCTGAGCAGGCTGCAAAGGCGGTCTGGCGCGGTGAGCGCTTTGAGATCACCACCGATCGCAAGATGCAAAAGCAGGGCCTCTTTGCAGCGCTCCCAATGATGTTCGGCCCGCTCATGCAACGCGACTTGCGCGCCGCAGCAAGGGTGTCGACCAAGACGCTTTTTAACGCCACCAACATGATGCCGATCATTGGCGAGTGGACCGGCACGCCCCCCATCCAGGGGCAGCGCAACTCAAAGCCCGTGCTCACGCTATTCGGGCGCAAAGGCCAGTCCATGGCGTTGGACATCTTTGCCAACCCAAGCGGCAACTACAACGGCATCGTGGTCGGCACATCCGGCTCGGGCAAGTCGTTCTTCTTGAACGAGCTGACCTTCCGGATGCTGGCCACCGGTGGGCGTGTCTGGATCATCGATGTGGGCCGCAGCTACGAAAAGCTTGCCTCGATGCTCGGTGGCCAGTTCATCGAGTTCTCGGATGCATCGAACATCTCGCTCAATCCGTTTTCGCTGATCGAGGACATCGACCGCGACATGGAGATGCTCAAGCCGCTGATGGCGCAGATGATCTCGCCCTCGAGGCCGCTGTCCGACTACGAGCTTGCGCAGCTCGAGATGCACTTGCGCTCGGTCTGGTACGACTACGGTCGCACTGGAACGATCTCGCAGCTCGCAAACTCGCTCAAGAACAA
>CAIVAS010000260.1 GCA_903903975.1 uncultured Burkholderiales bacterium
AATTGGTTTTACTGCAGCTCGGCAGTCGAAGACGAATTTTGCACCAATCCGACGGGTTCGCTGAAACAGCTTGCCGTTGCCGCGCCAGTCAAGCGCCTGACGCCGCCCTCTATACTCGCCGGAGAACCCGGATAAAACGCACCTGCCAGGACCCTGACCATGAACCATCCGAACACCAGCCACACACTTTCTGCAGCCCTGAACGCTCGTTATGGAAACGACGCCCCGCAAGTCTCGCTGCCGACGACCGCCGTCCTCGATTCGATGCTTGCGCACCGCACCGTGCGGGCCTTTGATTCGCGCCCACTGCCAACCGACACCCTTGAAGCCATGATGGCGGCAGCCCAATCAGCCCCCACCTCATCCAACCTGCAGACCTGGAGCGTGGTGGCGGTCGAAGACGCCGACCGACGCGACCGGCTGTCGAAATTGTCGGGCAATCAGGCGCAGATTCGTGAATGCCCGCTGCTGCTGGTCTTTCTCGCCGATCTGTCTCGCAACGACCGTCTTGCCGAGCGCGCAGGCGAATCGGCCGGTGCCAACCCCTACTTCGAGATGTTCCTGGTCGCGGCCATCGATGCCGCACTGGCCGCGCAAAACGCGCTGGTTGCCGCTGAAGCGATGGGCCTGGGCACCTGCTATATCGGCGCAATGCGCAACCACCCGGAAGCGGTCGCTGCCGAACTCGGGCTGCCGCCCGACGTCTCAGCGGTCTTTGGTCTGTGCGTCGGCTGGGCCGATGCCGCCCGCCCTGCGGCAGCCGTCAAACCCCGCCTGACGCAGGAGGCAGTGCTGTTTCGCGAACGCTATGACAGCAGCACCGAGGCCGCGCTGCTCGAACGCTATGAACCGGAGATGCGCGCCTTTCAGGCCTCGCAGGGCATCGCCGAAGTCGGCTGGTCCAAGACGGTTCGCGCACGGGTCAAAGGCATCGAAGGACTGTCGGGGCGGCACGTGCTCAAGGAGACGCTCGAGCGGATGGGCTTCGGTCTGAAGTAATCGAGCCTTCCGCCGAGCTAGCGCCTCAGGTAATCGCAGGCGCTTTGCTGCCCACGAATTGCAGCCGCAGCTCGCGCTTGAGCACCTTGCCGGTGGCGTTGCGCGGCAGGGCCGCAATGATGGCGATATCTGCCGGCACCTTGAACCGCGCCAGACGTTCGCTGCAGTAGCCGACCACCGCGTCCTTCTCGATCGTCTGGCCGGGTTTGAGCACCAGGACGGCCAGGCCGGTCTCGCCCCACCGCTCACTGGGCACGCCGATCACCGCCGCCTCAGCCACTTGCGGCAGTTGATACAGCACATTTTCGACTTCGGCCGGATAGACGTTCTCGCCACCCGAGATATACATGTCCTTCCAGCGATCAACGATGTAGAAAAAACCTTCTTCATCGATGCGGGCAGCATCCCCGGTCTTGAGCCACGGCCCCTCGAAACTCGAGGCCGTCGCGTCAGGGCGGTTCCAGTAGCCGGGCGTGATGTTCGGCCCGGCCACCCACAGTTCGCCGATTTCATTGACGCCGCAATCGTGTCCATCGTCATTGACCACGCGCGCCTCGGTATGCATCAGCACCTTGCCGGTTGAGCCGAGTTTTCGAATCGCATCTGCCGGGTCAAGGAAAATACAGGCCGGGCTGGTCTCGGTCATGCCAAAGCCCTGCATCAGCAGCACGCCGCGATCGGCCCAGTTCTGCATGATGGTGAGCGCGCACGGAGCACCCCCCACGCCGGCAGCACGCAGACGCGACAGGTCGGTCGTTACAAAATCAGGGTGCTGCATCATGAACTGATAGGGCGCAGGCACCGCGAAAAAATGCGTGATGCCCTGGGCCGGATCGCCGATCAATTCGAGTGCGCGACCCGGGTCGAAGCTGCGCAAGATCACCACCGTGCCACCGGCGTGCAGCACCGGATTGGAATAGCAGTTGAGCCCGCCGGTGTGAAAGAGCGGCAACACCGACAGGTGCACGGTATCGAGCCCAACGCCAGCAGGAATCCCGAGATTGATGCAATTCCAGAAGTTCATGCCATGCGTGATCATCGCGCCCTTGGGATGACCGGTGGTGCCCGAGGTGTACATGATCGTGCTCACATCGTCATGGGTCAGCGATTCGCGTGCGAATGCCTTGCCGGTGAACGTTTTGATCACGGATTCATAAGCATTGCCGGGTGAGGCAGCGCCTGCGCTGGTATCGATGCAAAGCAGGGTCTGGATGCCGCACTTTTTCTGAAGCGCCTGCGCGGTCTCGGTGAAGGACACATCGTGGATCAGCAGCTTGGGAGCGCTGTCGTTCAGGATGTATTCGAGCTCGACCACCGTCAGTCGCCAGTTGAGCAGGACCGCGATCGCACCGGTACGGGCGCACGAGAACTGCAGATCGAAATACTCGACGCCGTTCTGGGCGAGCAGCGCGATCCGATCGCCGCGACCGATACCGATCGATGCACACCAGGCCGACATCGCATCGGCACGAACATCGAGATCGGCGTAGGAAAAACGCCGCTCGGTGCCGAGATCACGGATCGCCTCTTTTTGCCCGCGATTGGCACGGTGGTGATCGAGCCAGTCGTAAGCTCGTACCGAACCGCGGCTCGGCGGACGTGAACTTCGCATGGCAGCGATTGACTGCGGATCTGCCGTGAAGGCTGGATTGTTCGGCATGGATGTCTCCCTGATCAGTGAAATCATGATGCAGTGGGCCCGATCTCGCCCTGGCTCGATGTGTTGAACCAGGGTCGGCGCGAACCTCGGTTCAAACCTCAGTTCAAACGGTCCGGATCGGTCTGCTCGAAGTCGAGCACGACACGACCGATCACCTTACCGTCGCGAAGCTCTTCCATGCTGCGATTGACTTCGCTGGCCGCGCGCACTTCAACCGGCGATGGCACAAGCTTGCCCGAGCGCGCGAGTGCAACGACCTGCTTGAGTTCATCGAGGCTGCCGACATAGGAGCCGCGGATCGAGATGCCGCGCTGAGCGATCGGCGGCAAAGACATCGTGATCTCGCCACCGAAGAGTCCGCTCATCACGAAGTTTCCGCCCTTGGCGAGCGCAGCGATCCCGAGGTTGGCGGTGGCCGGCATGCCGACGAAATCGAGCGCGCCGGCAATCGCGCCGCCGGTGATCGTCTGCAATTGCGCAAGCGCATCCGCATTGCGGGTATCGACCGAGGCCGATGCGCCCTGCGCGCGGGCGCGCTCGAGCTTGGCCGCATCGACATCGCAGGCAACGATATTGCTCACGCCGCGCGCGCGAAGCATTGCAATCGCGGCCATGCCCAGACCGCCGCAGCCCAGCACGATCACCCAGTCGCGGGCGATCAGTTCGGGCAATTTGGTGATCGCGCTGAAGGCGGTCAGGCCCGAGCAGGCCAGCGTGGCCGCCCATCCCTCGTCAATGTCGCCGGTATCGATCAGGTAACGCGCATCAGGCACCAGCACGTGGGTGGCATAAGCACCGGGCTTCATGACGCCCAGAAACTGGTTGTTGAGGCAGTAGTTGTCGTGACCCGACAGGCAGACCGGGCAGGTGCCGCAGCCAATCCAGGGATAGACCAGTCGCCGGTCGCCGACCTTCACACCGGTCACGCCCGACCCGACTTTTTCGACCACGCCAAAAGGCTCGTGACCGCAGGTGAAAGGCGGCACACAGCCACGATCTTTGACATAGAAGCGCTTGCCGCCGCCAAGGTCGAAATAGCCTTCCCAGATATGCAGATCGGAGTGGCACACCCCTGACTTGGTGATGCGGATCAGTACTTCGGAGCCTTTCGGCTGCGGTGTCTCACGAATTTTTGCCTGCAGCGGCTTGCCGTGTTCGACGACTTCGTAGGTCAGCATTGTCTCGTCCTTGTTATTTGAGGTTTGTCTTTTGAAGCCGATGGCTCGTTTCGCATCGTAACCTCTGCCGACTGAACTCAAGCCGCCTCAGCGCGCGCGGTCAACCCCGTCGATCCGCAAATGGATGGCGGCCAGATCATCGGAAGGCGCAAGACCTGCCTCGAACTGGCGCACCTGCGCTACCAGACGTCCGAGCATGCCGTCACCGGCCGACTCCGCCATGAACTCGCTCACCCTCGGTTCACCGAAGAGTTCATCGGCGGCATTCATGGCTTCGGTCACACCATCAGTGACGATCAGCAATTCATCGCCAGACTGAAGGTCGATCACGCTCGACCGATAGTGATCGCCTTCATACAGACCAAGGGGCAATGTGGTTTCAGGCAGCAGTCTTCGCACAACGCCACCAGCGTCGATCAGAAACGGGGCCACATGACCGGCCCTGACACAGGCCAGGCGCCCGCTTTTCACATCGAGAACGGTCAGCAGCATGGTGACAAACATGCAGCTGAGATTGTCGCGACTGAGCACCGCATTCACGAGATTGGCCGCCCGCTCGGGGGCACCGAAAATCTCGAGCGCATCATCACGCAGCGACAAGGCGCGAAACAGGGCCTGTGTTCGGGCCATCATCAACGCGGCCCCGGCGCCTTTTCCTGAGACGTCGCCAAGCAGGGTCACGATCAGGTCCTGGCCAATCGAGAAATAATCGGCAAGATCACCGCCGAGTTCCTTGGCCGGTTCGAGCACGATATCGATCGATACCAGACGCCCATGGTGACTGCCGCGATAGTCCGCAGGCACCAGCGCCAGCTGCAAGGCACGCGCGTCGTTGAGCTCTTCCTGCTTGCGCGCCAATTCTTCGCGCATGGCATCACGCAGCTTCTTCTTTTCGAGCGTCGACAGAATGCGTGCGCGCAGCAGGGTGGCATTGAAGGGCTTGAGGATGAAGTCTTCCGCGCCCAGTTCGATGCAGCGCACGACCGGATCGAGGTCGGTCAGCGCAGAAATCACGATCACAGGCAGATCGACCAGCTTGTCCTGCGCCTTGAGGTTTTGCAGAACCTCGAAACCATCCATCTCCGGCATCATGATGTCGAGCAGGATCAGATCAAACGCCTGACGGGCGATCGCCTCGAGCGCCTCGCGGCCATTGGTGGCCTGCTCAACCAAGCCGATCCCCAATCGGCCCAAACGACGAACCAGGATATCGCGGTTGTCGGCGACGTCATCGACAACGAGGACACGGGCACTGGCTGGGTTCATGGCAACGCTCTTTGCGAAATGAGAGGCGACGCGAAGCGCGACACGGCATTATCAATGATCGTCGATCATCGAGAGCAATTGATTGGCCGTGGCGATGACCTGCCGCAAGTCAGGCATCAGGCTGCCTGCATCGCTGTCCTGCCAGTCTTCCATCAACAGCTCGCCATAGCCCTTGACCGCGTTCAGAGGGGTTCGCAGATCGTGGCGCAGGTGCTCGTGTGCAGCGAGCCACGCCAGCGCCTCCTGGGCAGCGGGTTGCGGCGCGGCGATCAGCGCAGCGGTCAGCGCCTGCAGTCGGGTTGACGCGGCAGACATCCGATCAAGGTCGGCTGCCGCATCACCGACACCGTGTGCCATCGCTTTGGCGCTCAGGCGACCAAGCTGATCCGCCAGTGCGTCGACAGGCCGCTGAAGGGCCAGGCATAGTTCACCGATCTCGCGATGGACCTGACTGACTCGTGCTGCTGTTTTCAGATCCATGGGATTGCAGCCACTGTTGACCGGCCATGTCACACACGACCGATATCGCCTAAGACTGGCTGATCGACAGATCAGCCGCCAGGTGTTTTTGAACGCAGCGCCTCGATCTTGCCGATCAGTCGCTCGAGCTCGATCGGCTTGGTGTCGTACTCATCGCAGCCTGCCTCAAGCGCCTTTTCGCGGTCGCCGGCCATCGCATGCGCGGTCAATCCGATAATCGGAATATGGCGGGTCTCGGAAGCTGCCTTGATGCGCCGGGTGGCCTCCCAGCCGTCGATCACCGGCAGGCTCATGTCCATCAGGATCAACTCGGGTGCAGCCGAGATCGACATCGCCACACCTTCACCGCCATCGACCGCCATCACGACTTCATAGCCCTTTCTGGCCAGGCGACGTGACAGCATGTCACGGTTCATTTCGTTATCTTCGACCAGCAGGATTTTCACTTTCTTTGTCTCTCAGAACAGAGCGCAGCGGTATCAGCTTGACCGCTCACTGCGCCCGGGTGCGCGCAGGGCCAGTCGCACTTCGGTACTCAGGTCACGCGAGGAGCCCGCGCTCTTGGCGATCACGGCCCGGGCATGCTCACCCAGCCAGTCTCGCTCCTGAGCGGTCAATTCCTTCGCGCTCACGACCACCACTGGAATTGATGCCCACTCGGCATGACGTGAGATTTCCTGCAGGAACATGAAGCCATCCATCTCCGGCATCATCAGGTCGAGCAGGATGAGCGAGGGCGGCGCATTCGCCGACAACCATTCGATCGCATGCTTGCCGCTTTTAGCCTCGAAAAAAGCGATATTGGCGAGCTTGAGCTGGTGCTGGATCAGTTCGCGACTCTGCGGATCGTCGTCCACCATCAGGATCGTTGCAGCCTCATCAAGCAGGTGATGCATCAGCGAGCCCAACTGCAGACGATCAATCGGCTTGGTCATGAAATCATTCGCACCGAGCGAGAACGCGAAGCCGCGATCTGCCGCAATCGTGACCACCACCACCGGGATGCCGGCGAGTTCGGGATCAGCCTTGAGTGCCGTCAGGACCGACCAGCCATCCATGTGCGGCATCATGATGTCGAGCGTGATCGCCGAAGGCTTCAATTTGCGCGCCATCTCGAGCGCCACTTCGCCGCTGCCGGCCTCGATCACTCGCCAGCCCTCCTTGCGCAGCACGATCGCCATGAGTTCGCGTGACGCGGCATCGTCATCAACCACCATGACCAGCGGTGCATTCACGTCGCGCTCAGCCTCGGCCAGCCGCATCGATTGATCGGCGCTTGGCGCAACAGGCGGTGGCAGGCGGCTGGGCAAGACCATCGTGAAGGTCGACCCGACGCCGGCAGTGCTGTCGACCCTGATCGAGCCCCCCAGGATCTCGCAGAAATGACGGGTGATCGCAAGGCCCAGCCCGGTACCGCCATAACGCTTCGTGGTCGAGGCGTCAGCCTGCGCAAACGGCGAAAACAGCTTGGCGACCTGCTCGGGCGTCATGCCGATGCCGGTGTCCTGCACGGTGAAGGTCACCGGCGAATGCGCGATTTCGGTGTCGCGTTTGATCGTGAGGGTGACGGTGCCCGACGAGGTAAATTTCGTCGCATTGCTCAGCAGATTAAGCAGGTTCTGCTTGAGCTTCGTGCGATCGGTGTGCAACGCGCCGATCTCGGGCGGGCAATGAATCTGAAGGACATTGCGATTCTTTTCGAGCAGCGGTTTGACGATGGCGCTGATCTCATCGAGCAGACCTGGAATCGAGACATCCTCGAGATAGAGATCCATCTTGCCGGCCTCGATCTTCGACAGATCAAGGATGTCGCTGATCAGATTGAGCAGATGGCGCCCGGCAGACTGAATCTTCGAGAGGTCACGCGTGTATTCATCGAGACCATCGTCCTGTGCCATCTCCTGCAGGATCTCGCTGTAACCGATGATGGCGTTGAGCGGTGTGCGCAGTTCGTGGCTCATATTGGCCAGGAAGGACGACTTGGCCACATTGGCGGCCTCGGCCTCGACCATTGCGGCCTCGAGCTCCTGCTGGCGCTGCTTGAGTTCGGTCACGTCGGTGTAGACCGATACCATCCCGCCATCGGGCGTGGCCCGTTCGCTGATCCGGATGAAGGTGGCCGGGTGCCGGTAGCCGCTGAACGCCGCCTGCGACCCCGGAAGACTCAATTGCTTTTCGACCCAGGCCTGCCCGCTGAGATCACCGGTATCAACCAGATCACGTTCAACCAATGCTGCAACAATCGATGCCAGAGGGATGCCGGGCTCGGCGAGATCGGCGATACCGGGATAGAGCTCCTTGAACTTGGTATTGCAGACGATGATGCGACCTTTGCGATCGAAGACCGCAAAGCCGTCCGAGGTGGTCTCGATCGCGGTGGTCATCATCCGCTGCTGAGCCTGCGAGATTCGAGCGATGCGCTCGCGATCGACGATGCTTTCCCGAAACAGCTGCAGGGTGCCTGCCATGGCCCCGATTTCGTCTCGCCCCGCCGGCGGAATCGGGGTATCGAGCTGACCTGCGGTAATGCCGTTGATGGCCGTGACCACCTGATCGAGCGGCCTCAGAATCGAGCGCAGCACGACCCAGGTGGCGATGATGCCCAGCAGACTCGCCAGTGCCACGGTGATTAGTGCTTTGCGTGTCGAAGCTTCGGTGCTCATGACCATCGACTGACGCGACTCGGCCGCTTCGACACCGATCTGATCTGCAAGGGCTGCCAGACGCGCATCAACCGCCGAACCGTGCGTTCGTGCCTCGGCAAACAAGGCATTGCCGATCACACGCTTGTCGTCGGTGTATGCCTCGACCGCCTGAATCGCCGACGTGGCGAATCGGTCGACATCGGCCCTGAGGCCGGCTGCAAGTTCAGGGCTGCCCTTTGCGAGTTCGAAGAGTTCGTGATCGAGCTGCGCGCGCGCCTCTTTCGCCTTGAGTTCGGACTGACGCAACAGACTGACCGCCAGGTCGCTGAGCCAGTAACGGTAGTCGCCGAAGCTGCTGCGAATATCGACGACCAGATCGAGGCGCCGGGCCATTTCGGCATCACGCTTGATCTGCGCCACGTTGGTACCAAGCACCGAGGTGAGATAGAGCGTCGACCAGATCAGGCCTGCCAGCAGCATGCCCGACAGCAGCAGGACACGGCCCTTGATACTGAGCCCTTCGAGCAGCCTGCCCGGCGACCAGGACGGCGCTGGCCCGGTGGCGCTCATCGGCGAAAGAGCGTCACGCTGATCACGCCACCGAGATCGCCCTCGCTGGCGCCCTCCTTGGGATAGCCGGTGATGTCGATCTGACCCTTGGGCGCACCGTGACAACTCAGGCAAGACGGCGCGTAGTACTCGGGCGCTGCAAAACGGAAAGCCGACCGACCCTGGCTGGCGCTCAATTCGGTCACCATCTGCCCCTTCGGCCAATCGGGGCGCAAGAGCTTGTCCCGGATGATCGCCGCCTCCCAGTCATCGGGCCTCGACTTCCGGTTGCGAATCAGGGCTTCGGGCGCGGTGACTTTGACGATCGCCTCCGAGCCGGTTCGCTTGGCAAATGCTTCATTGAGCAAACGCGCAAACGTTGAAGGGATAAATCCCTTGAAACCAACGCCGGCTTGGTTGATCGACGCCTGATTGGCATCGATCACTTCCACGATTGCTTCCTGCTGGGCGCGAAACAGCCGCCCGTGCCTGGAGCCAGACGCAATCGACTTCGGGTCGGTACGGGTGGTCTCCTGATAGACGACCAGCGCCTCGGCCAGCACTTTCTTGCCGGTCAGGCCTTTGTCGCCGATCGCAGGATCGTTAATGAGCGCCTGATGCCGGGACACCACGGTTCGCGAGGCTCGCAGCATCGCGGTCAGGCTGGCAGCGATGACTGTGTCTTCTTCGCGCTCTTGCGATTGCGCTGCGGTCGGCACAAAGACCATCACACAGACAGCAAATGCCAGCACCGAAGTGCGCCATCGGAACGACTTCATTCGTTTCAGCGAGCCAGGAAAGGGAGGGGAAATCGGAGAAGAAAAAACGCAGAACAAGCGTCTTCGGCCACGCCAGTCTTCGGATGCTAGCATGGCGCTCTCGCGAGTCTGAAACTCTGACACAGCAGACTTCCACGCTTGTCCGGCGCATCATCACACACGCCATCGCCATCATTAGGTCCTTATGCGACGACTCGTCTACCTCAGCACCGCAACGGCCCTGATGTCTGACGACGAGCTGATGGCGATTCTGCGCCTGTCGCGCGATAACAATCTGCGCGACCAAGTCACCGGACTTCTGCTCTATTCGGGCGGTAATTTCATCCAGCTGCTCGAAGGCGAAGCCGAGGCGGTCGGCAAGGTCTATGCGCGAATCGAGCACGATCCTCGCCATCACGGATGCCTGCAGATGGTTGATGCGCCGGCAAGCGAGCGGCTCTTTCCGCAATGGGCAATGGGCTTTCGACCTGAAGACGGCTTGCCCGAGCACCAAAAAAAGGAAGTCGCGACACTGGTCGCTTCGGCCCCAAACAGCGCCACAACCAGCGACGGCCGACGGGCCTTGCGCCTGATCGAAAGTTTTGTGCAATCGATGCGCTAAGCGAATTCGGCCGGCACAGCGCTGTACCAGGTGTAACGACGAGCGTGAGTTAATATCGCAAACGATTCGGGTGACTCATACCGGGTTCGTCGGCATCACCCCTTCTCTGCTCCCTCCCGAGAACTGCATGATTCGTCGCCTCGATTGCACATGGCAGATTTCGCTGCGCGCTGCATGCTGCGCGGCACTGCTTTTCGCCGCGGGCTGCGAAAAACCCGCTGCACCGCCACCGCCCCCGCCGCCTGAAGTCACCGTGATCAAGGTCGAGGTTCGCGATACGCCGGTGGTCAACGAATTTGTGGCGCTGACGCAAAGCCCGCAGCAGGTCAGCATCGTTGCGCGGGTCAGTGGCTTTCTCGACAAACAGCGCTACACCGAAGGGACAGTGGTCAAGCCCGGGCAGATCCTGTTCGAGATGGACAAGAAGCCCTTCATCGTGCAACTCGATGGCGCCCGGGCCTCACAGGCAAGCGCCAAAGCGGCCCATGACACCGCGCTTGCCAATCTGAAGCGCGTCAAGCCACTGGTCGAGCTCAATGCGCTGTCGCAAAAAGACCTCGATGATGCAACCGGCCAGGAGCAGACAACCAAGGCTTCGCTCGAACAGGCCACGGCCAGCGTCGAGAGCGCGAAACTCAATCTGTCGTACACCACCATCGCCTCACCCTTGCGCGGTGTCGCCGCCGCCGCACAGCAAAAGGAAGGCGCTTATCTCAGCGCACAGAACAATCTGCTGACCACGGTCTCGTCGCTCAACCCGATGTGGGCCAACTTCAGCATCTCCGAAAACGAACTGTCGGCCTTGCGCAATGAAGTCCGGGCCGGTCGGCTGAAAGGCCCCCAAAACAATGTGCTTTCGGCCGAAATCGTATTGAGCGACGGCAGCACCTTTGCGCATACCGGCTCGATCTCGTTCATCGATCCGGCCTACAACCCCCAGACAGGCACCTTCCTGATCCGGGTCACAGTGACCAACCCCGATGGCGAACTGCGGCCCAATCAGTATGTGAAGGTCCGACTCAAGGGCGCAACGCGACCCAATGCCATCCTTGTGCCTCAGCGTGCCGTGCAACAGGGCTCCAAGGGGCATTTCGTCTGGGTGATCGATGCCGATGGCCGGGTTGAAAATCGCCCGGTTGCGGTCGGCGACTGGTATGGCGACCAGTGGTTCATCAACGATGGCCTGAAGGCGGGTGATCAGGTGGTGGTCGACGGCGGTCTGAAGCTGAAAGCGGGTGATACCGCGAAGGTGTCCGCAGCGGCATCGGCCGCACCCGCCGCGAAGAAACCCTGACGCCGGTCGGACGCAAGCATGTTTTCAAGGTTTTTCATCGAACGCCCGATCTTTGCGACCGTGCTGTCACTGCTGATCGTGCTGGCAGGACTGGTCTCGGTGACGGCCTTGCCGGTGGCGCAGTATCCGAACATCACCCCGGTACAGATCACGGTGACCACCACCTACCCCGGTGCGGATGCCAAGACCGTCGGTGATTCGGTGGCCTCGCCGATCGAGGCCCAGATCAACGGCGTCGACAACATGATGTACATGACGTCGGTGAGCTCGAATACCGGGCAGCTGACGATCACGGTCTATTTCACGCTCGACACCGATCCGGACACCGCGCAGGTCCAGGTCCAGAACCGGGTGAACCTCGCCGCACCTCAACTGCCAAGCGCGGTGGCGCAATACGGCGTATCGGTGCAGAAGAAGTCAGCCAGTACGCTGATGATCATCGGGCTCTACGACAAGGACGCCCGTTACTCGCCCGATTACTTGCGCAATTACGCAAATGTCTATGTGCTCGATGCGATCAAGCGGATCGAAGGCGCCGGCCAGGCGCAGATTTTTGGTGTGCCCGACCAGGCCATGCGACTGTGGATGAACCCCGATCGAATGGCCTCGCTCGGCATCACCACCTCCGACATCCAGTCCGCGGTCTCCAGCCAGAACGCAGTGATCGGCGCGGGGCAGATCAATCAGGAGCCCTCCACCGGGAAAGTCGATCTCAACTTTCCGGTGCTGACCCAGTCGCCCTACATCGACCCGCGCAAATACGAAGACATCATCCTGCGCGCCAATGCCGACGGCAGTGCGATTGTTCGCCTCAAGGATGTTGCGCGTGCCGAAACCGGGCGCCGCGCCTACATCGACGACAACCGCCTCAACGGCATGCCGGCCACACCTATCGCGATCTATCAGCAGCCGGGGGCCAACGGCCTCGATGTCTCAAAGGCGGTGCGCAAGGCGATGGAGGATCTCAAGAAGACGATGCCCGCAGGCATCGACTATGTGATCGCTCTGGACACCACCGACTTCGTTCGCCTGTCGATCGAGGAAGTCATCCATACGCTGCTTGAAGCCATCGTGCTGGTGGTGCTGGTGGTCTACCTGTTCCTTCAGAACCTGCGGGCAACCCTGATCTGCATCGTCGCGATCTTCGTGTCGCTGATCGGTACCTTCACCGGCATGCTGGCACTCGGTTTTTCGATCAATCAGCTCACGCTGTTCGGCATGGTGCTGGCCATTGGCATCGTGGTGGACGATGCCATCGTGGTGGTCGAAAACGTCGAGCGCAATATGGTCGAGCATCACCTTGACGCCAAAGCCGCCTCGATCAAGGCGATGCAAGAGGTGTCGGGCCCGGTGATTGCGGTGGTGCTGGTGATGGCTGCGGTCTTTATTCCCGCGGCTTTCCTGCCCGGCACAACCGGCCAGCTCTACAAGCAGTTCGCGCTCACCATCGTGCTGTCGGTGGCGCTGTCGGGCCTGGTGGCCCTGACACTCACGCCAGCCATGGCGGCGCTACTGCTCAAGCACTCCGACAAACCACAGCGCGGCTTTTTCGCAGCCTTCAACCGGTGGTTCGAGCGCCTGACCAAGTCCTACGGCCGCAGTGTCCAGTTCATCATCCGGCGACTGCTGGTGTCGGGCGTGGTCATTGCGGTCATGGTCGCCGGCATCTTCTTGCTGTTTCGCGAACTGCCAACCAGCTTCGTGCCCAATGAAGATCAGGGCTATGTGCTCGGTCAGATCATCATGCCCGACTCGGCCACGCTGCCGCGCACCGCAAAGACCAGCGAGCAGATCGACGCGATTTTTGCGAAGAACCCGGCGGTGGCCAATCGCACGATCATCAATGGCTTCAGCCTGATCGACGGCCAATTCAAAGCCAACACCGCGACGTTTTTCATCACCTTCACCGACTTCAAGGATCGCTACGCCACGACCGAGAAGGCCCGTAGCGAGAACGCCCGCGCGATCCTGACGGGTGCGGCCACCGAGGCGCGCGACACCGTCGAGACCGGCGTGATGATCCCGATCGCGCCGCCCGCGATTCCGGGCATCGGTACCACCGGCGGCTTCGAATTCTGGATCCAGGACAAGTCCTCGGGCGACCCGGCAAAGCTCAACCAGGTCACACAGAAATTCATTGCCGACCTCGGCAGCCGCCCGGAGCTCTCGGGCGTGCGAACCACGTTCAGGGCGGTCTCCCAGCAACTCAGGGTCAATGTCGACCGGTCGCGCGCGCTGCTGCTCAATGTTCCGATCAGCGACGTGAATGCCGCGCTGCAGGCGCAGTTCGGCTCGATTGTAGTCAGCCAGTTCACCGAGTACAGCCGGGTCTGGAACGTGATCCTGCAGGCCGATGCGCCCTATCGCCAAACGCCCACCGATCTGACCAAGCTCTACACCCGGTCGAGCAGTGGTCAGATGGTGCCGCTGTCGGCGATCGCCACCACCGAATATGTTGTCGGCCCTGACCTCATGCCGCACTTCAACGGCTTTCCAGCGGCACAGGTCACCGGTGGTGCAGCGCCCGGCTTCAGCTCGGGCGATGCCATCAAGGCCATGCAGGAAACGGCCCGCACCTCCTTGCCTGCCGGCTACGACTTCGCCTGGTCGGGCATGGCCTATCAGGAGCTGCAAGCCGGCAGCAGCTCGGCCTTCGCCTTTGTCTTCGGCATCCTGATCGTCTTCCTCATCCTGGCCGCGATGTACGAATCCTGGGCCCTGCCGGGTGCAGTGCTGACCGCAGTGCCTTTCGGCATCATCGGCGCGCTGCTGGCCACCTGGGCACGGGGGCTGGAGAATGACGTCTACTTTCAGATCGGACTGCTGGTTCTGGTGGGTCTTGCCGCGAAAAACGCGATTCTGATCGTCGAATTCGCGGTCGAGCTCAGGCAGCAGGGCAAGTCGGCGCTCGAGGCTGCGGTTGAGGCCGGCGAGCTGAGGCTGCGCCCGATCATCATGACCTCGCTCGCGTTCATCCTCGGCTGCGTTCCGCTGGCGATCTCGGTCGGTGCCGGCGCAAATTCACGCCATTCGCTTGGCACCGGCATCATCGGCGGCATGATCGGCGCCAGCACGCTCGCCCTGCTCTTCGTGCCGCTCTTTTTTCTGCTCTTCGACAAGCTTTCGAGGCGTGCATCGCCCGCCGCGGCAACCGGCTCGACCGATGACCGGCAAACACCCCATCACCCGGCGTCTCGCGACAAGGATGAGTGAGATGCGCCTTGCGCTGCGGCTGTCCAGCCTGTGCCTGGCCGTGATCGCAGGCCTGAGTGTGAGCCTGAGCGGCTGCATGGTGGTCGGACCTGATTATTCCCGTCCGCCGGTTCAGGCGCCGGCGTCCTACCGCGAGACCGACCCCACCGCGCGCGACTTAGCCGACCTCGGCGACCTCGCCTGGTGGAAGCAGTTCGGTGATCCGGTGCTTGATGCGCTGATCGCCGAAGCGGTGGCCAGCAATTACTCGGTCAAGGTCGCGCTCGCCAATGTCGAGGCGGCGTCGGCCATTCTGATGCAGCAGCGCTCGGCGCTCTATCCGCAGGTCGGTTATCAGGGCAAAGGACAGCACCTGAACCTGAGCAATCAGTCCGAAATCAATGGCGTGCAGCTTGGATCGGCTGCCCCGAACTCTCAGACCACCTACAGCCTGATGCTCAGCGCCAGCTGGGAGCTTGATCTGTGGGGGCGCATTCGTCGGCTCTCGGAGTCGGCCCAGGCGAATATCCTGGCAAACGATGCCGCCCGCCGGGGCGTCGTGCTGTCGCTGGTCGGATCAGTCGCCAATGCCTATATTCAGCTGCGATCGCTCGACGAGCAACTCGCCATCGCCAGACGCACTCTGGGCACCTATGCCGAGTCGGTGCGCCTCTTCGAGCTGCAGTTCAAGTACGGCCAGATCTCGCTGCTCACGCTCGAGCAGTCGCGCTCGCAGTACGAAGCGGCGGCGGCGGTCATTCCCCAGCTCGAAAACAGCATCGCCGTCACTGAAAACAGTCTGTCGGCATTGCTTGGTCGCAATCCCGGACCGATCCCGCGGGGCAAGACCCTGACCGAACTCATGCGCCCGGCGGTACCCACCGGGTTGCCCTCCCAGTTGCTCGAGCGGCGCCCGGACATCGATCAGGCCGAGCAGCAGCTGATCGCTGCCAATGCCCTGATCGGGGCTGCCAAGGCACTCTATTTTCCGAGCATTTCGCTCACAGGCGGCCTGGGCGCCTCGAGCAACCAGCTGTCGAATCTGATCTCGGGCGGAAAGATCACGACCGCGCTCGGCGCGGCGATCACCGGACCGCTCTTTACCGGCGGCCTGATCGCAGGTCAGGTCAATCAGGCGCAGGCGCAGCAAAAAGCCGCAATGTTCAACTACCTGTCAGTGGTGCAATCGGCGTTCGCCGACGTCAACAATGCGCTAGTCGGCCGAATCAAACTGGGCGAACAGGTCCGGGCCGAGAAAAAGCGGGTCGATGCGCTGAGTGAAACCCTGCGCCTGTCGACCCTGCGCTATGACGGCGGCTATTCCGATTACCTGTCGGTGCTGTATGCCCAGCAGCAGCTCTTCCCGGCTGAGCTCGCCTACGCCCAGGACCTCGGGCAATCGCTCGCCGCGGTGGTCAAGGTCTATCTGGCCATGGGCGGCAGCTGGGTCGACGCTGCCGCCAATCCTTAGGCGTCGCTTAGTCGAGCTGGATATTCTCGCGCCTGATCACTTCACCCCACTGGGTCGTTTCTGCCCGAATTCGACCGGCGAAGGTCTGCGGGTCGAGCAGTTCGATCTTTCCCTGATTGAGCAGCCCCTGCACCGCAGCCGGATCGTCGCGCGAACCGAGTATGGCTGCGTAGAGCGTGTCGACGATCGCTGACGGCGTCTTGGCGGGCGCAAGCACACCCAGCCAGAAGGGCACGTCAAAGCCGGGGTATCCCGACTCGATCATGGTCGGGACATCGGGCAGATCGCGCCAGCGCGCCGCCGTCGAGACCGCGAGCGCCTTGAGCTTGCCCGACTTCACATTCGGCACGGTGTTGGGCGTATCGAGCAGCACATCGATTTCCTTGCCGATCACACCGAGCTGCGCATTCACACCGCTCTTGTACGGGACATGCGTTGTCTTGATGCCGGCACGCTGATTGATCAGCTCAAAACCCAGATGGGCGAGATTGCCCGGCCCGCCGGAGCCATACGTGATCTCGCCCGGCTTGCGCTTGGCCAGCGCGACCAGCTCGGCCACGGTATTGACGCCGGCAAGCCGCTCATTGGCCGGGTTGATCGTCATGATGAAAGGCGCCGAGACCACCATCGAGACAGGCGTGAAATCGCGCTCGGGCAAATAGCCGAGCTTTTTGTAGACCTGCGGATTGACCGTGATGCTGCTCGAATTGGTGACCAGCAGGGTGTAGCCATCGGACGCAGAGCGGGCTACCTCGGCTGCGCCGAGTGCGCCATTGGCGCCCGGCCTGTTCTCGACCAACACCGGCTGGCCAAGCTTGATGCGCATCTGTTCGGCAAGCACCCGGGCAATGCCATCGGTGGCACTGCCGGGCGGAAATCCGGTCACCAGACGAATCGGCTTGCCGGGCCACGACTGGCCTTTGGCCATCGGCGCGAGGGTGGTCATCAGCGCTGCAACCGACGCGCCCATCAGCGATCGACGTGAAAATCCCCTGTTTCCTGCCATCTGGTGTCTCCGATCATTGTTTTGTGGGCAAGGGCCCGGTTCTTTGCCCGAGGCCCTGCGCAGGAAGATATCAGCGCTTGGCCTTGGTGCGCCCGATTGGGCCGCCTCTGCCGGCTGTCTTCGCCTCGTTTTTTGCATCATTGCGCACAGCAGCGCCGGCCGCGCGCGCACCGGTCTGGCGGGGCGGCAAGCCGGTGTGCTGTGTGAGGACGGCGCCCCGGCGTGGTGGCGTCGGACTGAGCGGCGGCCCGTCGACCGCCCGGGCAGCAGCCTTCAGGCCGCGCGAATAGGGATCGCCCATCCCTTTGCCCGGCTGATAAAGCGGGATCAGGTGCTGCTTGCCGTTGCCGATCAGATCGGCGCGACCCATGTCCTTAAGTGCCTGGCGCAGCAGCGGCCAGTTGTCGGAATCGTGCCAGCGCAAAAACGCCTTGTGCAGACGTCTGCGCCGATCGCCTCGAACCACATCGACTCTTTCGCCTTTGCGATCGTCGCGGCTGATGCCCTTGAGCGGGTTGCGCCCGGAGTGATACATCGCGGTGGCGGTGGCCATCGGACTCGGATAGAAGGTCTGGACCTGATCGGCGCGAAAGCCGTTGCGCTTGAGCCAGATGGCGAGGTGCATCATGTCCTCGTCGCTGGTGCCCGGGTGCGCTGCGATGAAGTACGGGATCAGGTACTGCTTCTTGCCGGCCTCGGCGCTGAACTTGTCGAACAGAGTCTTGAAGCGGTCGTAGGACCCGATACCGGGCTTCATCATTTTCGACAGCGGCCCGCCCTCGGTGTGCTCGGGCGCAATCTTGAGATAGCCGCCGACATGATGGCTTGCCAGCTCGCGGATGTATTCGGGCGACTCGACCGCGAGGTCGTATCGCACGCCCGATCCGATCAGGATCTTCTTGATGCCCTTGAGCTTTCGCGCACGGCGATACAGATCGATGAGCGGCCCGTGGTCGGTATTGAGGTTGGGACAGATGCCGGGATACACGCAGCTCGGCTTGCGACACGCGGCCTCGATCTGCGGTGACTTGCAGCCGATGCGATACATGTTGGCAGTCGGGCCGCCCAGATCGGACACCACGCCGGTAAAGCCCTGCACGGTATCGCGCATCGCCTCGATTTCGCGCACCACCGAGTCCTCGCTGCGGCTCTGGATGATGCGACCCTCGTGCTCGGTAATCGAGCAGAAGGTGCAGCCGCCAAAGCAGCCGCGCATGATGTTCACCGAAAACCGGATCATCTCCCAGGCCGGAATCTTGGTCTCGCCGTCATGACGACCATTAGTGTCGGCATAGCGCGGATGCGGGCTGCGCGCATAGGGCAGATCGAAGACCGAGTCCATCTCGGGCGTGGCCAGCGGTATCGGCGGCGGATTGATCCAGACATCGCGATCGCCATGCGCCTGCACCAGCGCGCGGGCATTGCCCGGATTGGTCTCAAGGTGCAGCACCCGATTGGCGTGGGCATAGAGGACCGGATCGCTCTTGACCTGCTCGTAGCTCGGCAGACGGATGACGGTACGGTCACGCGGCGGCATCATGATGCGACCGGTTTTGGGCGTTGGCATGAAACGCAAAGCCTGTTCGCCGCCGGCAATCGGGCCCGAAGGCGCACTTGTGATCGCGGTGGCAGCAGAGGCCGCATCCGCACCGGCCGAGGCCTCGCGGGCGCAATCGGTGCCCTGGACCTGCGCCTGCTCCTCCATGCCCAGATACGGGTTGATGTGATCGTCGATACGCCCAGGTCGATCGACCTCGGTCGAATCGATCTGCATCCAGCCGCGGGCGCTGTCATCGTCGGTGCGGCGCATGAAGGCGGTACCGCGCACATCGGTGATGTTGTGAACCGGCTCACGGGCCGCCAGCCGGTGCGCGATCTCGATGACCGCGCGCTCGGCATTGCCGTAGAGCAGCAGATCGCACTTCGAGTCGACGACAATCGAGCGGCGGACCTTGTCCTGCCAGTAGTCGTAGTGCGCGATGCGCCGCAGCGAACCCTCAATGCCGCCGATGATGATCGGCACATCCTTGTAGGCCTCGCGACAGCGCTGCGAATAGACGAGTGCCGCGCGGTCGGGGCGCTTGCCGCCTTCGTTGCCGGGGGTATAGGCGTCGTCGCTGCGAATCTTGCGATCGGCGGTATACCGGTTGATCATCGAATCCATATTGCCGGCGGTCACGCCGAAAAAGAGATTCGGGCGGCCAAGCGCCTTGAAGGGCTCGGCACTTTGCCAGTCGGGCTGCGCAATGATGCCGACGCGAAACCCCTGCGCCTCAAGGGCCCGACCGATGATCGCCATGCCGAAGCTCGGATGATCGACATAGGCATCGCCGGTCACAACGATGATGTCGCAACTGTCCCAGCCGAGCTGAGCCATTTCTTCGCGGCTCATCGGCAAAAACGGGGCAACACCGAAGCGTTTCGCCCAGTAAGGACGATAGGCGGTCAGCGGTTTGGCGGCAGGCAGAACGGGGAGTGCACTCATCAGCCCGCTATTGTCCCCCGAAACCGGGGAACACACCCATCTTTACTCGACTGTCGCTCCCGACAGTTTGACGATACGCCCCATTCGCTCGGTCTCGCTGCGGATCAGCGCAGTGACTTTGTCGGGCGTCATGTTCATCGGCACCATGCCCTGGGTGACCAGCTGCTGGTCGACGAACTCGCGGTTATCCAGCAGGGTGGCCACCGCCGCATTCAATTTTGCGATGACCTCGCGCGGCGTGCCGACGGGCGCAAAAAACGCGTACCAGGCGCCGATATCCATGTCCTTGTAACCGACCTCGGCAAAGGTCGGCACATCGGGCAGCAGGGCCGAGCGCTTTTCACCTGAAATTGCCAGCGCCTTGACCTTGCCCGACTTCAGAAAGCCCTGGATCGTCGTAATCGCCGGGAAAGTGAAGACCACCTGACCGCCGATCACATCCGCCACCGCGGGCGCCGACCCCTTGTAGGGCACATGCACGATGTCGGTGGCCGTGAGCTTCTTGTACATCTCGCCCATGAGGTGCGCCTGACTGCCCACCCCATAGGACCCATAACTGATCTTGCCCGACTGGGCTTTCGTATAGGCCACCAGTTCGCTGAAGGTATTGACCGGCAGGGTCGAGGACACCACCAGCGCCAGATTCAGATAGGCGACGGTTGCCACCGGCACGAAGTCGCGAGCCATGTTGTAGGACAGCGAGGAAAAGAGCACCGGGTTCAGCACGAAGGTCGCATCGTTGGTGAACAGCAGCGTGTAGCCGTCGGCCGGCGCCTTGGCAACCGCATCGGCACCGATGCCCGAGTTGGCACCCGGCTTGTTCTCGACCAGTACGCTCTGACCGAGCTGCTCACCAAGCCGCTGGGCAACCGTGCGAGCCATGATGTCGGTCGCACCGCCCGGCGCATAGGGCACCACGATCCGGATCGGCTTGTTGGGATAAGCGGTTTGTGCCTGCAGCCCGCAGACCGGCGCCAGACTCATCATCGCTGCCATGAAACTGGCCCTGAACCATCCACGCATCGAAGTGCTCCCCAAACTCATTGTTTTGACCCTCTGTTTTTCCTGCGCCGGCCCGGCAGGCCAGCGCAGACTCGCTCTTGCTCAGGCTCGCAGTTCGAAGCCTTCATAGCCGCTGGCGGCCACCTGCTTGCACCGCTCGACATAGGGCGGAAAACCCAGCAGCGGCATGAAGACCCGCGTCTTGCCGGGCACATTGGCGCCGAGATACCAGGAATTGCAGCCGGGATAGAGCGTGCCGCTGGCCACCGCATTCACATGACCAACCCACTCGTCCTGCGCCTGTGGTGTGGCCTCGATGCTGCGACGCTTGTTGGCGCGCATCCAGTCGATACAGTCGCCGATCCAGTTCACATGCTGCTCGATCGACACGATCATGTTGGTGAGCACGGACGGGCTGCCCGGACCCGAGATGGTGAACAGATTGGGAAAACCCGCCACATTCAGACCGAGATAGGTGCGCGGGCCGGCGCTCCAGGCGTCTGCGAGCCTCACCCCGTCACGGCCGCGAATGTCGACCTTGAGCAGCGAACCGGTCATCGCATCGAAACCGGTGGCATAGACGATCACATCCAGCTCGAAGTCCTGTCCTGCGGCCCGCACGCCGGTCGGCGTGATCGCTTCGATGCCCTTGGGACGGATATCGACCAGCTTCACATGCGGCAGGTTGAAGGTATCGAAGTAGCCGCTATCGACACACATGCGCTTGCAGCCGAGCACCTGCGTCGGACAAAGCAGATCGGCGGTGGCCGGATCCTTCACCATGCCGCGGATGCGCTCGTGCACATAGGCCTTGGCGATTTCGTTGGCTCGCGAGTCGATCATCAGGTCATTGAAGGACCGCTGAAAACCGAGTCCACCACGCTCCCACGCCTTGTCGAAGGCCTGTCGGTGCTCCTCAGACGTGGCGCTCAAGGCCGGCCGGTCGGGCACCTGCATGCGCGCACCGAACGCCCCCATCATCTTGCTGTTGCGCTCGCGAAAGGCAGGGTATTCGGCCTTGACCTCGGCCTCGTAGCCCGGATCGAGCGGCGCGTTGCGGGCCGGGACGGAATAGTTGGCGGTGCGCTGGAAGACCACCAGTTCGCTGGCCTGCTTTGCAATGATCGGGATCGACTGGATGGCCGATGAGCCGGTGCCGATCACACCGACCCGTTTGCCGGTGAAATCGACCGGTTCATGCGGCCAGGCACCGGTGTGATACGACTGCCCCTTGAATGAGCCCAAGCCAGGAAATTGCGGCATGTTGGTCGACGACAGACATCCGGTGGCCATCACCAGATATTGCCCGGTCACCACATCGCCGCGGTCGGTTCGCACCGTCCAGCGCGCACTCGACTCCTCGAATTGCGCTGACAGGACACGCGTCTCGAAGCGGATATCCGCTCGCAGATCGAAACGATCGGCGACATGGTTGGCATAGCGCAGGATCTCGGGCTGTGGCGCGAAGCGCTCGGTCCAGCGCCAGTCCTGCTGCAGATCATCCGAGAACTGGTAGGAATACTCCATGCTTTCGACGTCGCACCGTGCACCCGGATAGCGGTTCCAGTACCAGGTGCCGCCCACGCCATCGCCGGCCTCGAAGACCCGCGCGCGAAGGCCCATCCCGCGGGCCTTGTGCAGCATATACATGCCGGCAAATCCGGCGCCCACGACAATCAGATCAAATCCGACATCGATTTGGGGTTCAGGCAGTGCACTCATCATCTCTCCGCGGTCACTTGAAAATCAGGGCGCCGTCGTCGAGATCGGCAACAGGCAGTTCATCTTTTTCGGTCATGTAATCCTGACCGTGCTTCCAGGGGTGGCGATCGCCCTGCTTGGGCATCAGATGCAGTCCGCGCATGATGTAGCCCGGATTGAAGTTGCCCGGATCAACCCAGGGCGACAAGGGCATGCCCTGATCCTGCGGCCGCAGCGCCGGGGTCACGACCGTGGCGTGCCGAGCTTCCATCTCCTTGAGCAGACGGCAGATGAAATCGGCAACGATGTCGACCCGCAGCGTCCAACTCGCTCTGAAATAGCCGAAGACCCAAAGCATATTCGGCACACCGGTGAACATCAGCCCGCGGTAGCTCACGGTGCTTGCGAAATCGAGCGGCTTGCCGTCGATCGAAAACGCGATGTCTCCGAGCACATTCAGATTGAAGCCGGTGGCGGTGATGATCACATCGGCATCAAGCTGGGCACCCGATTTCAGCAGCAGCCCGGCCTCGTTGTAGGTGTCGATCTCATCGGTGACCACCGAGGCTTTGCCACTGCGGATCCCACGAAACAGATCGCCATCAGGGATGAAGGCAATGCGCTGCTTCCAGGGCGCATAGCGCGGCGTGAAATGCTTGGCGACATCGTAGTCTTCGCCGAGATAAGCCTTCACTCCGCCCAGCAGTTCGCGGGTGACCGCCTCGGGCTCGGTCTCGCAGCGACGGGTGAAAGCCGACTGATCGAACAGGATCTTGCGACGCACGATCTCGTGGATCCAGGCTTCGTCGATGTCGAGCTCGCGCAAGGTATCGGCGAGCACATTGGCATTGCGGCCGGTGATGAAGTAGGTCGGCGAGCGCTGCAGCAGCGTCACATGAGCGCACTTTGCCGCGATCGCCGGAACGATGGTGGCAGCGGTTGCGCCCGAGCCGATCACCACCACCCGCTTGCCGGTCAGATCGATGTCTTCGGGCCAATTCTGGGGGTGAACGATTTCGCCCTTGAAGCGGTCCATACCCGGCCATTCCGGCGTATAGCCCTGCGAGTGGCGGTAGTAGCCCTGGCACATCCACAAAAAACGCGTCGAGATGCGCAAGGTTTCGCCGGTGTCCAGACGGGTGACCTCAAGGTGCCAAAGCCGGTCTTGGCCAGACCAGGCGGCTGAGTCGATGCGATGCCGGTAACGGATATGCCTGGCCAGATCGTTGTCCTCGATGACCTCTTTCATGTAGGTCAGGATCTTGTCGGCCGAGGCGATCGGTGCGCCGGTCCAGGGCTTGAAGCGATAGCCGAAGGTGTAAAGATCGCTGTCGGATCGAATGCCGGGATAACGGTGGGTGCGCCAGGTGCCGCCGTAGTCATCCTGGGTTTCGAGGATGACGAAGCGGGTCTCGGGTGATTGTGTCCTGAGATGCCAGGCTGCGCCGATACCGGAGATCCCGGCGCCGACAATCAGCATGTCGAAGGTTTCGCCCGATCGTTCGGGCTTTGAACCTGCCCGGGCGCTTGGCTCGGCGGTTACGGTCGTTGTCATGGCAGAAGTCTCCGTTTGGTGCCAGTTTACTGGCTCAGCAGAACTGCGGCGAACCGGTACCATCGGGGCCTCGACCGATTTCTGATTCATCGATGCCGCTGTCCCGTCGCCTCGCACTGATTGGCCTGCTGATCCTGGTCTGTTTGCTGGGCATCCGATTCCTGGGCCCGACCCATCCGCGCACGGCGCCCCCTGCGCCGCTCACCGAAGGTGCGCTCGGAAAACTGGCGTTTCATGACCCGGGCCTGTCGGCATCTGGCAAGCAGTCGTGCGCGAGCTGCCATGCCGAGACCGCCGGTCATGCGGCACCCAATACGCTGGCGGTGCAGCCGGGCGGCGCTGATCTGCTCAACCAGGGTCTGCGGGCCTCACAGCCGCTGCGCTATATCGCTACAAACACAGCGTTTCAATTCGACGCCGAAGGCAAAGCATCGGGCGGCTTTTTCTGGGACGGGCGCGCCGACTCGCTTGCCGAGCAGGCGGCTAGCCCCCTGCTTGGCGCCCGCGAAATGGCCAACCCTGACAAGGCATCGGTCGTTGGAAAAATCGCAACAGCCGCCTGGGCAGCCGATTTCAAGGCGGTCTACGGCAAGGACATCCTGAGCGACACCGATCGCGCTTTCGACAAGCTGACCCAGGCGCTGCAGGCGTTTCAGCGCGACGACATCGCCTTCAACGGCTTTTCGAGCAAATACGATTCGGTGCTTGCCGGCAAGGCCGAACTCAGCGCGCAGGAAGCCCGAGGCCTGGCGCTCTTTAACGACTCCACCAAAGGCAATTGCGCGGCCTGCCATCCTTCCGAAAAATCGGCTGACGGCAAGCCGCCACTCTTTACCGACTTCAGCTACGACAACCTCGGTGTGCCGCGCAATCCGGAGATCGCGGCCAATCACGACCCGACCTACTTCGATCTCGGTCTGTGCGCCCGCCCCGACCTGAAAGCGCGCGAAGACCTGTGCGGTGCCTTTCGCGTGCCGTCACTGCGAAATGTCACCCTGCGCCAGGTCTACTTTCACAACGGCCGATACCGGTCGCTGAAAGAGGCACTGAATTTTTACGTGCAGCGAGATACCCATCCCGAACGCTGGTATCCGCGCAAGGCCGATGGCAGCGTCAACAAGTTCGACGACCTGCCCGCCAAATGGCATGCCAATGTCAATCGCAAGGAAGTTCCCTACGACCGCCAGCCTGGTCAGTCGCCAGGCCTCGACGAGCGCGAGATCGACGATCTGATCGCCTTTCTCGCAACCCTCGAAGACGGCTGGGATGCGCGGTAATGGGGTAAGGATCAGGCGGCGGAGCGCATCCCTTTCAGGCGCGCATCGATGATCGCCTCGGCTTCGCGAACGATGCGCGAAACCAGTTCGGCGCAGGTCGGGATGTCATGGATCAGACCCTGCACCTGACCGGCCGACCAGATGCCGGCATCCGGGTCGCCAAATTCATAGACACCACGGCCGCGCTGACCGGCCACCAGATGACGCAGATCATCGATGGTGGCGCCGCCCTTGCTTTCGATCGCCACGACTTCGCGGCTGACGGTATTGCTGGCCACGCGTGAGGTGTTGCGAAGCGTGCGAAAGATCAGCTCGGTGGCACGCTCGTCATTGGCAACGATCTGCTCCTTGATGCGCTGATGAATCGGGCTTTCGACGGTGCACATGAAGCGCGTGCCCATGTTGATCCCCTCGGCACCCAGTGCCAGCGCCGCGACCAATCCGCGTGCATCACCGAAGCCACCCGAGGCGATCATCGGGATCTTGACCTTGTCGGCGGCGGCCGGGATCAGGATGAGGCCCGGGGTATCGTCTTCACCCGGATGGCCAGCGCATTCGAAACCGTCGATCGAAATCGCGTCGGCACCAATGCGCTCGGCCTTGAGCGCATGACGCACCGCGGTGCATTTGTGAATCACCTTGACACCGGCCTTCTTCAACTCGGTGATGTGTTCCTGAGGATTGTTGCCGGCAGTCTCAACGATGCGAACCCCGGAATCGATGATCGCCTGACGGTACTCGGCATAAGGCGGCGGCGTCAGCGTGGGCAAGATCGTCAGGTTTACGCCGAAGGGCTTGTCGGTCAGTTCACGACAGCGGGCGATCTCACGACGCAGATCATCGGGCGTGGGTTGCGTGAGTGCGGTGATGAAGCCCAGCGCACCGGCATTTGCAACCGCTGCAACGAGTTCGGCGCGGCCAACCCACTGCATGCCGCCCTGCACGATCGGATGTTCGACGCCGAACATTTCGGTAAATCGGGTTTTAATCATTTCTGCTCCTGTAGGGTGTCTCGAAAAGATTGAAGTAAGCCGCGTCGCGTGATCTGGTGAGGCTTAGTCCCGCTGGCGCGATTCAGATCGGATAAAGCGCAAGTTGCTCGAGAAGCAGCTCGCTGATTCGTTGCGGCTGCTCGTCGCTTGAAAAATGTCCGACGCCATCGAGCACCACGAATCGGAATGGCGCACTGACGAAATCGGCAGTGGACTGCGCGGCCGTTCTGCCAACGGTGGCATCGGCATCACCCCACACGAAGAGCGTGGGCACGCTGATCGCTCCCATGCTCACGCGCAGCTCATGCTGGGCGCGATACCAGGCGAGCGCTGCCTCGAGCGCAGCAGGCGTGCCGAGCACGGAGAGATACATGTCGACAGCTGGCGCCGGCACACCAGATTCGGCCAGCCGCTCGCGAAGTCGCCGCGCGCCATCCTCGAGCAGCAGCCCAGCCGTGGCAGGGTCGAGAAAGGCGCGGTGATGACGGGAGCGATATTTCTGATCACCGTCAGGCGCCTGCAAAGCCCTCGCAAAGGCCGAAGGATGAGGACGCGACAGGATGGTGAGCGATGCGAGGCGATCGGGATGGCGATCGGCCACCCCCCAGGACACCTGCCCACCCCAGTCATGGCCCGCTAAATGAAAACGGCCTGCCTCATGGCCGCAGGCAGCCGCCAGATCGAGCACATCATCGACCAGCCGATCGAAGTGATAGTTGGACAAGTCGGCAGGGTCGGGGCGCGCGCCAGGCGAGTAGCCCCGCTGATCGGGCGCGACGACCCAGTAGCCGGCCCGGGCGAGCACCGGAATCTGATCGCGCCAGGCGTGCCGCGATTGGGGATAGCCATGCAAAAGCACGACCAGATCGCCGTCTGCGGGTCCGGCGACCCAGGCATCGAAGACCAGGCCGCTTCGGGTGGCAATCTGCTGCAACATCGGCGTTTCGGAAACGCTCATCGGGATCGCTCGCTCATATCGGGGCCAGCACCACGCCAGCCGTCAGCACCGCTTTACGCCGTCATCGACAAGTTGCCGAAATCCAGCACCGGATGACCGCCTGCGCCCAGGGTTCGGAATCGGAGCGTGCTGCCTTCTTTCCAGGCCTGGATCGTCAGCTCATCACCCGGCATCACCGGGCGCGTGAAGCGTGCCGACATCGACTTGAGCCGCTTGGGATCACCGCCGCAAAGCACCTTGATCAGCACCCGGCTGGTGATGCCATAGGTGCACATGCCATGCAGGATCGGTTTGTCGAAGCCGCCGCGACGCGCAAATTCAGGGTCGCTGTGCAACGGATTGCGATCGCCGCTCAGGCGATAGAGCAATGCCTGGTCGGCACGCGTCGGACAGACCACCTGCAAGTCGGGCGCGCGCTGCGGCACAGGTGCCGGCCCAGCAGGACCCTTGTCACCGCCCCAGCCGCCTTCGCCGCGGATGAACACCGCGGAATTGGTCTCGACCAGCAGTTCGCCCGACGCGGCATCGACGACATCGGCAGTGGTGGTCACCAGCGCGCCCGATCCCTTGTCGAAAATCCCGGTGATCTTGCCGCTGACCCGGACTGTTCCCTGCAGCGGCAGCGGCTTGTGCAGGGTGAAGCCTTGCTCGGCATGCACGAGCTTCGTGCGATCAATCGCACCCAGATCAGGACGCGCAGCCGCGCGCTGGGTCAGGACCACGCCATAGGCCGGCAGCATCACCAGCTCCTGGCCGGCCGAGTTTTCAGTGGTCAGATTCAGCTCACCGAACGGATCGGCCTGTCCTGCGCCGACGCCCAGCGCATAGAGCATCGCATCACGTGAGTCCCAGCTGACCTCCGAAGGTCCGGCCGTGCGGCCGACCGCATCCCTGTCGAGTCCCATCTTTATTGGCTCCTGTGATTCTGAAGTTGTTGGTAAATCGAAAACTCAATCATGCAGATTTCAATCATTCAAACGATTGGGCTCGACCAGCGCCGAATAGACCAGCGTGCGCAGTTCGCGACGGACCGGATAGGTGGACGAGCCCATCAGCTGAGTCATGAAGATCACCGCGATGTCCTCGACCGGGTCGATCCAGAAGGCGGTTGATGCTGCGCCTCCCCAATAAAATTCGCCGACGCTCGATGGCACCAGCGCTTTCACCGGATCGAAGACCACCGCAAACCCGAGACCGAATCCGACGCCGGCATTGGTTGCCTCCGAGAACATCGAGCGCGACATGCTGGAGAGATCAGCGCCACCCGGCAGCTGATTGGCCGTCATCATGCGCAGGGTGGCCGGCGAGACGAGGTGATGACCTTTGTAGTGGCCACGATTGACCAGCATCTGGCAGAACTTCGCATAATCACCGATGGTCGAGACCAGTCCACCGCCGCCGGAATGGAAGACCGGCGGCGTGAGATAGACGCTGGTCTGCGGATCGTCCTGCAGCTTCAGACCTGCTTCGGGCGTGGGCAGGTAGCAGGCAGCAAAGCGCGACCGCTGGTCTTCACGGACCTGGAAAGCGGTTTCGGTCATGCCCAGCGGATCGAGGATGCGCGCCTTCACGAAGGACTCGAAGGACTGCCCCGAAATCCGCTGCACCAGCACACCGAGCACATCGGTCGAGACCGAATAATTCCAGGCGTCGCCAGGCGAAAATTCAAGCGGCAATTTTGCCAGCGCATCGACAAAACCCGCCATGTCGAGCGGGCCCGCGCGGTCGGAAAGCACCTGCTTGCGATAGGCCGCATCCACATTGCTGCGAAACTGAAAGCCATAGGTGAGGCCGGAGGTATGGCGCAGCAGATCGACCATCTGCATCGGCCGCGACACCCGGGTCGTGATGTAAGGACCAATGCCGGCGCTGAAGACCGCCAGAGCTTTGAACTCCGGAATGAAGCGGCTGACCGGATCATCGAGCGCCACAAGGCCCTGCTCGACCAGCATCATGAACGCGAGGCTGGTGATCGGTTTGGTCATCGAATAGATGCGATAGACCGTCTCGGGAGTTACCGGAATGCCGCGCTCGAGATCGGCATGGCCGAGCACCATCTGATGAACCAGTTCGCCCTTGCGCAGGATCTGCAACTGCGCCCCGGGTAGCTTGCCGGACTTGACGTATTTGTCATCGATGAAGCGATCGATTCGCGCAAGACGGTCTCGGGCGAAGCCCTGGAGGGTAGATTGGGTCATGAGGGTGGACTCCTGGATGTCAGATTGCCGCGGCCATGCCGTCACCGGCCGGATCGGCGCCACCGTCGAGCTTGCCCTCATTGATGCGAATGGCATGCACGAGCGGAAACATATGGCTGAAGGCGTGCCGCATCACTGCATAGCCCTTCGCCTCGAGTGCACGCTGCGTCGATCGCAGAATGCGGTTGGTCACTTCGATGGTGTCGGAGGTGGTGCAAAAGCGCGGCGCCTCCACCGCTTCCTGGGCATTCATGCCGAAGTCGACTGCATTGAGAATGGCCTGCAGATTGCCCATCGTGATCGTGGTGCCGCCAGGCGAGCCGACGATGAAAAACGGTTTGTCACCCTTGAAGACCATGGTCGGGGACATCGCCGAGAACCTTGCCTTGCCGGGAGCCAGCGAGCCTGCGCGGCCGGGGCGCGGATCAAAGACCATCATGCAGTTGTTGTACATGAAGCCCAGACCATCGGTGACCACGCCCGAACTGGAGCCAAGCGAATGGGTCAACGACACGCAGTTGCCCTTAGCGTCGGCCACGCAGATATGCGTGGTCTCCTTGCTTTCAGGGCCACCGGCATTCATGCGGGGCACGCGCGTCTTTTCGCCGCTGCGAATGCGAGCCGCCATGCGCGCGGCGTACTCCTTGGAGGTCAGGTCTGCCATCGGAATGTCGACAAAACGCGGATCACCCATGCGTTCGTCTTTATCGACGGTCGCGATCTTCATCGCTTCGCTGATGGTCGCGATGTAGTCGGGCGAGTTGTGACCCATCGCAGTCAGATCAAAATTCTCCAGAATATTGAGCATCAGCACGATCATCAGACCACCGCCAGGTGGCTGGTTGGTGGCCACGCGATAGCCACGATAGGTGGTCCACAGCGGGTCGACCGACTCGGTTGCACAGGCTGCCAGATCGGCCATGGTGATCAGTCCGCCATGGGCCTTCATATCGGCATCGATGCGACGGGCGATCTCGCCATGATAAAAATCGTCGACACCATGCTCGGCAATCCGACGATAGGTGCGACCCATGTCGGGGTTGCGCAGCAGTTCGCCCACCTTGCGCGGCTGGCCATTCGGCGTGAGGTAGATCTTTGCTGAAGCCGCACAATCGGTCAGCACCCTGATGCGCTCGATGCGACCTGACTGAGCCGGCTGCATCCAGAAACTGTGCACATGCGGGCGAATCGCAAAGCCTGTCTCGCAATACCCGATTGCCGGCTGGAGCATCTGTGCCAGCGTGCGGGTTCCGAAGCGGCGCAAGGCCTCATCGAAGGCCTTGATGGTGAGCGGCGTGGTCATCGACTGATAACCGACCTCATTGACCGCTTCCTTGAGCACAAAACCGAAGCCGTCATCACATTCGCCGACGATCCGGTCCTGCCACATCTCGGGTCGGGTCGCCAGCGGCGCCCGGCCGTGAAAATCGATGAAGGTGTGCACACCCCGCTCGGGCAGATGGATGTGCATCGAACCGAACCCGGCCACCCCGCACATCTGCGGATCGACCGCGGTCTGCACCAGGGCCGCGCCGATGGCCGCGTCGATGACATTGCCGCCGGCGGCAAGAATGTCGAGGCCGGCTTCGACCGCCTCGGGCTGGGCCGCACTGACCATGGCTTGATGCATTTTTCAGACCTCCAGACGAAAAGCGTCGCCGTCTTTGACGATATGACCCGCAGTGGCGCCTGCGAAATGGGTGCCAATGACCAGCGTGGGTGTACCGGCCAGCCTGCCGAACACCTCGCGACGCGTCTTCGTCGACTGCTCGGTGTCGTAATCGGCACTCGACGCCCAGGCCGGCCAGGCCAGCTGGCAGGGGTGATGGATGAAATCGCCGGTGATCAGGGCATTTTCGCCCTGCGAAGTGATAGCCACGCTGACATGCCCCGGCGTGTGCCCGACGGTCGGCACCAGCCGGACCTCATCGCAGATCTGGAACGAGGTATCGACCAGATCGACCAGGCCTGCATCGAAAACCGGCTTGACTGAATCATCGAAGATCGCCACCTGCTCGGGCACATCCCGCTTGCCCTGCCAGTAGCTGAATTCTGTGCTGGCCATGAGATAGCGCGCATTAGGAAAGGTCGGCACCCATTGACCGTCGACCCACATGGTGTTCCAGCCGACATGATCGACATGCAGGTGGGTGCACAGGACCGTGTCGATTGACTCACGCGCGAAGCCGGCCTGCGCCAGGTCGCGCAGGAAAGACCCCTGCAGATTGTTCCAGGTCGGCACCGACCGATTCTGCTTGTCGTTGCCAAGACAGGTATCAACGATGATGCGCCGCGTTGGCGTCTGGATGACCAGGGCATGGATGCTCATCTTGAGCCGCCCTTCGTCGTCCATGAAGTGAGGCTTCATCCATTCAATCTCGCAGCACGCCTCGCGTGTTGCCTGCGGCAGGATGAAGCGCGATCCGCCAACCGATTCGATTTCGAGGATCTTGGTGACGGTCACCGATCCGATGCGCCATGTCTGCACGAGTGTCTCCTCGGGTTGGCAAAGCGAAAACCGTAACACAGCCGCGCACGCAGGACAGCCGACAGCAGGCAGAATGCGGATCGATAACTCGAACAATGACCCAAGGAGACACCATGAGACTGAGAAGCCCCCGTATTGCGCCCGTCCCACAGAAGGACTGGACCGCCGAGCAGACCGCACTCGCCACACCGCTCATGACGCGCGGCCCGATCCTGAACATCTTTCGCACGCTGCTCGGTCATCCGGACGCACTGCGCGCCTTTCTGGGCTGGGCGAGCTATGTGCTGAGCAAGCGCAGCACCCTGCCCGCTCGCGAGCGGGAGATCGTAGTGCTGCGAATCGGCTTTCTGTGCCGCTCGGGCTATGAATGGACACAACACTGTGAGATCGGCGAGCGCGCCGGACTCACCAAAGCCGAGATCACCGCCATCAAGCAGGGTGCGCAGGCGCCCAACTGGCGCGCTCCCGAAGTCGCCCTGATCAAGGCCTGCGACGAATTACATGCCGATCAGTTCATCACGCCAGAGACCTGGCAGGAACTGTCTGCGCATTTCAATCCCAAACAGTGCATGGACGCGGTCTTCACCGCAGGCCAGTACACCCAGGTCTCGATGATTCTCAACACCCTCGGCGTGCAGCTCGACGACGGCCAGACTCTCGACCCCGACCTGCGTGCCTATTTCGACGAAAAGAACTGAGGCAAGTCTGATGAAAACCCTGAAACTCGGCCGCACCGGCCTCGACGTCTCGCGACTTTGCCTCGGATGCATGAGCTATGGCGCACCCGATCGCGGCCCCCACCCCTGGTCGATGGGTGAGGCCGAAAGCCGGCCGTTCATCAAGCGCGCGCTCGACCTGGGCATCAATTTTTTTGATACCGCCAATGTCTACTCGGCCGGGACCAGTGAGGAATATGTCGGACGCGCGCTGATCGACTATGCACGCCGCGAGGAAGTGGTCATCGCCACCAAAGTGAACGGTCGGATGCACAAGGGGCCTAATGGCGCCGGCCTGTCGCGCAAGGCGATCATGACCGAGATCGACGCCAGCCTGCGCCGCCTGGGCACCGACCATGTCGACCTCTACCAGATTCATCGCTGGGATGACGGCACCCCGATCGAAGAAACCCTCGAAGCGCTGCATGATGTGGTCAAGGCAGGCAAAGCCCGCTACATCGGTGCGTCATCGATGTACGCCTGGCAGTTCGCCAAGGCGCTGGCGATCTCGGAGCGCCACGGCTGGACGCGATTCGTGTCGATGCAGAATTTCGTGAATCTGCTGTACCGCGAAGAAGAGCGCGAAATGCTGCCGCTTTGCCGTGATCAGGGGATCGCTGTGATTCCGTGGAGCCCGCTGGCAAGAGGTCGACTGACGCGCCCGTGGGATCAGTCGACAGCGCGTCTGGAGACCGATGAATTCGGTCGCACCCTCTATGCGCGCACCGGCGATGCCGACCGCAAGGTGGCCGAAGCCGTTGGTGAGGTGGCACAGGCCCGCGGCGTGCCGCGCGCTCAGATTGCACTGGCCTGGGTGCTGCAGAAGTCCGAGGTCACCGCACCGATCGTCGGTGCGACGCGTCTCGAGCAACTCGACGATGCAGTGGCCGCCCTGTCGATCAGCCTCACCAAAGAAGAAATCGATGCAATGGAAGCACCCTATGTGCCGCATGCGGTGACAGGTCACGCCTGAGCGGATCGTCCGCAAAAAAACCGGGCCGATCGCAAGCTTGTTGCGATCGGCCCGGTTGGCGTGACACCCGGGACGAGTCCCGGGAACCGCTAAGGTCAGTTCGCCTTGTTGATATCGACCCGGCGAGCGGCGCGATCTTCGTAGCTGCCGGTCAGATACTCGGGCGGCTGCATTGTGATGTTGGCCTCAGCAACACCAGCCGCCATCATCGCTTCTTTCACAGCCTTCGCCCGGTTCTTGGCGAGTTCCTCGTTGTGTGCAGGATCACCGGTCTTGTCGGTGTAGCCGGTCACAGCGTACTTGCCGTCTTTGGAAACCAGCCCAACGACATCAGCAATGGTCTTGGAACCTTCAGCACCGATATCGAACTTGTCGAGTTCAAAGTAGACCGATGCAGGAAGGGCAACCGCTGCTGGCGCCGGAGCAGGGGCCGGCGCAGAAACTGTCGGCGGTGCTGCCGGCGCAGGCGCGGGAGCCTTAGGCGACAACCACTGCCACAGCAGGTAAGCACCAATCAGCGCCGCCAGCCAGGGGAGCCATTTCATCAGCCCTGACGACGCAGGCGCTGCCGCCGGAACGACCTTGGCCACTGCAGGCGCGGCCACCGCGGCCAGCGAAGCAGGAACCCGATCGAGCATGTTCGAGAAGCTGCTGAAGCCGAGGGCGCTGGTCAGACGAGGATCAACATTCGCTTTGGCGAGAGTGGCTTTCTGACCAAGGAGAAGGTTCGCCAGGCCAGTTGCATCGAGGCCGCGCTCAGAAACAAGCTTTTTGATCATGCCGAACAGAAAGGGTGCGGCGATGCTGATCAGCGAGCTGGCCGAACCGGCTTTGATTCCGGCGACCGACGACAAGGCACTGGCCAGTCCGGAGACCTTGTCACCACCGAACAGACCTGAGACCAGACTGGCCCCGGTTGAGAGCAGTTTGTCGGTCGGCGCACCGCCGCCGAGGATTCCGGCGATATTTGACAGCATTCCCGGGTCGATGTTTGCACCCGTCACCATCTTGAAAAGATCGCCCGCACCCTGGGTCGTGGAAGACTTCTGCATCATGCCGCCAAGCAACGTCGGGATCAGCGAACCGACAGCCGACTGAACGCCGCCTTCGCTCTCACCAAGCATCTTGCTGACTGCACCAACCATGCTCTGGCTGGGACCACCGGAAAACAGCTCGAGGATATTGCTGACCATGAATTTCTCCGTAAAAAATTTTCTTCACAAGCCCGATCCATTACCGAGCCGCCGGGTCGGCATGGTATCAGGGACTTGTGACGGAAGTCACACCGATTCCAAAAAGAGAAGTTTTTTTGAAATTCGAAACAATTAGGCGCGCTGCATCGTCGATATTCAATCTGCAGGTTAGCCATCAAGTGAAGGCGATGCTAACCTGCCGCAAATTATCCGGAAAGAACTCGATGGCAACGCGACTCCCCGCTTCAAAGAGCAATGTGTCCACCTCAGTCACAGCACCGACACGACGCGGACGCCCTCCCCGCAAGGTTTATATCAATGTGCTGGTCAAAGCGACCACGCGCGACGGTCTGGCAAGGCTCAAGGCAAGCGGTTCACTGGCAAGCCAGGGCGAGGTCATCGACGAGCTGGTCGAGAAAGTCCTGAGTCTGAAGACCCGCTCTGGAAACTGAAACGACGTCACTGGACTGCTTGAGTACGGCAAGGCCGCAGTACCTTTGCCTAAGTTACTTAGAGATTGTGACGACAATGCGCTAGGCAATCTCGCGCAGGAAAGCGTCAATGATCGCCAGCGTCGCTGGCGCTTGTTCCTGCTGGACCCAATGCCCCGCGCCATCGACCAGATGCATGCCAAGCATCCGCGTGCAGGCCGAAGTGATCATTGCCTTGAGCTCGCCCGGCTTCTGGTACGTCCCCCAGTCGCTCGCACCGGCAATGTAGGCGCAAGGCACATCAATCGTTCGGCCCGCAAAGAGCTGATGCTCTGCGACATAGCGACCACCGGTTGAGCAGCGGTACCACTGCAGCCCGCCCTGAAATCCGACGCGCTGATATTCAGCGACATACACTGCAAGCTCGTGGTCGGGGAGCCATCGGCACGCCGCGACCTGCTCTGCGCCTGGCATGTAAGGCGCAACAGTCGCAGGCATATCGCTGCCCAGGTTCATCACGTAGTAAAGCGGCAGCTGCGCCATGGAGGCCGCAGACCAGTCGGTCAGCTCGTGCGGTCGGTTTTCAGACCAATCAGCACTCTTCATGTGGTAATAGGCTCGCAGAAATGCGTGCAGCCCTTGCGGCGCATCAAGCATGTCGCGGTTGGCTTGCGGCGTGGAGTAGTACCACTGATAGTGCTTGCGCGCCTCGGGCAATGCCGCCAGCGCAGTCGGCAGATCGGGCGCCGGGGGCCGCTTGGCTGATTCCCGATTGGCGGTATCGAAAGGCAGTGCGGGCGGGCCGCCGAAAGGCGCGCTCATCAGCACCACCGACCTGAAAACATCGGGGCGCACCAGTGCACACCAGCCTGCGACCGGCGCGCCGAAATCGTGGCCGATGACCGCGCAGACGCTTCGATACCCCAGGGCATGAATCAGGCCAATGGCATCGCGCGCGAGATTCAGCATTCGGAATGAATCGAGGTCGGCCTCATAACGACCATCCCAGCCTGTAGTCCGTCCGTAGCCGCGCTGATCCGGCGCCACCACGTGATAACCGGCAGCGGCCAATGCCGGCATCAGCTTTCGCCAGCTGTAGGCGATCTCTGGAAACCCATGCAGCAAGAGCAGACAGGGACGCCCTGGCGTGTCATAGCCGGCTTCGAGCACATGCATGCGCAAGCCATTGATGTTGTCGACAAATCGCGATCGCACCCCTGTCGGCAACAGCGATTCATCGAACGAATGAGCTGGCGCAAGGGGCGATGTACTCATGTCGGGATCCTCTTCTGACTTGTCGGATCGAACCAATGCAGACTCTCGGGCGCGATCTCGAGGCCAACGATCTGGCCCGCGCTCGGCGCCGCCAGACGCGCATCAGTTCGAACAATGAACGGCGCATCGGCCAGACGGCCGTGGATGAGCCGCTCCGCGCCCAGCAACTCGACCAGTTCAACCTTCATCGGCCATCCACGGTCGTCGAGCCGAGCATGCTCTGGCCTGACCCCCACGATCAGATCACCCGCACGCGGGGCACTGCCCGACAAGGGTAATTCGCAACCGGCACGCGATAGGCGCGCGCCATCACCGCGAACCGTCATGAGATTCATGGGCGGCGCACCGATAAACCCGGCAACGAAGGTGGATTCAGGGGCCCGGTAGATCTCCTCGGGCGTACCGATCTGCTCGATCAGACCCGCATTCATGACGATGACCCGCTGGGCGAGCGTCATGGCCTCGACCTGATCGTGGGTCACGAACAGCGAGGTCACGCCGAGCTCGGCATGCAGCTTGCGAATTTCGATGCGGGTTTGTGCCCGCAGCCGCGCATCGAGGTTTGAGAGCGGCTCATCGAACAGAAATACCTTTGGTTCGCGCACGATGGCACGCCCCATCGCCACACGCTGACGCTGCCCGCCCGACAGTTGCCCGGGCTTGCGATCGAGGAAGGCTTCAATTTCGAGAATCGACGCCGCCCGGCGGACCCTGAGCGCGATCTGGTCGCGCGGCACGCGAGCGATCTTCAAGCCGTAGGCCATGTTGTCGAATACGCTCATGTGCGGATAGAGCGCGTAGTTCTGAAACACCATCGCGATGTCGCGCTCGGCGGGTTCGATGTCATTGACGACACGCTGCCCGATGGCGATATGACCGCCGCTGATTTCCTCGAGCCCTGCAACCATCCGCAAGAGGGTGCTCTTGCCGCAGCCGGAGGGCCCCACGATCACAATGAACTCGCCGTCGGAAACCTCGGCGCTGACGCCATGAATCACCCGATTCACGCGCAGGCCTGCCCGATAGTCCTTCACCACATCACGAATCGACAACGACGCCATTCAATCCCCCAGCTTCATCACTTCTCGGCGTCGACCAGGCCCTTGACGAACCACTTCTGCATCAGCAGGACGACCAGCGCCGGCGGCAGCATCGCGAGTATCGCAGTCGCCATCACCACATTCCATTCGTTGCCGGCGTCACCACCGGCAAGCATGCGCCGGATGCCCATGACGATCGGGTATTTCGACTCATCGGTTGTAAAGAGCAGCGGCCAGAGATACTGATTCCAGCCGTAGATGAACTGGATCACGAAAAGCGCAGCAATGCTGGTTGCCGAAAGGGGCAGCAGCACATCAATGAAAAAGCGAATCGGACCGGCGCCATCGATGCGCGACGCCTCGGTCAGTTCGTCGGGAACCGTCAGAAAGAACTGCCGAAAGAGGAAGGTTGCGGTGGCCGACGCGATCAGCGGCAGGGTCAGCCCGGTATAGGTATTGAGCAGTCCCAGACCGGCAACCACCTGATAGGTCGGCCCGATACGCACTTCGACCGGCAGCATCAGCGTGATGAACACCATCCAGAAGCACAGCGTGCGCCCGGGAAAGCGGAAATAGACGAAGGCAAAAGCCGACAGCATCGAGATCGAGATTTTGCCGAGCGCAATCACCATGGCGCAGATGAAACTGACCTTGAGCATCGGTGCAACCGGTGAGATGCGACTGCCTGATGCGGTCTGTCCGCCAAAGAGCGCGGCACGATAGGTATCGATCAGATTCGAGCCCGGCCACAGCGACATCGGCGCCTGCTGCACGATCTGCTCTGAGGTCTGCGTCGAAGCGACCAGGGTGACATAGAGAGGGAAGGACACCAGCAGGACGCCGAAGATCAGCACCAGATGGGCCACAAGGGTCATGACCGGGCGGCGTTCGACCATGTCAGTACTGCACGCGGCGTTCGACGTAACGGAACTGCACGACGGTGAGCGCGATCACGATCGCCATCAGAATCACCGACTGCGCAGCGGATCCGCCGAGGTCCATGGCCTTGAAGCCGTCGTAGTACGCTTTGTAGACAAGGATCGCGGTGTCCTTGCCCGGGCCGCCCTGCGTGGCCGCATCGACGATCGCAAAGGTATCGAAGAAGGCGTACACGATGTTGATGACCAGCAAAAAGAAGGTGGTCGGCGACAGCAGCGGAAAGACGATGGTCCAGAAACGATGCCACGGACGGGCGCCGTCAATCGCAGCAGCTTCGATGAGACTTTTCGGTATGGACTGCAGGCCGGCCAGAAAAAACAGAAAGTTGTAGGAGATCTGCTTCCAGACCGCCGCCATGATGATCAGCGCCATCGCCTGGTTGCCATTGAGCAGATGATTCCATTCGATGCCGAGGCTGCGCAGCGCATGGCTGACGATGCCCACCGACGGCGCGAACATGAACAGCCAGAGTACCCCTGCGATGGCCGGCGCCACCGCATAAGGCCAGACCAGCAGCGTGGTGTAGAGCGTGGCGCCACGGATCACCCGGTTGGCCATGACCGCCAGCAGCAGCGCAGTGCAGATCCCGCAGCTTGCCACCAGCAGCGAGAAGACGGCCGTGGTACGGAACGACGCCAGATAACTGCCGTCAGAAAACAGCCGATCAAAATTTTCGAGACCCACAAACTGGGTCGATCCGCCAAAGGCATCTTCGAGCAGCACGCTTTGATAGAGCGCACTGCCCGCTGGCCAGAAAAAGAAGATCGTCACGACGGCCATCTGCGGCGCGACCAGCAGCCACGGCAACCATCGGTTGCCGAATCGGACGCGCTTTTCGATGGCCAATCGCTTGCAGGATCAGGAACGGTTCGCTTTCTCGAAGCGCTCCAACTGTTCGTTTCCGCGACGCACCGCGGTATCCAGCGCTTCTTTGACGCCCTGCTTGCCGGCCCACACGCCTTCGAGCTCTTCATCGATGATCGCGCGGATCTGCACGAAATTGCCCAGCCGGATACCACGCGACTTGTCGGTGGTCTTGCGGATCATCTGGTTGACCGCGACATCGGCACCGGGGTTCTTGGCATAAAAGCCCGACTTCTCGGTCAGCTCGAAGGCAGCCAGAGTGATTGGCAGATAGCCGGTCATCTGGTGGCTCTTGGCCTGCACGTCTGCGCGGCTAAGGTAGTCGAAGAAGGCGCCAACGCCCTTGTACTCGGCCGGTGTTTTGCCCGACATGACCCACAGGCTTGCACCGCCGATCACGGTGTTCTGGGGTACACCAGGGACATCCGGGTAATACGGAAGCGAAGAAATGCCAGCTGCGAATTTCGCATTGCGCTTGATGTTGCCGTACGCGGCCGATGATCCGGTGTACATCGCGCATTCGCCCGAAACAAACGTGGCATCGGCGGCGCCAGCGCGGCCTTTGTACACAAAGAGGCCCTGACGCGACAGATTGGCCAGGTTCTCGATGTGACGGACATGCAAAGGTGTGTTGAAGACAAGGCGCGCGTCGAGTCCATTGAAGCCGTTGCGCTTGGTGGCGAACTCGACGTTATGCCAGGCCGAAAAACTCTCCAGCTGGGTCCAGCTCACCCAGGACGTCGTCAGCGGGCACTTGAATCCGCTTGCCTTCAATTTTGCCGCGGCCAGCGCAACCTCGGGCCAGGTGGTCGGCGGCTTTTCAGGATCCATACCGGCCGCCTTGAAGGCATCCTTGTTGTAATGGAAGACCGTGGTCGAGCTGTTGAAGGGCAAGCTCAGCATCTGACCGTTGGGGGCGGTGTAGTAGCCGGAGACCGCCGGCACATAAGCCTTAGGATCAAATTTCAGGCCGGCATCGCTCATGACCTTGGTCACCGGCACGATCGCGCCCTTGCTCGCCATCATCGTGGCCGTACCCACCTCGAAGACCTGGAGGATGTGCGGCGCATTGCCGGCACGAAAGGCCGCGACTGCCGCGGTCATCGCCTCATCGTAATTGCCCTTGAAGACCGGGACGACCTTGTAATCCTTCTGCTGGTCGTTGAAGTCCTTGGCGAGACCGTTGACCCATTCGCCGAGCGCGCCGCCCATTGCATGCCACCACTGGATCTCGACCTGCGCATGAGCCGGTGCTGCGACAGCCAGAACTGCTGCCGCAATAAGTGCCTTGAAATTCATTATTCCCCCTTGATGACTTAGTCTGTGCCGGGATGGCAAAGCGGTCGAGTCTGTCGATTCACCATGACAAATGAATGTCAGATCACCGACGGTCGTCTAGAATGCCGTTTGTCCGAAAGTCACCCCACCGATCCGGGTTTTGTGTCTATGCCCCAGCGTCTGCCCGTCATCGATGCCCTCAAGGGTATCGCGTCCCAGTTGATTGTCCTGCATCACCTTGCGTTTTATGGGCCGATGTCGGATGTGTTAAGCCCGTTCCTCGGCGGTGTGGTCGGCTGGCTCAGCGCAAACGGACGCATCGCGGTGCAGGTTTTTCTCGTGCTGGGAGGCTACATGGCTGCTCGGGCACTTGCCCCGCAAGGCAGGGCGAACTTCGGGTCGCCGCTGTCGGTCATGTTCCGTCGCTACCTGCGGCTGTCAATCCCTTATGCGGTCGCCATCAGCATGGCGATCATCGCGGCTGCAATCGCGCGGCATTGGGCTGATTTCGAATCGATCCCTGCCAAACCGTCGCTCTACCAGGTGTTCGCCAACCTGCTGATGCTGCAGAACATCGTCGGTCAGGATTCACTTTCAGCGGGGCTTTGGTACATCGCAATCGACCTTCAGCTTTATTGCGGCCTGACCGCGTTGGTCTGGCTGGCATCGCGGCGATCAGGGCACTGGCTGGCCCCCATGCTGGTGGCAATTGGCATGGCCGCTTCCCTCTTTTATTTCAACCGCGAGGTCGCCTTCGACATCTGGGGCATTTATTTCTTCGGCAGCTACGGTCTGGGTGCCCTCATCTGGTGGGCAACGACGTCCAAGCGACCGGTCACGATGGCGACACTGATCGGGATGGTCGTCGCCCTGGCACTGATCCTTGATTTCCGCTCCCGAATTGCGGTGGGTCTGGCTGTGGCAGCACTGCTTTTTGCGTCGAGCCTGATAAAGCCTTCGCGGCGCGGAGCGGCACCCTTTTCCGGTGTCGAACGATTCGTCGCCTGGCTTGGCCGGATTTCCTATTCGGTCTTTCTGGTGCATTACCCGGTCTGCCTGATTATCAATGCCGGCGTGTCGCACTTCTTTGCGGATAACCTTCTCGCAAGTGGCCTGGGCCTGATTCTCGCCCTGATCGCCAGCACGCTGGCGGGGGCAAGCTTCCATCGGCATGTCGAGCTACGTTTCTCTGTCCGAGCGACACGCGCGCCAACCAGCCAGACGGCGATAGCCGCAACTCGCTGATTACAAGCAGCCGATCAGCTAATGAACTGATGTCGAGCGAAGCGGCTCGAGTCCTGAACACCTGACGAAATCATCTGTCATCTCTCGGGCGCTATGATTAGGCAGATGACCTTTTTGCAGTCCTGCTTGCCGTTTTTCCGTTTCTGACTCGAGCGGATCGAATTCACGTCGCGGTGGTCAAGCACCGCTGAAGTCTCAACTGGATTTGCCATGAAAAAAGATCAAGCCCCGTTGTCGAAAGCCGAAGAAGCGCTGCGAGAGGCAGCCCTCGACTATCACCGCTCCCCGACCCGAGGCAAGATTTCAGTCTCGCCGACCAAGCCGCTGTCCAACCAGCGCGATCTCTCACTTGCCTACTCGCCGGGCGTTGCCTATGCCTGCCTTGAAATCGAGCGCAACCCCTCATTGGCCGCCGATTACACCTCGCGAGCCAATCTCGTCGGTGTGATCACGAACGGCACGGCCGTGCTGGGCCTGGGTGACATCGGTCCGCTCGCAAGCAAGCCGGTCATGGAGGGCAAGGGCTGCCTGTTCAAGAAGTTCGCCGGGATCGATGTCTTCGATATTGAACTCGCAGAGAAGGATCCGGATCGGCTGATCGAGATCATCGCGGCGCTCGAGCCGACCTTAGGCGGGATCAACCTGGAAGACATCAAGGCGCCTGAGTGCTTCGAAATCGAGCGCAAACTGCGCGAGCGCCTGTCGATCCCGGTCTTTCACGATGATCAGCATGGCACAGCGATCATTTCAGCCGCCGCCCTGCTGAACGGCCTGGAACTGGTCGGCAAGCCGATCGAATCGGTAAAGGTCGCCGTCTCGGGTGCCGGTGCGGCAGCCATTGCAGTGCTCGATGTCTTTGTCGGGCTCGGCATGCGCCGCGAAAACATTTTTGTGTGCGACTCGAAAGGCGTGATCCACGACGAGCGACAGGGCCTGGATGTCTCCAAGCAACGTTATGCCAGACGGACCGAGGCACGTTTACTGGCGGATGTGGTCAAAGACGCTGACGTCTTTCTGGGTTGCTCTGCCGCCGGTGTCCTCACGCAGGACATGGTCGCCAGCATGGCGCCTCGCCCGATCATCCTGGCGCTGGCCAATCCCGAACCCGAGATCAGGCCCGAGCTGGCCAAGGCGGGTCGACCCGACTGCATCATTGCGACCGGTCGCTCCGATTACCCCAATCAGGTCAATAACGTCCTGTGCTTTCCCTATATCTTTCGTGGCGCGCTCGATGCCGGCGCCACGCGAATCACCGAAGCGATGCAACTGGCCTGCGTTCGCGAAATCGCCGACCTCGCCAAGGCAGAATTGTCCGATGAAGTTGCCGCGGCCTATCCGGGCCAGGATCTGCGTTTCGGCCCCGACTATCTCATTCCCAAACCCTTCGACAGCCGACTGATTCTTCGCATTGCACCGGCGGTGGCCAGGGCCGCCGCAGAGTCGGGCGTGGCCACACGGCCGATCGCCGATCTCGATGCCTATCGCGATTCGCTCACGCGTTTCATCACCCACACCGGCCTATTCATGAGTCCGGTATTCGCTGCTGCACGCAGACAGCCGCGACGGATCGTTTATGCCGAAGGCGAAGACGAGCGGGTTCTGCGCGCGGTGCAGGCAGCCATTGACGAAGGACTGACACGGCCAATCCTGATCGGCCGTCCGGGTGTCATCGAAAGCCGGATTTCGCGAGCCAGTCTGAGAATTCGCGCGGGCGTCGACTTCGATCTGGTCGATCCGGAAGATGACTCGCGCTTTCGCGATTACTGGACCGACTATCGCCAGCTCATGAGCCGGCGCGGCGTGACGCCCGAACTCGCAAAGTCGCTGATGCGCCAGTCGACGACCACGATCGCGGCGATGATGGTTCGCCGGCACGACGCCGATGCCATGGTGTGCGGTCTGGTCGGTCGCTTCGACGAACATCTGGAGCGAGTGCAGGAAATCATCGGACTGGCAAAGGGCGCCTCATGCATGGCGGCCATGAATGCCGTGATGCTGCCTGAGCACACGCTTTTCATGACCGACACCATGGTCAATGAAGAGCCCACTGCCGATCAGCTCAGCGAGATTGCGGGCATGGCGGTTCAGGCGATGTCGCTGTTTGCAGTCACCCCCAAGGTGGCCTTCGTCTCGCACTCGATGTTCGGATCGAGTCAGCGCCCCGGTGCGGTAAAGATGCGAACCGCGGCAGAGCGTTTCGCGGCTCAGCATCCGCAGATCGAATCCGATGGCGAAATGCACGGTGATGCGGCGCTGTCCGAAGAGGTCCGTCAGGCCTATCTCCCCGACTCACGCCTGAGCGGCTCGGCCAATCTGCTGGTCATGCCGAACCTCGATGCCGCGAACGTGCTGTTCAACGTCATCAAGACCACTGGCGGCAAAGGCATCACCGTCGGCCCGATCCTGCTGGGCGCGGCTCGACCGGTGCATATCATGACGCCATCGGCCACCGTGCGGCGCATCCTGAACATGACCGCCCTGGCCGTCGCGCAGGCAAGCCTGCGCTGACGATGCGTTCAGGCCGGCGGCCCGCGCGATTATTTGCGCGGCGCCTCGCCTGCGCTGCGATTGCCCGGCCCGGCCGCCGCGGGTGCCGCACCCGATGGGCCTGCTGCGCCGCCGGCACTTGCAGGTGTCACGCCAAGCTGCTTGGCCATTGACGCTTCAAGCGCCGACAGCTTGGGCTCGACCTGGGCGCGGGTCTCGGTGACCAGCTTTTCGGTGAGGGTGCGCTGCATACCCGGTGCAAGCTGCTGAAAACGCTTGATGACCGGCGACTCGAACCAGGTGATCAACTGCTTGAGCTCATCCTCGTTGAAATTGCTTTCGAGCTCTGCACCGATCACGGTCGGCGACAGCTTGACCGCGCGATCTCTCAGCAGCGGGACCGTCTCGTCGACATATTTCTTGAGATCGGTATCAATGGCCTTGATCACCGCATCGCGCTTTTCTGCGGGAACCTTTTCGATCAGCTGGCGCGCCTGCATGGTCAACTGAATGGCGGGCTGCTCGGCCATGCCTCGGGCCATGGCCTCGACGCCTGGCTGCTGCAGGAGAACAAGCTTGTTGACCAGTTCTTTTTTTGATTGAGCCAGGACAGGCGAAGCCGCGAGGCTCAACAGCAGCAATGCGGCAGCGCAGCTGCGAAACGGTGTTTTCATCGGAAGAACTCCTGGGCGGCCCGTGGCCACCGGTCGATTGGGGGGCCAAGATTACCTCAGCTTTCAGACCGCCCAAAACCCGCGACCCAAGCGGGGCAGGCGTTTTTCTGTCGCATTTACGACGGCTCACCCCTTGAGCCACCGACGAAGCATCCTCATATGAAAGGCGTGAATCGAGCGCCTGCACATTGGCTCCGTCATTCAACTCACATGGGTAACGACATGCTGACTCTCAACGAAAGAACCGTCCTCCAGTTGCGCTTCGGGCTGGGCACCGACGATGCCTCCAGCGGCCTGACGCTGGTCGAAATCGCCCGCCAGCTCAGCATTTCGACACAGCGCGCCAGTCAACTCGAGGCCAGCGCGCTGGCCAAGATGCGAGCCGCGATGCGCGAGCGCGGCATCGAATCGCTTGAAGACGTTCTGTGAGCCAGGCCGGCTCACAGACGCCAAGCGCAAATCAGGGCACGATCAGGATCTTGCCGGTCACCTTGCGTGCCGACATGTCATTGAGCGCTTGCGCCACCTGATCGAGGCGATAAGTGCCCGAGATATGCGGACGCAGTTTGCCTTGTGCGAGCCACTCCAGCATCTCGGCCATACCCGCCGCGTTGGCCGCGGGTTCGCGCTTGGTGAATTCACCCCAGAAGACACCCACCACTGATGCGCCCTTGAGCAGCATCAGGTTCAGTGGCAGCGCGGGGATCTGCCCATTGGCAAACCCAATCACCAGATAACGACCGCGCCAGCCGATGGAACGAAATGCCGGTTCAGCAAATTTGCCGCCCACCGGGTCATAAATCACATCCGGACCTTTGCCGCCGGTCTCGCGCTTGATTGCTTCGCGCAGGTCTTCTTTTTCGTAATTGATCGTCGCATCGGCGCCGTGTTCACGGCAGATCGCAAGCTTTTCGTCAGTCGAAGCCGCGGCAATCACCCGTGCACCAATCGCCTTACCGATCTCGACCGCTGACAAGCCGACCCCGCCTGCTGCGCCAAGCACCAGCATGGTTTCACCCGGCTTCAAGGCAGCCCGATCGCGGACCGCATGCCAGGAGGTGCCATAGGTCAGCGTGAAGGCAGCGGCAACCTCGAAGGACAGGCCCGCCGGCATTGGCACGACTTTTTCAGCCGGTGCGATGATCTCTTCTGCAAAGCTGCCAACACCGCTGTAGACGATGACGCGATCGCCAGGTTTAACGCTGGTGACGCCGGCGCCGACCGACATGACTTCACCAGCGCCCTCAGATCCGGGGGTGAAGGGCAAGGCTGGCTGCACCTGATATTTCTTCTGAATGATCAGCACGTCAGGGAAGTTCACACCTGCCGCCCTGATGCGGATTCGCACCTCGCCCGGGCCGGGTTCACGACCTGCCACCTCTTCGACAACCAGGTTCTCGGCAGGGCCCCATTCTTTACAGAGAACGGCTTTCATTTTTTTCCCCTTTGCATTTCGGTCCGAAAGTCTACCTTCTGCGCCAAGCGAAAGCCCGGAATTGGCCGTGTATCCTGTCGCCTTCAAGTTTCAGAAAGAGGAGACCCGACCATGACCCTGCAAGAACTCAAACGCCGTCTGACCATTCCGGTGATCGGTTCGCCGCTCTTCATCATCTCGACCCCCGATCTGGTCATTGCGCAGTGCAAAGCGGGCATCGTGGGCTCCTTTCCGGCACTCAACGCGCGCCCGGCTGAAGTGCTCGAGCAGTGGCTGGACCGAATCAATAGCGAACTCGACGAATACAACCGAGCGCACCCCGAGCGTCCGGCCGCGCCCTATGCGGTCAATCAGATCGTGCATAAATCAAATGATCGTCTCGAGCATGACCTTGCGGTGTGTGTGAAATACAAGGTGCCGCTGGTCATCACCTCGCTGGGTGCGCGCGACGACCTGAACGATGCCGTCCACTCTTATGGCGGCATGGTGCTTCATGACGTGATCAATCAGAAGTTCGCACACAAGGCCATCGAAAAAGGCGCCGACGGACTGATCCTGGTCGCGTCGGGGGCCGGCGGACATGCCGGCGTTCAGTCACCCTTCGCGCTGGTCCAGGAGACCCGCGAATGGTTCGACGGTCCGATCGCGCTGTCCGGTTCGATTGCCTCAGGCGAATCGGTGCTGGCGGCGGAAGCCATGGGTGCCGACTTCGGCTATATCGGCTCGGCATTCATCGCGACCCGCGAAGCGAATGCGGCCGAGGGTTACAAGTCGGCGATCGTCGATGCGTCTGCCGGTGACATCGTCTACACCAACCTCTTCACCGGTGTGCATGGCAACTATCTGCGCCCGTCGATCGTGGCCGCCGGCCTCGATCCCGACAATCTTCCCGAGAGCGATCCGAGCAAGATGCAATTCGGTTCGGGCGGCAGTGGCAAGAGCAAGGCATGGCGTGACATCTGGGGCTGCGGCCAGGGCATCGGCACGCTGCACGACATCCCGACCGCGGGCGAACTGGTTGAGCGCCTGACCCGGCAATACGATGCGGCACGCGCGCGGCTTGGTCTTTCGGTGCCGGTGCGCCAGGCCGCCTGATGTCACGCCGCGAGCCGACGACTTCGGCGCAGGCAAGGCTCAAGTCTGCCCATCCGCATCTGACGCCCGATCAAAGTCGGCGACGCCTGCTCGCCGGGTCAGTGATCCTGCCGGCGAGCCTGCTGCCCGGCATGACCGCGGCGCAGGAGGCCTGGCCTTCCAGGCCGGTCAAGGTCGTGGTGCCCTTTCCTGCAGGCGGTGTTGTCGATCTGGTCACTCGCGCAGTCACCGACCGGCTGACCACCGTCTTCAAGCAGCCCTTCGTGATCGACGATCGGCCTGGCGCCAATGGCAATATCGGCACCGAGGCCGTGGCGCGCGCGGCACCCGATGGCTATACCCTGCTGACCGGCTCGCCGGCGACGGTCACCCAGCCGCTGCTGTCCTCGTCGACTCGGTTCAAGACCTCTGATTTCGTAGGCGTCGGCCTGATTGGCGCTCCGCCGAATCTGTTCGTGGTGTCGCCGTCAGTCCCGGTCAAGACCCTTCGAGAGTTCGTCGAGTACGCCAAGGCCAGACCGGGGCAGATCAATGTCTCGAACCCGGGAGTGGGCACCTCGAATCATCTCGGCCAGGAGCTCTTCTTTTCGAGCACCGGTCTGCAGTTGAACAATGTCCGCTACCCGGGTCAGCCGCAGATGATTCCCGACCTTGCGAGCGGGCAGGTGCAGTTCGGTGTCTTGACCGCTGCCCTTGCGCTTCCGCATGTCCGGGAGGGCAGGCTGCGAGCGCTTGCTATCAGCGCGCCCAAGCGCTGGAGCGAACTGCCTGATGTTCCGACGATCGGAGAAGCGGGTTTTGCATCAGCGATGTTCCTGCCCTGGTATGGGCTGCTGGCGCCAGCAAGCACGCCGAGGCCGATCATCAGGCGCCTGTCGGACGAGGTCCTGGCAGCGCTTGGCACGCCCGAAGTCATCGGGCGGCTCGACAAGCTGGGCACACAGATCACACCCGGTTCGGCAGAAGAATTCGATGCCTTGTTGCGCAGTGAGACCGAACGCTGGGCGATGGTGATTCGCGAACGGAATATCCGAAGCGAGGGCTGAGCGCGGCCCATGCAGCCCCGGATCGCCGGGCTTGTTGGCGGTGCTGAGCACCCGCCTTGATTGGTGGACTCAGCGCATCCGGGTGAATTTGAGAGGCTTGCCGGCGACCGCGGTATCGATCAGCAGGTAAGGGCCATCGGCCCGAATCGTTCGTGCACCGGCCAGTGCCTCGAGATAGCGGGCTTCCTGATCGGAGGCCGCCGGGCTGCAGGCTTTGCGGGTGACGATCAGAGGACCGATCGTGATGCGGGCAGCATCCGATCGGATCGGACCGGAAAAATCATTGCAGCCCGCACGGCCCGACACTCGACCGGGCTCAGAAAAATTCAGCGTCGACTGCAAGCGATCGAGAACGCCTCGACCGGCGAGGTCTTCGAGCAGCCATTGCGTTCCGGTCAGGGACAGCTCAGCCAGCGTGATGCCGCTGTTGCCCGGTAGCGCTGCCGACTGGCAAGCGGCAAGCGCGAGCACCACACAGAGGACGGGAAATAATCCATACATAACTGTACGGTTGACATTGCCACCACAGTACAGTAGTGTATGGAAACTGTTGCAAGTGGCTCGCAGTAAAGTGCGCGGAGTCATTCGCTTTGCTTCTCCTTCAAATATGGAATTCTGTCATGACCGATCTCGTTGTCAGACGTCTGCTGATCGATCTGAAACAACCGTTTCCGGCTCGCTGGAATGGCGGCGATGCGTTTCGGTCGGCCTTCTTCAATGCCCTGTCGATGAGCTTTCCGTTCGGCGAACAGTACTTCATCGACTCGGTGCGCAACGGCATGAAGTCGCTGCCGCCGCAGGAACAGTCGCGTTACGAGAAAGAGGTCCAGGGCTTCATCGGCCAGGAGGCCACGCACCGGCATATTCATGCCCTGTTCAATCGGCACCTCGATACCATGGGCTTTACCAACGAGATCGAGGCCAGGGCGCAACGGCGCGTGAAAAAGATTGCCAATCTCGATCTGCGAATCCATCTGGCTGCGACCGCGGCAACCGAGCATTTCACAGCGCTTTTTGCCGACTGGATTCTGCGCCACCCCGAAGTGCTGGAAGGTGCCGAGCCTCGCCTTAAAACCCTGTGGCAATGGCATAGCGCGGAAGAGTCCGAGCACCGCAGCACGGCCTTCGATATCTATCTCGCAACCGGCGGCAATCAGCAATGGCGCACCCGGGTCTTCAAGGTGGTCACGGTCAATTTCCTGGTCGATGTGATGCGCCAGACGATCCGCAATCTGTGGCACGACGGCAGTCTGTTCAAACTCGACACCTGGCGCAGCGGCGCAAAAATGCTGTTTGGCCGCGATGGGCTGATTCGCGGCAATGTCGGGGCCTGGAAGGACTATCTGTCGCCCACCTTCCACCCCGATCAGCATGACGACACTCGCTCGCGTCAATGGCTTGAGGGCAATGCCGCTCAGTTCATGGAAGTCAGCCGCGCGGCCTGAGAATGTCGATCTCGCTGGTGATCGGTATCGCGCTGGCGGCGCTCTATCTGCTCTTCCTGTTCTGGTACGGCGGGCGCGGGTCACCCCTGGCGCAGGCCGAGATTGACCGGACGCTCAGCCAGCTCGAAGGCGGGTCGACCCACAAGGCCGATCCGGAAAGTCTGGCGCAGCTGCGCAAGGTGCTGTCGAATGACGACGGCCGTGAATTCGTGATGCACAACCTGGTCCGCTGGCGGTCGAAAGCGCTTTACCCGCCGGGCTCGACCTATGGTGATGACGTGCAGGCAGCCGACACGCGCTATGGCCGAGCGATCATCTGGCCGCTGCTCAAGCGCGCCAGTCTGGTGATGATGGTTGCCAGAAACGCCGGTCGCTTCATCGATGACGGGCAATCCTTGCCCTGGACTTATATCGCGATGGTTCGCTACCGCAGCCGGCGCGACTTCCTTCGCTTTGTCGTCGAGACGGAGCAAGGAAACCTATTCATGCACAAATGGGCGGCGATCGAGCACACCCAGGTCTTTCCGGTGCAGCCGATCATCAGCCTGTTTGCAGTGCGCCTGATGGTGGGCATGCTGCTAGCGCTGCTTGCCTTGGGTTTAACCCGCCTGATCGGCTGATGCCGCCGACACGCTCAGATCGCCAGCGACGACGCGGCACCCGGGGTCTGGCGATGAATGAGGTAGTCAGCGATGACACGTCGCAGGTAGGCAGCGACACGATCGTCGCTGCCGGGCCTGGCAAGCGCCTGAAGGCCGCCTGCGACCGCCAGATAGATCAGCGCCGCCAGTTCGCTTGCCATGCGGGCATCACCGGTCAGACGCAGAAACTTCTCTTCGAAAACCGCCATCCGAACCGCATCGACTTCGGCCAGCATTGCGGCGGCCGTCGGCTCGCGCCGACCCAGCGAGCGCAGGGCTTGCTCGAATCGCAACGCCTTCAGGTCGGAGCCGCCGTAGGCCAGCGCAACATCGAGCAGACGGACCAGATCGGCCTGCGGATCGTCGGTGGCATCGGCCTGCAGGCGCTTGTCCACTTCGATTTCGCGGACCTGCCAACGCTGCAGCAGCGCAGCGATGAGATCGGCATGATCGATAAAATGCCAGTAAAAACTGCCTCGGGTAACCTTGAGGGTATCGGCAATCGACAGCACCCTGACCGCATCGAATCCGCTTTCGGCCACCACTTCGTAGGCGGCATCAAGCCAGTCGTCGCGGGTCAGGCGCGGCGCCTGGGCTTTGCGGGTATCAGTGGCAGTACGCGTCATGAGGCAATCGGGTTAAATGTTCGAGGCCAAACCTGGTGTCAAGCAATCAGGCCAACGCTCGGCGGGGTCGCTCATCAAGTCAGCACTCCCCAGTATGCCATGCATAAGTGTATGGGCAAGCAGACTTCCCTGATCCGAAATTTTCCGCATAAGGCTTGAGGTCATCGTGTCGCTCAAATCACTGCTGATGCCGATGATCTCGCAGCGCCTGCTGGCGCGTGAGCGCCTCGAGAAAACGCGAACGCGAGTTGAGCGTAACAGGCAATCACGCGGCGAGCCGCACCGCATTCGGTATTTTCACCAGATCGACGATCCCTACAGCGCCCTGGCGGCCAGCAGCCTGCCGCAGCTCGCGCAGCGTTACCGGGTCGAGATCGACGTCAGTCTGGTCGGACCACCGGATGACGCGGCCGCGCCACAGCGATCGATGCTGATCGACTACAGCCGACTCGATGCGCAGCGTCTGGCGCAGCGCCATGGGCTGTGGTTCAGCGATCCGGGTGCGCAACCGGGCGGGCAACGGATCGAACAGGCCGGCCTCCTGCTGCTCGATGCGATCAGGCACGGCGATATCGTCACGCGAGCCGAAGCGATCTCGCGCGCCTTGTGGCAAACCGATACGGCGCAAAAAGACTTGTTGCAGGGCGACCCGCGCGGCGGGCCGCTGCCGACGACCGAGGCGCTTGCAGCGCATCGGCTCGACGCTCAGGCCATGCGGCGCAAGCAGGGTCACTACCTCGGCGCGACCTTTCTCTATGGCGGCGAGTGGTATTGGGGTATCGATCGGCTGCACCATCTCGAGCGTCGATTGCAGTCGCTCGGTGCGCAACGCGACGGCGTGGCCGGCCTGCTGTATCCGCCGGGCGACGACCTCGCGACCCTGCATGACGCAGACGCAGACCCCGAGATCGACTTCTTCTTTTCATTTCGCAGCCCCTATTCAGCCATCGTGACGCCGCGGGTCTTTGCGCTCGCCAGGCATACCGGCGCCCGCGTGAATCTGCGCTATCTGCTGCCGATGGTGATGCGTGGATTGCCGGTGCCTTCAGAAAAACGCGGCTATATCGCGGCCGATGCCGCTCGCGAAGCCCATTGGCGCGGCACACCATTCGGTCGCGTCAATGACCCGGTCGGCAAGCCCACCGAACGCGGCCTGGCACTTATTCCGCTGGCAGAAAAGCTCGGACTGGGCGAGGCCTATGTGAGTGCCTTCATGCACGGCGTGTGGGCAGAAGGCATCGACGCCGGCTCCGATCGTGGCCTGCGCCGCATCGCGCAGCGCGCGGGGCTGGCGTGGGCCGATGCACGCGATGCCCTGCAGGATGAGGGCTGGCGCGAGGTGGCCGAGCGCAACCGGCAGGACATGTTCGCGCGCGGCATCTGGGGCGTGCCCTCGTTTGTCGTGGGCGATACCGCGGTCTGGGGCCAGGATCGACTGTGGGCGGTGCAGGAAGCACTGCTGAAAGGCGGGAGCGGCCGGATAACGCAGCCAGGCCAAAGCGGGATATGAGCAGCGAACCGGGTCATGAGAAGCAGGATAGGTTGCGGACGGTGAGCAGCGCGTCATGAGCATGGCGAGCATCGAGCCATCGCATCCTCAGGCTTACTTCGACAGCCCCTGGCCCGGCGAGGACGGTGGCCCGCAGCGTCTGCAGATCGGCCAGGGTGCCGCGGGGCTCGATCTTCGTTCGGGCGGCTCGCTCGGCTGGGTCAGCCGCAACATCATGATGGGCACGATGACGGTCCTTGGCGCGCCCGGCGAGGTCTATCTGCTCACGCATTCAATGCTGCGCTCGCGCATCGGCCTGCCCACAACCGCGCGCGTCGAGCGCATCGATCCGAACACGCTCGCCACCCTCGAGTGCTCGCCAAGACTGGCAGGCGGCCCGATGTGGCCGGGCGGCATGGCCATCCACCGCAACGGCAAGCTCTATGTGGTCTATGGCCGATATGCCCATCGGCTCTCGCGCTCGTGCAGACTGCAGGCCTCGCTCGAACTGCCGATCAATCAGGCCTACAACTCCTTCGTGATCCTGGCCAACGGCCTGCTGGTCACCAAGAACCTGTCGGACAGCACACCGGCCCATCTGACGGTCATCGACCCGGACAGCCTGCGGCCGGTCTGCGCCGAGATCGTCTGCCCTGAAGCCTCGATTGCCAGACTCTCGGCCATCGGCAACACGGTGTATGTCGTGGGCGTTCGCTCGATCATGCGCTATCACTTCGACGCCGACCGCGGCACGCTCGAACCCGATCGCGACTGGCGCTTCGATTACATCGGCAACAGCGCGCAAACCTATGGCTGGGACGTGGTGCTCGATGGCGACAATGCCTGGTTCATGGACAACGGGCATCACCGCTACCTGCGAAGCATGATCGGCGCGGGCGTGAGCCCCACCCCCAATCGGCTGATCCGGGTCTCGATGCACGATGCCCGCGATCATCAGATCGTGACGGTCAATGGCCTGCCCGGCGGCAGCATCACCAATCCGCCGCTCTACGACCTCAAACGCCGACTGATCATCGGCTACGACTCGGCAAACCGCACTTTGCGTGCCTGGCGATACCAGCCGTCGGACGGCACCCTGACGCCACACTGGGACAAGCCCGACTTCGGCTGCGCCAGTCACATGCTTCAGTATCCACAGACCGGCGAGCTGGTGATCAATGACTATCGCCGCAATGCCGAGGAAATCGTGGTGCTTGATATCGAGACCGGGGACGAACTCGGTCGGGTGCGCACTGGCGGCCTCACGCAAGGTGTCGTGTTTCCGAGCCCCGGCTGGGGACGCGATTTTTACTGGACGACCTTCGGCCGACTGGCCCGGGTTTTTGTGCAATGAGCCTCCTGCAGTGAGCCCCGCCATGATCGATCGTCAGAAAACCATTCTCATCACCGGCGCCGGCAGCGGCATCGGACGCGACGCGGTCTTTGCGCTGGCCGCGCGCGGCCACCGGGTGATCGCCGCCACCTTCGATGAGGCACAGGCGGGCGTCCTTCGCGCTGAGTGCGCCGCAAAACCGAACGCGGGGGGCGCAGGCATCGAGGTGATCAAGCTCGACATCACCTCGGCCGCCGATCGCGAATCGGTGCGCGACCGTGAGATCGACGTGCTGATCAATAATGCCGGCGTCGGTGACTCGGGCTCGCTTGCCGAAGTCGACGTCGATCGCATCCGCAAGGTTTTCGAAGTCAATGTCTTTGCGACGATCGAGCTGAGCCAGGTGGTGCTGGCTGGCATGATTGCGCGATCGCGCGGCACGGTGCTCTTTGTGAGCTCGGTGGCGGGCCGTTTGCCGGTGCCGTTTCTGATGCCTTATTCGATGAGCAAATTCGCGCTGTCGGCGGCGGGTGCTGCGCTGCGATCCGAGATGGATCAGCTCGGTCGCCACATCCAGATTTCGCTGATCGAGCCAGGCGCAATCCACACCGGCTTCAACCAGGCGATGACCGATCGCAAATACGAGTGGATGGCAAAGCAATCGTATTTTCGCGATCAGATCGACAGGCTGAAAGCCAGCGAGACGAAATCCTTCAATTTTCTGGAAGCGCGCGACACCGCCAGCATCGTCGCCAAGATCGTGATGGCCGCCGAGGCCAGGCGCCCGAAACTGCGCTATGTCGCGCCGTGGCTGCAAGGCGTCGGCGTGCGGATCGCGAGGATTCTGGGCGTCTGATCGTCGGCGTCTGATTCGGATCGTCCGGAGACGGCTCAGCGCAGCAGGTCGGGCGCGATCACCGCTCTGACTCGCGCCGGCGCCTGACGGCTGCCATCGGCCGGCGGGCTTAGCCACCAGAATGCGCCTTTGCGCACCGGCCAGGGCTCGGGCTGCCCGGTGACCAGCGTGGCGATCACCTCGCCGATCCAGGGCTGATGGCCGACGATGATCAGCACGCCGTCGCGACGATCCGGCCAGTCAACCAGGTCGATCACGTCCTCGACACTCGCCTGCGGACCGATCCGATCGGAGACTTGAGCGCGTCGGCCAAAGGCCTCGGCGGTCTGGCGCGTGCGTCGGGTCGGGCTGCTGAGAATGCTCACATCGCGCTCGGGCAGCCGCCTGACGATCCAGTTGGCGATCAATACCGCATCGCGTTCGCCACGGCGGGTCAGCCGGCGTGCTGCATCGGGTTCGCCGTCTTCGGCCTGGGCGTGTCGCAGGAGAATCAGGTCCATATGCGGGGGTCCTTGTCAGTTCGTGAAAGCCAGGGGCCGTGCGAGACGGTCAAAGCGAGACGGTCAAAATCAGGCCCTTCGGGGCTGCCAGACGACCATCGTGATCACACCGAACACCACGCCCCAGAAGGCCGAGCCGATGCCGGCAAGCGTGAGACCCGAGGCGGTAGTGAGCAGGGTGACCAGGGCCGGGTCGCGTTGCGACTCATCGAGCAGCGCCGCATGCATCGACCGTCCGATCGTCGGCAGCAGCGCGACACCGGCAATTGCCACCACGAGTTCGCGCGGCAGTGAGACGAACCAGGCAGCAATCGGGCCTGCAAAGGCCGCAACCGTGAGATAGAAGACGCCGGCCATCGCCGCTGCCAGCCATCGCCGGGCCGGATCGGGATGCGCGTCGGGGCCCATGCACAGCGCCGCGGTGATCGCGGCCAGATTCAGGGCGAAGACACCGAAGGGTGCCAGAAACAGCGTGGCCAGACCGACGATGGTCAGCAGTCGCGAGACCGGCGCGCGCTCGTAGCCGGCAGCCCGAAGCACCGCCACACCCGGCAGGTTCTGCGAGGCCATGGTCACCAGAAAAAGCGGGACGGTGACACCGAGCAGCACCGGCAGCGAGAACTGCGGCGGCCACGCCAGCGGCGCAAGGCTGGCACCGGTGTCACCGAGCCGGGCGATATCGGCGGCCGGGGCAGCACCCGGAATGATCCAGAAGGCGATCAGCCCGACCGCAAGCGTGATCGGCACCGACAGGCGCGGCGCCGATCGACGCGCGACCAGATAGGCCGCCAGCATCGGGCCGACGATCTGCGCCGCGGTGCGCAGTGAGCCGAAGGCCTCGATGCCGAATCGAAGCAGTACGCCGGCAAGCAGCGCGCTGGCAAGCGACAGCGGAATACGGCTCATGAAGCGCTCGAAGAGGCCACTGGCGCCTGCGATCGTCAGCAGCACACCGCAGACGATGAAGGCGCCGATCGCCTGCGGCAGCGGCACGCCCTGCAGGCTGATCACCAGCAGTGCTGCGCCGGGTGTCGACCAGGCAATCACCACCGGGATTTTCAGCCAGACGCTGGGCACAAGACAGGTCAGGCCCATGCCAAGCGACAGCGCGGCGGTCATGGTGGCGAGCTGCGAGGCGCTCAGCCCCATCGAGGCGCCCGCCTGCACGACGATCGGATAGGAACTCGAGAACCCGACCAGGACGGTCACCAGCCCGGCCGTCAGGATGCCGAGTGCGATGGTGGCCGCCGAGGGCGGCGCCACCATCGCCTCAGGCTGCGGCGATTCGCTGGCCATGCTCACGCGTGGCATGAAACCGGACCTTCGGCCAGCGCTCGATGGTTAGGCGCAGGTTCACGCCCGAATCGGCGAGGTAGACCAGGTTGCCGTCGACATCGCGCGCCAGCCGGTGTTGCTGCGCCCGGGTGAATTCGCGCAGCATCGCGTCGTCGTCGCAGGTCACCCAGCGGGCGCTGGTGATGCCTGCCCGCTCGAAGCTCGCCTCGACACCGTATTCGGTACGCAGCCGATGCTCGACGACTTCAAATTGCAGCGGACCGACCGCGCCCAGCAGGGGCGTGGCATCGTCGAAGGGCTCGAAGACCTGGACCGCGCCTTCCTCGCCAAGCTGCTGCAGCCCTTTGGCGAGCTGCTTCGATTTCAGCGGATCGCGCAGTCGCGGGCGCGAAAAGAGTTCGGGCGCGAAATAGGGAATCCCGGTGAAACCCAGCGGATCGCTGGTCTCGGTGAGCGTGTCGCCGATCTGCAGCTGGCCGTGGTTGTGCAGACCGATGATGTCGCCGGCATAGGCCACCTCCATCAGCGAGCGCTCGTTGGCCATGAAGGTCAGCGCATTCTGGATCTTGATCTGGCGGCCAAGCCTGCGGTGATTGACCTTCAGGCCAGGGTCGTATCGACCGGAACAGACGCGCAAAAACGCGATGCGGTCGCGGTGATTGGGATCCATATTTGCCTGGATCTTGAACACAAAACCCGAAAACCCCGACTCGCCGGGATCAACCGCGCGCGTGCCGGCATCGCGCGGCTGGGGTGGCGGCGCCCAGTCGACCAGGGCGCGCAGGATTTCGCGCACACCGAAGTTGTTGACGCCCGATCCGAAGAAGACCGGCGTCTGGCGCCCGGCGAGAAATTCATCAAGCTCGAACTCGGAGCCGGCACCGCGCACCAGTTCGATCTCATCGCGCATGGTCCCCATCTCCTGGGGAAACTCGGCATCGAGCGCGGCTAGCGCATCGCCCGAGATCGCCTGCACGGTCTGGTTGGCGCGCTCTTCGCCCGGCACGAAACGCAGCACCTCGTCGCGCAGCAGGTGATAGACGCCCTTGAAGCGCTTACCGGCGCCGATCGGCCAGGTGACCGGCGCGCACTTGATGCCGAGTACCGACTCGATCTCGTCGAGCAACTCGAGCGGCTCGCGCACTTCGCGGTCGAGCTTGTTGACGAAGGTGACGATCGGCGTGTCGCGCAGGCGGCAGACCTCGAGCAGCTTGATGGTCTGCGCCTCGACACCCTTGGCAGCGTCGACCACCATGACCGCGCAGTCGACCGCGGTCAGCACCCGATAGGTGTCCTCCGAGAAGTCCTGGTGGCCCGGGGTATCGAGCAGATTGAAGACGCAGTCGTCGTATTCGAACTGCATGACCGAACTGGCCACCGAGATGCCGCGCTGCTTTTCGACCTCCATCCAGTCGGAGGTGGCATGGCGCGCGCTCTTGCGGGCCTTGACCGTGCCGGCGAGCTGGATCGCACCGCCGAAAAGCAGCAGCTTCTCGGTCAGCGTCGTCTTGCCGGCGTCAGGGTGGGAGATGATGGCGAAGGTGCGCCGGCGAGCGACCTGGCGACCCACGTCGGGGGATGCGTCCATAGGGAGGCGCGAAGTGTAGCAGCCGATCGGCCGGCGCCGCGTCGCCCGACCGATATCATTGCCTGATGAACACGACCACACCCTCCCCCCAGCCGAGCTACAGCAGCCTGTCCGATCAGCCCTGGTACCTGCCGCTGGGCGATGAGATCGAGGTCTTCGAAGCCGCCTATCGCGCTCGCCTGCCGGTGCTGCTCAAGGGCCCGACCGGCTGCGGCAAGACCCGCTTCGTCGAGCACATGGCCTGGCGCCTGTTTCGCCAAGCCGACACGCCGCGCCGCGCGATCGAGGTACCACTGGTCACCGTGGCCTGCCACGAGGACCTGACCGCCACCGACCTGGTCGGGCGCTATCTGCTGTCGAACGACGCCACCGTCTGGCGCGACGGGCCACTGACCGGCGCAGTACGCAAGGGCGCAATCTGCTATCTCGACGAAGTGGTCGAGGCGCGCAAGGACACAACCGTGGTCATCCACGCACTGACCGACCATCGCCGCGTGCTGCCGATCGACAAGACCGGCGAACTGCTCGATGCCCATCCCGACTTCCTGTTGGTGGTGTCGTACAACCCCGGCTACCAGAGTGCGCTCAAGGACATGAAGCCGTCGACGCGACAGCGGTTCGTGGCACTCGACTTCGACTATCCGCCGCCGGCCCAGGAGGCCGCGATCATTGCCCATGAGAGCGGCGCCGAGCCGGCCATCGCGCACGCGCTTGCCGCGATCGGCCTGAAAGTGCGTCACCTTCATGAGCACGGTCTGGACGACGGTGTGGGCACCCGCGCGCTGGTGCACGCCGGCAAGCTGATTCAAGGCGGCATCGACTCGCGGCGTGCCTGCGACGTTGCCATTGCGCGGGCGCTGACCGAAGACGCCGACGTCAGGCGGGCGATCACCGATGTGTGCGACGTGCTGCTGCCCTGAGGGCCGCACTGGCCGATTCGGATGACATGCCTGGTGATCTGCGGTGAGCTGCGGTAGGCGCAAAGTGAGCCCACGGTGAGCGCCTCGACTGTTTTGGCGGCCTCAATCACCAGATCGG
>CAIVAS010000261.1 GCA_903903975.1 uncultured Burkholderiales bacterium
GATGCCGAGCTAATGCCGACCCTGATGCCGAGCTAATGCCGACCCGAGGGCCAGGCCGACCCGACATTGCGCCGCACGATAGGCCGGTACAATCAGTTGGATCGAAGTGCAGACAGGGTTGCGAACGCGCCGCCCGCGCGACCTCTCCCGGAGACCGCCGATGACCCGAAGACTGATCGTTGCCATCACCGGTGCATCGGGCGCGGTGTACGGCGTGCGCCTGCTGCAGGCCCTTCGCGACTTGCCTGAGGTGCAGACCCACTTGCTGGTGTCGGCGGCCGGATGGCTCAATGTCGAGCAGGAACTCGGCCGGGGGCGACGCGAAATCGAAGCGCTTGCCGATGTCCTGCATAACGTGCGTGATGTCGGCGCGAGCATCGCCTCGGGGTCGTTTCGCAGCGACGGCATGGTGGTTGCGCCCTGCTCGATGCGCACACTCGCGGCCATCGCGCACGGCATGTCCGACAATCTCATCACGCGCGCAGCCGATGTGGTGCTCAAGGAGCGGCGCCGACTGGTGTTGATGGTTCGCGAAACGCCCCTCAACCTGGCGCATCTTCGCAACATGACCACCGTCACCGAGATGGGCGGCATCATCTTTCCGCCGGTACCGGCTTTCTACAACCGGCCACAGTCGGTCGACGAACTCATCGACCACACCGTCGGACGGGTGCTTGATCTGCTCGACGTGTCGCAGACACTCTCGCCCGCCTGGCCGGGCCTCAAGGCAGTCCGGTCGGCCGCCAACGAGGAAGCACCATGAGCCACCGCGAACTCGAGTTGAAGTTCTCGCTGCCGCTATCGCTGCAGGACAAACTCGATGGCGAAGCCACCGACGCCTGGGATCGGGAACGGGTCTGGTCCTGCTACTACGACACACCCGATGGCGAGCTGACTCGCGCGCGGATGGCGGTGCGGGTGCGCCGCCATGGCGAGCGCTGGCTGCAGACGGTCAAGGCCGAGGGCACCAGTCAGTTCGAGCGCTATGAGTTTGAGCGCGCCATCGACGGGCCAGCGCCGCAACGCGACGCGCTGCCGCCGGCCGACACCGAACTCGGCGCAATCGCGCACCGCAGCTTCGGGCTGTGGCGTCCGCTCTTCGAGACCGATTTCGAACGCCGCAGCCGGACCGTCGAACCCTCACCCGGGCTGCGGATCGAAATCGCGCAGGACATCGGCGAATTGCGCTGTGGCGATCGAATCGAATCGATTCGCGAGGTCGAACTCGAATGCCTGCAGGGCGATCGAGCCGAGTTCTTCGACTGGGCGCTCGACTGGGCGACATCGCTGCAGGCCTGCCTGCTGATGCCCACAAAGAACGAACGCGGGCTCAGGCTCGCGGCACGCCTGCCGCTGATCGCGAGTCCGCTCAAGACGCCGGCGACGGTCCCAGCGCGTGCGCAGACACCCGGCGCGGCGGCTGCGCAGATTCTTTCGGCCTGTATTGCCCATGCCTGCGCCAATATCGAGCCGATCCTGTCCTCGGATGCCCCTGAAGGTCCGCACCAGTTCCGGGTCGCGCTGCGACGTTTTCGCGCCGCCCTGCGTTTTTTCGGACTGCGCGAAATCGACCCGGTCTGGGCGAGCCTCGACCGCACCGCCTCGAGCCTCGCCGATACCGCCGGCAAAGTGCGCGACTTCGATGTCTTCGAGTCGGGGCTCCTGCCCGAGTTGCGCAGCCGCTTCAAGGGCGACGCCGCGCTTGAAACCCTGTCGCGCGCCGTTGGCCATGCGCGTGAATCGGCGCGAATGGATCTGCGTCGTACGCTGTCGGGACCGGATGCAACGCAGTTCGTCCTTCAGGTCATGGGAATGGCCGAGCGCCTCGGCGAGGCTGGCAATCCGGCAGGCTTGCCAGGCGACGACTTCGGCGCCTTCGCAGCGCTGCGTCTGCCGGCACTCATGGCCAGGGTTCGACGACGAGCCCGTCAGGCCAGGACCGAAGCCGATTGGCACCGGGCCCGGATCGCTGTCAAGAACCTGCGCTATGCGCTCGAGTACGCCGCGCTGGCCTTGACCCGCAGCGCCGATGTGTCCCGCGTGACCGCTGCGCTGGCGCGATGGCAGGACGAACTCGGTGCCGGCCAGGACCTGGCAGTGGCCCGCGATGTGGCCGCGCAGGCTCTCGCCCGCCCGGGCGTGCCCTCCGAAGCGGCTGTCAGAGCAACGGCCCTGATCGACGCCTGGCGGGTTTTTTCTGCGCCACGCACGAACGGTCGCCAGCGCTTGGCTCAGCGATCACTGCGTGTCCTTCATGAGTTGTCAGCCGCAATTTCAGCGTCACGCACCGGAACTCAAGCCGACGAACATGCTGTCGCCAATACCTCGCCTTCGGAGGACGCCGCATCAGAGCAGGGCAACTCAAGCCTGCCTCCACACTCTGACCCGCCTGCCGCCATGCAATAATTCGGGCGCCCGACGTTGACAGGACCGGTCATGAAACTCTTTGTCGCCATTGACGGATCAAAAAACTCACTGCGCGGGCTGAAGTACGCGATCAAGCTCGCCGGCAAGCTGTCCGAGCCCTCGCATCTGATCCTCGCCAATGCCCACGACGACATCGCCCTGCGCGGCGCCAGCCAGTTCGTCGGCAAGCAGGCCGTCGACCGCTACCTTGAGGAACTCGCCGAGTCCGAGCTCAAGCCAGCCATCGAGCAGGCGCGCAAGTCGGGATTGACCTTCGAGTCGCGGGTGCTTCGCGGACGGGTGGCTCAGGCGATCGCCGAGTCGGCCGACGACAGCAAATGTGACCTGATCGTGCTCGGCTCCAAAGGCCGCAGCGCTCTCAAGGATCTGATGATCGGATCGGTGGCGCAACGGGTCGCGTCGCTCGCCAAAACCCCGGTCGTGCTCGTCAAGTAAGCGACCCAAATAAGTTACCCAAGCAAGCCCATCAAACAAGTACCCGATTCCGGGTCAACCCAGGACGAAGTCTTCACATCATGCGATTGCTGCTCGGATGGGCGATCAACGCCTGCGTACTTCTGCTGCTGCCCTACCTGATCCCGGCAGTGCATATCCATGACTTTCTGACCGCGCTGATGGTTGCGCTGGTGCTCGGGCTGCTCAATGCCATCGTTCGCCCGTTGCTGGTGATCCTGACGCTGCCGATCACCCTGCTGTCGCTCGGGCTCTTCCTGTTCGTGATCAACGGTCTGATGTTCTGGCTGGCGTCGCGAATGTTCGACGGCTTTCAGATCGACAGCTTCGGCTGGTCGATCGTCGCCGCGCTGGTTTACAGCGCGGTCAGTTGGGCAGTCAGCACAGTCGTGTTGCGCAAGAACGCCTGATCAGCGAACCATGCTGAAGACGTCGTCCTGCTCGGCCAGCAGACGTTCGCCCACGAACTGGCTGATCGCAAGCTGATTGGTCGGGTCGAGACTCAGAAATTCGAGGCCGAGCAGGGTGGCCGGGAATTCGGGTCGGTTATCGGTGTTCGTGGAGCGGATGATCGCCTTGACCTGCACAGTCATCGCCGATCCAAGCACCATCAGCCTGACCGAGATCTCGAGTTCGGTGATCCCGCTGGGCAGCGGGTTTTCAAGGGCTACCTGCATGCCCTGGACGCTCAGATCACCGGTAAATCCCGCGCGAATCTCATTGGCACCCGAGCCGTAACGCACCGCGCAGGGGATCATGACGCCTGCGCGACGAACCTTTCGAACGATTTCGCGCCGCCGCTGTTCGGGCGGCGGCAAGGAAAATTCGAGGCCGGGCGATTCGCCCAGGATCACCCTGAGCACGGTGCTGTCGAAGGTCGAGAGAAACGCGCCATCGAAATTGCTGACGCCGAATGTCTCGCCTTCCTTGACGAACACCAGCATGCCATCGTCGACAGGATGGGTGACGAGAATCCGGGTTTTGGAGACCTGACCGACCAGTCTGACATCCCATTTGCGACCCGACGCGGTCAGACGCAACGAGGGGCGCCTGTCAGTGAGGATCGGACGCTTCCATGAAAAAACTTTACGTTGGTCTGTCGCAGGCACCGAGCGTCCCGTTGTTTCAGATTTGAGAAACCAGGCTGATCATACGGCACTCAGTCGTGACGCATGTCACCCATCGGGGGCTCGCGAGGACCGACAATGCCATCAGACGGCCTTTTTCGGCCGACAAACGGCAGGTGCCTGTGATGATCAAGTTCAATGCTGCTCCGAAATTCGATTTCGACGAATGGGCAACACTCTATCAACGTGACCCCGCAGCCTTCGAAGCGAGGCGCAAGGCGCTGCTCGCTATCGAGATCGCTCGCGGAGGCAAAAATGCCAGCGCAGCCAAGTCGATGATCGAGCGGCTCGACAGCCAGCTCGAAGGAAAGTCGGATGCCGAACGGGCCCGTCTTTCACTGCTCGCGATGGTGGCATCGGCCAAGCAGATGACCGATCGGTTGACCGAGTTGTCCGAGCAGATGAAAGCGCAGGCCATGCGCTTCGAGCGCCGCAAGCCGCGGCCTTGAATGGTGCCCCCGATAGGAATCGAACCCACAACCTTCGGTTTACAAAACCGCTGCTCTACCGTTGAGCTACAGGGGCATTTCTTGACGCTTTGCAGCGCAGTGGACGGCATGACCAATCCACGGGCACTGCCGGCGATATTGTAGGCTGACCGGGCCGCTCGCCGCAGCGGCCTTACTTGACGCGAGTCAGGTGGGGACGGCCGCTCCTCTGACCACCACCAGACGGGGCATCGTCGGGAGGCGGAACAGTCCCGGCACTGGCACTTTTGTCGCTTGAAATCTGCGCTGAATTTTCCGCCGACTCTTCGGTCGAATCTTGCCCAGTGCCTTGCGTAAAACCTGGCGACGCCGCCAGGGGCGCCGGTTCGGGCGTCGCGGAAGTCACGAGTGAGAACGGTGAGCCGGCCGGCGCGCCGGTTGCGGTCGGCGAAGGCGGATCGGTCGGCGCATCGGTGTGTGCCATGGCCTTGGGCACATCGAAGGCCATGCCGTGACCGTTTTCGCGGGCATATATGGCACTGATGCTGTCGATCGGCACCGAGATCTCGCGGGCCACGCCGCCAAACCTCGCCTGGAAGCTGACCAGCTCGTTGCCAAGCGCCAGACGGTTGGTCGCACCCAGCGAGACATTCAGCACGATCTCACCGGCCTTGACGTATTCCATCGGCACCTGGGTGCGGTCATCGACTGCCACCGCGAGATACGGCGTATAGCCGTTGTCGCTGCACCATTCGTGAATGGCCCGGATCAGATACGGCTTGGTGGAGGTCTCGGACACGATGCTGACCGCCTTAGCGCCGCATGACCTTTTCAGAGGGCGTCAGCGCTTCGATATAGGCGGGGCGCGAGAAGATGCGCTCGGCATATTTCATGAGCGGCGCGGCGCTCTTGGGCATCTCGATCGCATAGTGGTCGAGGCGCCAAAGCAGCGGCGCGATCGCGACGTCGAGCATCGAAAAATCTTCACCCAGCATGAATTTGTTCTTGATGAAGATCGGCGTGAGCTGGGTCAGACGATCGCGAATCTGCAGGCGTGCCCGCTCCATCTGCTTGGCAGTCTCTTTACTATGGTCACGACGTTCGATCTGCTGCACATGGACGAAAAGTTCACGCTCGAAGTTGAACAGGAAGAGGCGAGCCCGTGCCCGCATCACCGGATCAGCAGGCATGAGCTGCGGATGCGGGAATCTCTCATCAATGTATTCATTGATGATGTTTGATTCGTAGAGGATCAGATCGCGCTCGACCAGGATGGGCACCTGGCCGTAGGGATTCATGATCGAGATGTCTTCGGGCTTGTTGTAGAGGTCGACATCACGGATCTCGAAATCCATGCCCTTTTCGAACAGCACGAAGCGGCAGCGTTGGCTGAATGGGCAGGTCGTGCCCGAATACAGGACCATCATGGGCTTCGCTCCTCAGGAGGCAGACCGGCTGACGCCGGTGCAGTGAACATCAAAACAAAAAAAGACCGCGCAAGCCTTTGCCGGCTTGCGCTGTCTCGGGGTGCGGCTGCTGCGATTACTTGATGTCTTTCCAGTATTCGCGATTGAGCCACCAGGCCAGAACGACAAACACTAAAAGAAACAGCAACACGCCCGTGCCCATACTCCTGCGGGTCTGTGCAGACGGATCGGAAACATAGGTGAGGTAAGCGACCAGGTCGGCAATCTGGCCGTCGAACTGGGACTGCGAAAGTTTGCCACCAACCGCCGGCGTGAGCGTAATGGTCGAGCCTTCATGGGGATGCCCGTCATTGATCGCTTCGACCTTCTCGGTGCGCTGACCGGTAAGCGCATCGATCGTCGTGAGCGTCCTGGAAAGCGCCCCGTGCTCGCCCGGCTTGGCGTCGGCGGCCGCCTTGACATCCTCGATGCTGGCGCCGCGTGAGCCCTGCAACTCCCAGAGCACATGGGGCATGCCGACATTCGGATAGACGGTATTGTTCCAGCCGGTCGCCCGTGACGAGTCGCGATAAAAACCGCGAAGGTAAGTATAGAGCCAGTCGGCACCGGAGCCATCTTGCGACGCCCGCGATCGGGCGGTCACCGAGAGATCAGGCGGCATCGCGCCGAACCACTCCTTGGCATCCTTGGCCGACATCGATACCTTCATCGTGTCGCCCACTTTTGCGCCGGTCGGAATCAGGTTGTCTCGGATCTGGGCTTCGGTCAGGCCGAGATCGGTCATGCGGTTGTACCGCATGAGCGACAGGCCGTGGCAATTGAGGCAATAGTTGGTAAAGATCTTGGCCCCGTTTTGCAACGAGGGCAGGTCCTTGAGCTTCTCTGTCGGGAAATGATCGAGCGCGACGGCGCCGCCTGAAGCCTGCGCACTCAGCGAGCACAGACCAAGCGTCGCCGCGACCAAGGCCGGGGCGAAACCGGAGGAAATTCGGGAAACCATTTTAAGAAGCGGATGCGTCATGGCAAGGTCCAGTTCAGTCGGGTCTTGTCTCGGTGCGCGGGCTCAATGCGCCGCAAACGTGACGCGATCGGGCACGGGCTTGAATTCGCCCATTGCGCTCCACCACGGCATGAACAGGAAGAACGCGAAATAGAGCAGCGTTCCCGCCTGTGCGACGACCTGGGCCACCGGCGACGGCGGCTGCACGCCGGTGTAGCCAAGCACCAGAAACACAATGACAAACGCGGCGTAAACGTATTTATGCCAACCTGGCCGGTAGCGGATCGACTTGACTTCGCTGTTGTCGATCCAGGGCATCGCAAAGAAGATCATGACCGAGGCGCCCATGGCCACCACGCCCCAGAACTTCGCATCAAGCACCAGAAAGCCGACCAGCATGGCGCCCACCGCAAGCGTGGCGATCAGCTTGGACAGGGCTTTCGTGCCGCGGCTCATCCAGACCACTGCCAGGAAAATCAGCAGGAAGGGAGTCAGACCCCACAGGATGAAGTCGGAGGTAATGGCACGCAAGATCGAGTAGTAGGGGGTGAAATACCAGACCGGCGCGATGTGAGCCGGCGTCTTGAGCGGATCGGCCGGGACAAAGTTGTTGTACTCGAGGAAATAACCGCCCATCTCCGGGGCAAAGAAGATCACCGCCGAGAAGACCAGCAGGAACACCGAGACGCCCATGATGTCGTGCACGGTGTAGTAAGGATGGAAAGGGATGCCGTCGAGGGGAATACCAGCGGCGTTTTTCTTGGCCTTGATTTCGACGCCATCGGGGTTGTTGGAGCCGACCTCATGCAGCGCGACGATGTGCGCGGCGACCAGACCCAACAGCACCAGCGGGATCGCGATGACATGGAAGGCGAAGAAGCGGTTGAGCGTGGCGTCGCCCACAACGTAATCGCCGCGGATCCAGAGCGACAACTCAGGGCCGATGAAGGGGATCGCCGAGAACAGATTCACGATGACCTGCGCGCCCCAGTAGGACATCTGACCCCAGGGCAGCAAGTAGCCGAAGAAAGCCTCGGCCATCAGGACCAGGAAGATCAGGCAGCCGAAGATCCAGATCAGTTCGCGCGGCTTGCGATAGGAGCCGTACAAGAGGCCGCGGAACATGTGCAGGTAGATGACGATGAAAAAGGCCGAGGCGCCAGTCGAATGCATGTAGCGAATCAGCCAGCCCCAGGGAACATCACGCATGATGTATTCAACCGACTCGAAGGCCTTGGCCGAGTCAGCCTTGTAATGCATCGTCAGGAAGATACCGGTGACGATCTGAAGCACCAGGACCAGTGTGGCCAGTGCACCAAAGAAATAGAAAAAATTGAAGTTCTTGGGCGCGTAGTACTCCGAGAGATGCGCCTTCCAGGTCGAGGTCAGCGGAAAACGCTGATCAACCCAGCCAATCAGACCGGTGGTGTCGATTTTTTTGTCGGCAGTTGCCATGTGAGGATCCTTGACCGTCAGGCTTTCTTGTCGTCGCCAATCAGGAGGCGCGTGTCTGTGAGGTAGGTGTGCGGCGGCACATCGAGATTGGCGTTGGCCGGCTTGTTCTTGAAGACCCGGCCGGCCATATCGAAGGTGGAGCCGTGGCAGGGGCACAGGAAGCCGCCCGGCCAGTCAGCAGGCAGCGAGGGCTGGGCGCCGGGCGTGAACTTGTCGCCGGGCGAGCAGCCGAGGTGCGAGCAAATGCCGACCACAACCAGATATTCGGGCTTGATCGACCGTGCCTGGTTCTGGGCATAGGGCGGTGTGGGCAGCTGGTAGGGCTTGAGCGACTTGGGGTCGACGACTTCGTTTTCGGTGACCTTGAGCGACTCGAGCATCTCGGGGGTGCGGCGGACAATCCAGACCGGATTGCCGCGCCACTCAACACGGCGCAGCTCACCCGGCGCCATGCCGGAGATGTCGGCTTCGACCGGCGCGCCAGCGGCCTTGGCACGCTCGGAAGGCTCGAAGCTCGAGACAAACGGGATGGCACAGGCGGCAGCACCAATGGCGCCGACGGTGGAGGCCACCACAAGCGCATTGCGGCGGGATGAATCGTTGAGCTCGTCGTGCTCGAAGGACACGCTCGAGGGGTTATCGGCCATGAAAACCTCGTGGAGACGAAAGGGGGCAGTGCTGACGCACGCCTTGAGGACGCAGATCCGGATTCTAGCTTATTGCGTCGCAGTATAGAAATCCGGCTGCGGACAGCTTGGCAGGCGGGCGACGCCCGTGATATCAATCGCCACCGCGGCCGTTCGCCTCATCCACCCTGGCCGTTCATCCCGGTCATGGCCGCCAGGGCGGGTGACTCTCAAATCACGGAGTTTTTGCAATATGAGCCTCTTTTCTGAATTCAAGGATTTCGCCGTCAAGGGCAATGCCATCGACCTGGCGGTCGGTGTGATCATCGGCGCGGCCTTCGGCAAGATCGTCGATTCGCTGGTCGGCGACGTGATCATGCCGTTTCTGGCGGCGCTGCTCGGCGGCAAGTTCGACTTCTCGAACCTCTACACCGTGCTCGGCACGGTGCCGGCCGGCGTAGCCAACAACCTCGATGCGATCAGAAAGGCCGGCGTGCCGGTCTTTGCCTATGGCAACTTCATCACCATCCTGATCAATTTCATTCTGATGGCCTTCGTCATCTTCATGCTGGTGCGTCAGCTGAACAAACTGACCGCAAAGCAGGATGTTGCTGAGGCGGCGCCTGCGGAAGTCCCTGCCGCCGAAAAGCTGCTCTCAGAGATCCGCGACGAGTTGCGCCGCCGCCCTGCCTGAGTCAGGCCTGAAGCAGGCCTGAGGCTGACCGGCGCGGTCAGACCGGATTGGGGTCGTCGACGAAGACGACCTCGATACCGAAGCGGGTTCTCAGTACCGCGCCGAGCGCCTGCACACCGTAGCGCTCGGTGGCGTGATGACCGGCTGCCGCATAGATCACACCGGCCTCACGAGCAAGGTGAGTGGTCCGCTCGGAAATTTCGCCGCTGACATAGGCGTCGGCGCCGGCATCGATCGCCTGCTGAAGGCTGTCGTGAGCCGCACCGGTGCACCAGGCGATTCGCCTGATCGGTCGGGCAAGCTCGCCGACCAGCAGCGGCGCCTGACCGAGCGTTGAGGCGAGTGAGGCCGCCAAGTCGGCAGCGCTGAGCGCTTGCGCGAGCTCGGCCATCCGTAACAGCCCTTCCTTGCCGAATGCCTCGCCGGTCGGCCAGCCCATGCGCCGGGCAAGCTCGACGTTGTTGCCGACCTCGGGATGGACATCGAGCGGCAGGTGGTAGGCAAACAGGCTGATGTTGTTGGCCATGAGCGTGGCGAGCCGGCGCCGGCGCGGCCCGATCACGCGGGGATCCTCCCCGCGCCAGAACCAGCCGTGATGGACCAGCAGCGCCTGCGCACCCTCGCGCACCGCAGCCTCGACCAGCGCCAGGCTGGCGGTCACACCGCAGACGATCCGGGTGATCTGCGGCGCGCCTTCCACCTGCAGACCGTTTGGGCAATAATCGGCAAATCGCCGGGCGTCGAGCAGATCATCGAGAAACGCAGCGAGCTCGCCCCGATCGAGCGGTGCCGCACGGCCCGCTTCCTGCCTTCCGATCCCATTCCCGGTTACCGTCATGCTCAAGAAGCTCTGGTTGACATTCGCACAGGCCGTGGCGATCGGGCTGGCCATGATCTTTGTGGTGGCCACCTTGCGCCCGGAGTGGCTGCCCGCACGACTCGCCTCGCCCGGCAGCGCCCTGCCCGGCATCGCGAACCGGCCGGCCGGACAAGTGGGTCAGACTGGCGCTGCCGGCACTGATGCCGCCCGCAGCGGTCCGATTCTGTCATACAGCGACGCGGCCGCCCGGGCCACGCCGGCCGTGGTCAACATCTACACCACGAAAGAAAGCCGGATTCCGCCCGATCACCCCTTTCTGAACGACCCGCTCTACAAACGCTTTCTGGGCGAGCAGCAGCGCAGCCAGCCGACCTCCAGCCTGGGCTCGGGCGTGGTGGTGTCGAACGACGGCACGATCCTGACCAATCACCATGTCATCGACGGCGCCGACGGCATCGAGGTGCTGCTGTCGGACGGGCGCCGCGGCAAGGCGGTGCTGGTCGGATCCGATCCGGAGAGCGACCTGGCGGTGCTGCGCATCGACCTGCCGAACGTGCCGGTGATTGTCTTTGGCGACCCCGAACATGCCCGGATCGGCGATGTGGTGCTCGCGATCGGCAATCCCTTTGGCGTCGGTCAGACGGTGACCATGGGCATCGTGTCGGCGCTCGGGCGCACGCAACTGGGCATCAACACCTTCGAGAATTTCATCCAGACCGATGCCGCCATCAA
>CAIVAS010000262.1 GCA_903903975.1 uncultured Burkholderiales bacterium
CGCAGCGCTCAAGGCGCCGGCGATCGATGCGGCCAGTTTCACGACCATCCGCATGGTGTCGGGCGCACTGGTGCTCTGGCTGATCGTGCAGCTGACCCGACGCTCGCATTCGGGCGACGGCAACTGGCGGTCTGCGCTGGCGCTCTTTGGCTACGCCGCCGCCTTTTCCTTCGCCTATGGCAGCCTGCCTGCGGCCTCTGGCGCACTCGTGCTGTTCGGCTCGGTTCAGCTCACGATGCTCGGGCACGGTTTGTGGTCAGGCGAGCGTTTTCGGGGCGTTCAGATCATCGGTTTCGTGATGGCGATTGCCGGCCTGGTCAGCCTGCTGTCGCCGGGTCTGTCGGCACCACCGCTTGCCGGAGCACTGCTGATGGTGTGCGCCGGGCTCTCCTGGGGCGTCTATTCGCTGCGAGCCAAAGGGCAGGGCGATCCAACGCGTGTGACCGCCGGCAATTTTCTTCGCACCATTCCGATGGCGGTGGCATTGAGCCTGATGATGCATGCGCAGGTCTCGATCAGTTCGGCCGGATTGTGGTGGGCGATATCATCGGGCGCGCTGGCGTCTGCGCTCGGCTATGCCATCTGGTACACCGCCCTGCCAGCCTTGAAGGCCACCAATGCGGCGGTCGTGCAACTCAGCGTTCCGGTGATTGCGGCCTTGGGTGCGGTGGTCTTTCTCGGCGAAGCGTTGAGCCTGCGACTGTTGCTGGCATCGCTGGTGATTCTGGGCGGGATCGGTCTGGTGATTGTCGGTAGCAGACGGGCCTGATGCGAAGGCCAGCGTTCGGTCAGTCGATCAGCGCAAAGCCCACATGGCGCTCGAGCTCATCGAGTGCCGGACGCGCATCGCCGACCTTGATTGTTCGCATGCCGAGGTCGCGGGCGGGCTTGAGGTTGATGCCCAGGTCATCGAGATAGACGCAAGCGGACGGCTCGACTTGCAGCGCATCGGTCATCATCAGGTAGATGCGCGGATCGGGCTTGCGCAAGCCCGCCTTGGCACTTTCGATCACATGATGAAAGAGGCCCATGATGTCGTCTTTGTAGAGACTGCCCATCGGGCTTGCGCCCATCGCCTTGAAGTTGTTGGTGATGCAGCCGGTCTTCATTCTTGCGCCGATGCGCCGCAGGGCTTCGACCATCTCGGGTCGGATGTGGCCAGAAAGCAAGGGCAGCACGTCGCGGCCGCGCACTTCATGGCCGAGTGCGAGGCTTTCGCTTGCAAACGCGCCGTCGAAGGCTTCTGCGTTGAATTCACTGCGTTCGAGTTTTGCCCAGGCATTGTCGTGCGGGTTGGTCGCATTGACCGTACGCAGAAAATCCTTCGGCAGGCCGCGTTCGACCTCGAAGCGAGCGAAGGCCTCGAAGGGGCTCGATGAAATGACGCCGCCGAAATCCCAGATGACCGCCTGAATCGAAGACACGTTTTAAGCTCCTCTGTTGGTCGTGCGAGCATAGCGCACCCGCTTGACCACTGAAGTGACCCTGGCGGTCCCGATGTTTCCGGAAGGATTCCGGAAATTCAGGCAAATGTGTTGTGATCGACGGCTTGCCTGTGACGGGTTGGCTGATGATCTGAGACTGACGACGGAGATGGCATGCAAGACATGAAGGTGGTGAACAGCGGGCGTGATTTCAGCGGCGTGAAGGCGGCGATGCAACGCTATGTCGATCTCGATGTGCTGCCAGGGGTGTCCTGGGCGGTGCTGTCGGGGCGCGATCTGGTCGAGGTGAACCAGGTGGGATGGGCCGACCGCGAGAGCAAGACTGAACTGCGCAGCGATCATATTTTCAGGGCTTTTTCGAACACCAAGCTGGTGACCTCGATCGCGGTGCTGCTGCTGTTCGAAGCCGGCCATTTCGCACTCGACGATCCGATCGAGCGCTTCATCCCCAAGCTTGGCAATCGTCGGGTGCTGCGGCGGGATCCGAGCTCGATCGACGATACTGATCCGGCCGCCGCGTCGATCAGCATTCGTCATCTGCTCACTCACACCTCGGGTCTGAGCTACGGCCTCTTCGATCCGGGCACGGTGCTCTACAAGGCCTATCAGGCGCGCAAGGTGCTCAGCCCGATGAATACCCTCGAGGCCATGACCGAAGTGATCGCCGATCTGCCGCTGAGTTTTCATCCCGGCACGGCCTGGCAATATTCGGTGGCCACCGATGTGCTGGCACGACTGGTTGAGGTGGTGAGCGGCGAGCCTTTCGATGCCTTCATCAAGGCGCGCATTCTCGATCCGCTGGGCATGGTCGATACCGGGTTCGTGGTCCCGCAGACCGACCGTGATCGCTTGGTCGCCTATTACGCCGGCGCCAATCTGCTCAACCCGATGGAGCCCGGTCTGACCCGTACCGATGACGCGCCCTATCCGCAGGCGTATCTGCGACCGGCACCGAATCTGTCGGGCGGCGGCGGACTCGTCTCGACCCTGCCCGACATGCTGGCGCTGGTGCGTAGTCTGCTGCCCGACGGCCCGACCCTGCTCAAGCCCGAGACGCTTGCACTGATGATGAGCAACCAGCTGCCTGCAGGCATGTCGATTGCCTTTGCAGGCCTGGGGCCTGTGCCTGGAAAGGGCTTTGGTCTGGGTGGCTCGTTGACAATCGCGCCGTCGGCAATCGATCCACCCGATTCGCTTGGCGAGTTTCAGTGGGGTGGCGTGGCCGGCACCCACTGGTGGATTTCACCGCGCCACAAACTGGCAGGTGTCATGATGGCCCAGCGTCAGATGGCGTTCTGGCACCCTTATTCATTCGAGTTCAAAAAGCGTGTCTTTCACGCAATGGGAGTCTGAACGATGAAAGCGATTCCGACGGTTCAGATCGACAACGACCGCGTGATCGTCACCGAATGGCGCTTTGCGCCCGGTGCCGATACCGGGCATCACGTGCATGGCCATGACTATGTGGTGGTGCCGATGACGACCGGCATCCTGCGGCTGGAGGAGCCTGGCGGCACGCGCGACGTCGCGCTTCAGGCGGGCGTGTCGTATACCCGCCTGAGCGGTGTGGCGCATAACGTCATCAACGCCAACGCGTTTGAATTCAGTTTTATCGAGATTGAGCTGAAGCAGGCCAGCGGCACGGCCTGAGCCGGCAGTGACGGAGACGGCCTGAGAGATTTTCAGGCCGTCATCGCATCAGAAGATCTGTCGGAAGAGCCAGAACAGCGAGCCGGCCAGCATGATCGATGCCGGCAGTGTGAGCACCCAGGCCAGTGCGATGCTTTTCACGGTGCTGGCGTTCAATCCGGCGCCGCTTGCGGCCATCGTACCGGCCACGCCCGACGACAGTACATGGGTTGTCGAGACAGGCAGACCGAAGTGGTCGGCAGTGGCAATCGTCAGGGCTGCCACGGTCTCTGCAGCCGCGCCCTGGCCGTAGGTCAGGTGCGTCTTTCCGATCTTTTCGCCGACGGTTTTGACGATGCGCTTCCAGCCGATCATCGTGCCCAGGCCGAGGGCAATCGCCACGCCGATCTTCACCCAGGTCGGAATGAAACGGGTCGCATCGTCAACCGACTTGTGATACGCCACGACGGTCGCCAGATCGTCTTCCGAGACTTTGAGCTGCTTTTTCTTGTCGATCAGCTTCAGGGCTTCGCCGATGAGGTACATGTCGTTGCGCAGGTTCGAGACCAGCTCGGTCGGCACGGTATTGAAGTTCTTGTAGCTCTCGACGCTTTTGAGCGTGCTCGACACCAACTGGTTCAGCCCGACCGTGGTTTCGTCGGTGAACTTCTTGAGGGTCACCGCGTCCTTGACCGCCTCGCGGGCATCGTCGACCTTGATGCCAGGTACCGTGTACTTGGTGAGGACTTGCTGGACGGCCGCAGACGATGCCCGAAACTGTTCCATTTTCGAGGCGTCGGGCGTGCGATTGAGCGCGAAGGCCGTCGGCACAATGCCGACCAGAATCAGCATGATCAGGCCCATACCCTTCTGGCCGTCATTCGAGCCGTGCGCAAAGCTGACGCCGGTGCAGGTGAGAATCAGCAGGGCGCGGATCCAGAATGGCGGCGGCGCATTGCTGCGGGGGGCTTCATAGAGCACCTTGTTGCGAATGACCGCACGCATGGCCAGATAGAGCAAGGCGGCGGCGCAAAAGCCGACGACTGGTGAAATCAGCAGCGCCATGCCGACTTCCTTGGCCTTGCCCCAGTCAACGCCGCTGGTCGCCTGACCGGTCGACATCAGTGAATTGGCAATGCCGACACCAATGATCGAGCCGATCAGGGTGTGCGAGCTGGATGACGGCAGTCCCAGCCACCAGGTACCCAGATTCCAGATGATCGCGGCAAGCAGCAGTGCAAACACCATCGCCATGCCGGCGCTCGAGTTGACCTGAAGAATGAGTTCGACCGGCAACAGCGAGACGATTCCCCAGGCAACCGCGCCGCTGGCAACCATGACCCCCAGAAAATTGAAGAGGCCCGACCAGATGACTGCCAGCTGGGCCGGCATCGAGTGGGTGTAGATGACGGTGGCGACCGCATTGGCGGTGTCATGAAAGCCATTGACGAACTCGAAGCCGAGCGCGATGAACAGTGCCAGGATGAGCAAGGCCCAGGGAACCGACGCGACACTGCCAACGTCGTTAAAGAGCGAGTAGAGGACAAACCCGGCCCCTCCCACCAGTAACGCGACGAATAGCGCGATACCGGCCATGCCGGGCGAGCCCGCATTGTCGAGAGGACTGGATGCTGTCGTGTTCGAAAGTGAAGAAGCTTGGTTCATAGCGATGACTCGTAAAAAAAAATTATTTATTGACGGGCTGCTTCAGATACAGGGATCGTCGAGCCGTCAA
>CAIVAS010000263.1 GCA_903903975.1 uncultured Burkholderiales bacterium
CGACGGCACCGATGCGGTCATGCTCTCAGCCGAAACCGCCGCCGGCAAATACCCGGTCGAGACGGTATCGGCCATGGCCCGGGTCTGCGACGAGGCCGACCGCGCCGGCGAGTTCTCGCTCGACAAGGAGTTTTTGAACCGCACCTTCGCACGCATCGACCAGGCGATCGCCATGGCGGCGCTTTTTACCGCCGTGCATATGAAGGTCAAGGCGATCTGCGCGCTGACCCAGTCAGGGTCGACCGCGCTCTGGATCTCGCGGCTCGATTCGGGTGTGCCGGTCTATGCGCTCACGCCGGAAGAAGGCAGCCGCCGGAGGATGTCGCTTTATCGCGAAGTCCATCCGGTGCTGATGACCTTCAAAGCCTCCGACCGCGAAAACCTGCTGCTCGAGGCCGAGCACAAGCTGGTCGACCTTGGCGTGGTGGCCCGTGGTGACCTGATGCTGCTGACCATCGGTGAGCCGATCGGCAAATCGGGCGGCACCAATACCCTGAAAATCGTGCGGGTCGGCGATCACGGCTGACGCCAGTCGGCGTGCGCCGCTTGTGGCGCGCGTGAGGTTTGTCGGCCTGTTCTGATCCGCGCCGAGGCATAATCGGCTCCAATTTCATTCAGGAGTCGACCATGCCTCTCGTCTCGATGCGCCAGCTTCTCGATCATGCCGCCGAAAATGCCTATGGCATCCCGGCCTTCAACGTCAACAATCTCGAGCAGGTCCAGGCCATCATGTCGGCCGCCGCCGAGGTCGATGCGCCGGTGATCATGCAGGCCTCGGCCGGTGCCCGCAAATATGCCGGAGAGCATTTCCTGCGCCATCTGATCGCTGCCGCGGTCGAGTCCTATCCCAAGGTGCCGGTCGTGATGCATCAGGACCATGGCCAGTCGCCGTTGGTCTGCCAGGGCGCAATCGACCTCGGATTCTCGTCGGTCATGATGGACGGCTCGCTTGAAGAAGACGGCAAGACCATCGCCAGCTACGACTACAACGTCGATGTCACCCGCAAGGTGGTCGACATGGCGCATGCGGTTGGTGTGACGGTCGAGGGCGAACTCGGCTGCCTGGGCTCGCTCGAAACCATGAAGGGCGACAAGGAAGACGGCCACGGCACCGACTCCACCATGACCCGCGAGCAGTTGCTCACCGACCCGGAGCAGGCCGCCGATTTCGTGCGCCGCACGCAGGTCGATGCCCTGGCGATTGCGATTGGCACCAGCCATGGCGCCTACAAGTTTTCGCGCAAGCCCACCGGCGACATCCTGGCGATCTCGCGGATCAAGGAAATCAACGCGCGGCTGCCCAACACCCATCTGGTGATGCATGGCTCATCGTCGGTGCCGCAGGACCTTCTGGCGATCATCCGCCAGTACGGCGGCGCTATGAAAGAGACCTATGGCGTGCCGGTCGAGGAGATCCAGGAGGCGATCAAGTTCGGCGTGCGCAAGATCAATATCGATACCGATATCCGTCTGGCCATGACGGCTGCGACGCGCAAATACCTGGCTGAAAACCCCGACAAATTCGATCCGCGCGATTTTCTCAAGCCGGCCCGCGAAGCGGCAAAGCTGATCTGCGCCCAGCGCTATCGCGAGTTCGGTTGCGCCGGCCAGGCCAGCAAGATCAAGCCGACCACCCTGTCGGTCATGATCGAACGCTATCGCAAGGGCGAGCTCGCCCAGACCGTGGTCTGAGCCTCCTCGCTGCACAGTTCAAAGCGGGTTTGCCGGAACGCTGATGCCGAGCTTCGCTGCCAACCTGTCGATGATGTACACCGAGCATCCCTTCCTCGAGCGCTTCAAAGCCGCTGCCGAGGATGGGTTCGCGGCGGTAGAGTTCCTGTTCCCGTATGAGTTCGAGCCGCAGGCGATTGCCGATGCGCTGGCCGCCAACGGTCTGGAGCAGGTCCTCTTCAATACCGTCCCGGGCGACATGCAGGCCGGTGAGCGCGGGCTGGCTGCCGTGCCGGGTCGCAGTGCCGATTTTCTGGCCGGCGTCGATCGCGCCATCGCCTATGCCCGCGTTCTGGGCACCCGGCGTCTGCACGCGATGGCGGGCGTGATGCCTGCCACCGATGGTGGCTCGGGTGCGGTATCGGCTGACGCCATCGATTCTTCCGCCCGCCATCGTTGGCACGACACCTATATCGCCAATCTGCGCGAGGCCGCCCGACGATGCGCGGATGCCGGCATCACCCTGCTGATCGAGCCGATCAACACCCGCGACATTCCGGGCTATTTTCTGAACACGCAGGCCGATGCGCATGCGATCGTGGCCGAGGTGGGCGCCGCCAACCTCAAGGTCCAGATGGATCTCTATCACTGCCAGATCGTCGAGGGTGATCTGGCTAGCCGCATCCGCCAGTGCCTGCCCGGCGTCGGCCATATGCAGATCGCCGGTGTGCCGCATCGGCACGAGCCCGATCTGGGCGAAGTGAACTATCCCTTTCTCTTTGCGCTCCTCGATGAGCTCGGCTATGACGGCTGGATCGGTTGCGAATACCGGCCACGCGGCCCGACCTCGGCCGGACTCGACTGGCTCGCGCCCTGGCGCTGAGGGCGCGGTCTCGCGCCTGAGCTGAACGCCGGTGCATTTGTGCTGATCCGTGATTACCCGCCGCAGGGGTTGCGGCGGGCCTCGGGCACAATACTGCGTTGCATCCTTCACTTTCGGTCAGGTCATTGCCTATGTCGACAGCCCTTTTCCAGAGCGAATTGCATTCGCTGCCGCTGCTCGGGCGCGGCAAGGTCCGCGACAACTTCGCGGTGGGTGCCGACAAGCTGCTGATCGTCACCAGCGATCGCCTGTCGGCCTTTGATGTGGTCATGAACGAGGCGATTCCCGACAAAGGGCGGGTGCTCAACCAGATGGCGCTCTTCTGGTTCGACAGGCTGGCCGATGTGGTGCCCAACCATCTGACCGGCATTGCCCCCGAGACCGTGGTTGCACCCGACGAGGTCAATCAGGTCGCCGGCCGATCGATGGTGGTCAGGCGCCTTGCGCCGATCATGGTCGAGGCGGTGGTGCGCGGTTATCTGATCGGGTCGGGCTGGAAGGACTATCAGGCCAGCGGCTCGGTCTGCGGCATCGCCCTGCCGGGGGGGCTGCAGCTTGCGCAAAAGCTGCCCGAGCCGATCTTCACGCCGGCGCGAAAGGCCGAGCATGGCGAGCATGATGAAAATATTTCTTTCGAGGCGATGGTCACGGCCATCGGCGAACCGCTCGCCATGCGCATTCGCGAGGTATCGCTCACGCTCTATGCGCGCGCTGCCGCCTATGCCGCGACCCGCGGCATCCTGATCGCCGACACCAAGTTCGAGTTCGGGCTCGATGAAGCCGGCACGCTCTATCTGATGGATGAAGTGCTGACCGCCGACTCGTCGCGCTTCTGGCCAGCCGACTCGTATCAGGTCGGCATCTCGCCGCCGAGTTTCGACAAGCAATATGTGCGCGACTATCTCGAGTCTTTGACCGACTGGGGCAAGACCTCGCCGCCGCCCGCCTTGCCGCCCGAAGTCGTCGAGCGCACCGCGGCCAAATATCGTGAGGCCTTGCAGCGGCTGACCGGGCAGACCCTCGCCTGAGTCCAGGTCGCGTCATGAAGGTCGAGCCATTTTTCGGGAGCATGCAATGAGCGAAGTCGCGCCGGTTGTCGGTGTGGTGATGGGCAGCAGCAGCGATTGGGAGGTCATGCGGCATGCGGTCGAGATGCTGGCGTCCTTCGATGTGCCGCATGAGTTCAAGGTGGTGTCGGCGCATCGCATGCCCGACGAGATGTTCGACTATGCGCAGACAGCGCGCACCCGTGGCCTGCGCGCGATCATTGCCGGCGCGGGCGGTGCGGCGCATCTGCCGGGCATGATCGCCGCCAAGACCATCGTGCCGGTCTATGGCGTGCCGGTGCCGTCCAAATACCTGCGTGGCGAGGATTCGCTGCTGTCGATCGTCCAGATGCCGCGCGGCATTCCGGTGGCCACCTTCGCGATCGGTGAGGCCGGTGCGGCCAATGCCGCGCTGCATGTGGTGGCGATGCTGGCCGGTCACGACCCGGTGCTTGCCGACAGGCTGCAGGACTTCCGTCAGCGGCAATCGGATGCGGCACGGGCGATGGCTCTGCCGCCGGCGGGTTGATCCGATGAGCAATGCGCCTGAGCCATCGTCCTGCGACCTGACGACGCCCACGCCGGCCGTCTCGCCATCCCCTGTCCGCAATGCCCGGACGACCCTGAAGGCTCAGCAGGCTGACAGTGCCCTGCCGCCCGGCGCTTGGCTCGGCTTGCTCGGTGGCGGCCAGCTCGGGCGCATGTTCTGCATGGCCGCGCAAAGCCTCGGCTATCGGGTCTGCGTGCTCGATCCGGGCGCCGACAGCCCGGCGGGCTCGGTCGCCGACCGGCATATTCAGGCCGACTATCTCGATGCCGCCGCACTCGATCAACTCGCCAGCCTGTGCGGCGCGGCCACCACCGAATTCGAGAATGTGCCGGCTGCAGCGCTCGAGCGTCTGGCGCGCGATATCGCGGTGAGTCCGGCTGCGGCGGCGGTCGCGATCGCGCAGGACCGCATCACTGAGAAGCGCTTCATTCGAGGCTGTGGGATCGAGGTCGCGCCCTACTGTGAGGTGGCGTCACGCGATGATCTGCTCAAGGCTGATGAGGCGCTTTTCCCGGCAATCCTGAAAGTCGCGCGGCTGGGCTACGACGGCAAGGGTCAGGCGCGGGTGGCCAATCGCAGCGAGGCGCTGGCTGCCTTTGATGGCGCGGGCGGATTCGATGGCGTGCCTTGTGTGCTCGAGAAGCGCCTGGCGCTCAATCTCGAATTGTCAGTGGTGGTCGCACGCGGTTTCGATGGGCGGGCGGTGGCGTATCCGGTCGCCGAAAACCAGCATCGCAACGGCATCCTCGCACTGTCCTGCGTGCCGGCAAGGGTCGATGCCGCGATTGCGAAGCAGGCAGCCGATGCCACGCTCGAGATTGCCGCGCGCCTGAACTATGTCGGCGTGCTCTGCGTCGAGTTTTTTCTGCTTGATGACGGCCGGCTGGTGGTCAATGAGATGGCGCCGCGGCCGCACAATTCGGGCCACTACAGCATCGATGCCTGCATCACCAGCCAGTTCGAGCAGCAGGTGCGAGTACTTACCGGCTTGCCCCTGGGGTCGGTCGAGATGCACAGCCCGGCGGTGATGGTCAATCTGCTGGGTGATTGCTGGTTCAACGAGAAGTCGGACAGTCTGCAGCGCGAGCCCGACTGGCCGGCAGTGCTGGCCCATCCTCGCGTGAAGCTGCACCTCTACGGCAAGTCGCAGGCGCGCCCTGGCCGCAAGATGGGTCATGTCACGGTGCTCGGCGAGACGCTCGATTCGTGTGCCCGCACTGCGGCCGAGATCGAAGCCCTGCTGGGCATCCGATGATCGGCTCAGGCTGCGGGCGATGAGCACGGCCTCGCCGATCGAAGCACCGACGCCCGACGCCATCGAGCGCGCTGCACGCCTCCTGATTGCAGGCGGTCTGGTGGCCCTGCCGACTGAGACGGTTTATGGGCTGGGTGCCGATGCCTCGCAACGCGACGCGGTGGCCGGCATCTATGCGCTCAAGGGCAGGCCGGCCGATCATCCGCTGATCGTGCATGTGATCGATGTGGCGCAGGCCCTGAAATGGGCACACTTTGATGAGCGGGCGCTGACGCTTGCGCAGCACTTCTGGCCAGGTCCTCTGACCCTGATCCTGCCGCGTCTGCCGCAGGCGCCGGCCTGGGCCTGTGGCGGCGAAGCCAGCATCGGTCTGCGTTGCCCCTCGCATCCGGTGGCCCGTGCGCTGCTCGAGTGTTTCACGCAGCTTGGCGGCAGCGGTGTTGCCGCGCCCTCGGCCAATCGTTTTGGCAAGGTCAGCCCGACCCAGGCGCGCCATGTGCTCGATGACCTCGGCGTGCACGCGCCGCTGATTCTCGATGGCGGGCCCTGCGAGGTGGGCGTGGAGTCGACCATCGTCGACCTGACCCGCGAGACCGCGCGATTGCTGCGACCCGGGCGCATCCGGCGCGAAGCGATCGAACAGGTGCTGGGCGCGCCGCTGGCCGATCGCGATGCCCAGGCGCCGCGGGCTTCGGGCACGCTGGCGGCGCACTACAGTCCGCGTGCACCGGTCGAGTTAATCGATGCGGCAGCGCTTGCAGCGCGCCTTGCCGACTGTTCGCAGGCCGGGCTGCGAGTTGGTCTGTGGTCGTCTGACTCGCTTGCCGCCGGGCCTGGCATCTCGCTGGTCCAATGGATCGCAGCGCCAGCGCAGGCTGATGCCTGGGAGGCCGATCTCTACGATGCCTTGCGGCGATTCGATGCGGCCAATGTTGATCGGATCATTGTCGTGCGGCCGCCGGCAAGTCCGGATTGGGAGGCGGTGCGAGATCGGCTGACGCGGGCGGCGGCGGCGTCGCAGGGCGTCTGAGGCAATTTGGTCTTCCTGTTAAAAATTCGCGATGTCCAGCGTCATCCACGCCACCCCGAGCCGCTTCTCCACCACGATCTGTTCGCCCTCCAACCGGTAGGTCAGCTGACAGTTGTGCCTGGGATTGGACAGCACGGCCGGATTGAAGATCACCAAGTTGTCACCACCAGGCCTGCGAACGGACCGAGTCAGAAGACCGGGGTGGCCCTCACGGTGAACCCGCACCCCCACCGACTGACAAAACGCATAGTCGGACGGGTGCAGGAGATCCGGGTGATCGTCGGCCGCTTTGCGCAAATCGAGCAGCGCCGCAGCGCAAGCAACCGAGTAAACCTTGCGCTCGGCGATGACCGCCATCCGCTCGAATCCGGCATCGCTGAGCAAGCCCCGATACCAGTGGTGGGCCGACTCATGGACGGTGGTCTCGACCGACTCCGAGCCATACCAGACACCATGGCTGCCATCGGAAAACCGGCTGGCCTGCCAATGCTCGAACGGCCAGATGATAGCGTTGAACCATTCGGCGTCTTCAAAGGGTCGATCGATGATCGGCGTGCGTGATCGGTAATGCGGCGGCTTGATCTCGTCTTCCACGGTCTGGGCCAGCCGCCACTCGGCCGGGTCGGCTGTCAGGTCGTCGAAGAGATCCTGCGACTTGCGCAAAGACACGATGTTGCGGGCGACATCCTGCTGGACGTCGGCCAGCGAGAGCTGGGCAAACAGCGAAGTCATGTTTGCACCGGCTCAAACGCCCCGGGCCCGGTCCAGGTAGCCGCGCACCATCAACAGGCCGGCAAAGCCCCATTGCCTGACCACCTCGACCGGGGTCAGGTTGTCGAAAGCCTTGTTACGGGTGGTCATCCAGCGATAGGCCAAGTCCCGGTTCTGAGGGAACAGCAGACGCAGGTTCTTGTGGATGCCCAACAGGTGGCCGACGCGCTCGTACTGGTCACGGCTGGTGCCAATCGGTTTGCCATTGCGATAGTTCGACAAGGCGGCCCGATTGCTGGTGGCAATGCCCAGCAGTGATGCCTGATCCTCGGTGCTCAGCTTCCAGTGGTCGAACAAAGCCATGACCATCCTGGCCAGAGCGCCACGGTCGTGTGACGAGGTTACTTCACGCTCAGCGGCGACGGTCATGCCGGGCTTTTTGTCGGATGTTGTTCAGGAATTAGAGTATGGCAAATTGTTTTTAAACAAACAATAATTGTTTTATATGTACCAGAGGCCTCTGTCAGGTCAGGTCACATCACGGTACGAATCGATCGACGAAGTCTGCGGGCGCCAAGATGGGATAGGCGCCGGCCAGAGCCAGCAAGTCCTTGTCCCCGGTGACCAGATAGTCGGCGCCAGAGCCGATGAGCAGCGCGAGGACGGGCAGGTCGTCCGGGTCACGAAGCCCGGCCGCGCTGGCCTGCGCAAGCATGGCCGCATCGATGCGCAGCAACTCGGCCCGCACGCCAATCGTGTCGATGAAGTCGGCCAGATCATTGGGGGAGGCTTTCAGTCTCGAGGCGAGGTGCGCCCAGATTCGTGTCAGTTCGTCGATCACGAAATCGGAGATCACCAGATCGAAGGCGCCGGCTCGCCACGCCTTGACCAGGCGCGAAGGCGGGCCGCCCGGGTAGAGCAGTCCGGAAATCAGCACATTCGTGTCGAGCACCAGCCGCATGACGGTGATCAGCGTGAGGTTCTGGGCTTTGCAGCAGGCTTTTTACGCGAGGCGGCCTTCTTCGCGGCTTTAGCCGCCGGCTCAGTTTCGTTCTTTGTTTCGTCCTTGGTCGCGACCTTAGTCGTGTTCTCAGTGCGCCGGGCCGGCGAGCCCGGCAACCGGCCGTCAGCACGCCAGGCGTCGGCGGTTTCGGTGCGGGCGAGCTTGCTTGCGCGTGCGATCTCGGCAAGCGCCTCCTCTTCGGGCACGCCAGTGTAGGTTTGCTCAAGGCGATCGCACAGCGCATCGAAGCGCTCCTGCATTCGCCGGATGCGTTCGAACAGACGTGCATCGATGAGCGCCGCGACCGGCTTGCCATCCTTTTTGATCAGGACGCTGTCATTGCGGTACTGGACGATATTCAGCATCTCGCCAAGGTTTTGACGGAAAGCGACCGCACTGGTTTCGGTGATCATGACCAACTCCTATGACCATTATGGTCAATATGATCACAATACCATCATCAGCGATGAGCCACTTGCGGCACGTACTAAATGCCCGACAACACCGCATTCATTGCTGCCACCAGCGCGCTGGCCTGCGAGGCGACATTGCCCACCGGTCGGCGCAAGGTTTTTGCTGGAAGGGGGGCAGCATAGTGGGCCAGCGCGTCCAGGCGCTTGCCATTGACCGTGATGACCGGACAAAGCGCAGTGGGCACCTTGATTGCAAGGTCGAGTTCAGCCAAGGGAAGGGTCAGCCGCGTGGCCAGCGCATCGAGCAGGTCGGCACCAGGAATGCCGTGTGTGTCGACGCGGGCGTTCTGGGCGGCGATCCAGTCGCCAAACTCGGCTTCGAAGGCCTTCTTGCGCGCAGCGCGGCTGGCCTTGTCGTGATTGGCTATTTCAGCCATTTCAAAGTCGCTTGCCCAGACTGAGGACCGCATCAGCTTCGTAGCCAACCGCCCGCCAGAACGCCAGCGCGCCCGAATTGGTGTCAAGCACTTGCAGGTTGATCTTGGGGCAGCCGCGCGCGCTGAGTTGAGCCTCGGCATGGGCCACCAGGGCCTGGCCCAGACCGCTTCGGCGAGATGCGGGGTCCACTCCCAGCGAGTAGATCCAGCCACGATGACCGTCATAGCCGGCCATCACCGTGCCTGCGAGGTGATCGTCCTGCAGCCCCAGCCAGAATAGCCCATCACCAAAGGCAAGCTTGCGCTCGATGCTGCTGCGCGGATCGCGCTGCGGCTTGAGCGGGTCGCCGTATTCAGGGAACACGCGCGTCCAGAGATCGACGATCGCGTCGATATCGTCAGGCGTGACAGCGCGAATTTTCATGGTGTGTTTCCTTGGGCAGCACTCGCTGAGCGGCGTGATGGCGTGCCCGACGAATCTCTGAACAGACTCAATCAGACCCCGAGAAACTGGTGCAATTGCGACGGATCGGTGGCCAGTGTCGCAGACGGCGCATCGAGCGCGACCTGCCCCTTGACCATCACGGTGACCCGGTCGCTGGCCTGCAGCACCGATCGGAAGTTCTTGTCGACCACCACGATCGCGATGCCGTCGCCACGCACGGCGGCGATGATCCGCCAGATCTCGGCCACGATCAGAGGGGCCAGACCTTCGGTGGCTTCGTCGAGAAAGAGCAGGTCGGGGTTGGTCATGAGCGCACGACCGATCGAGAGCATCTGCTGCTCGCCACCCGACAGTTGCGTGCCGCCATGGTTGCGCCGCTCGGCCAGTCTTGGGAAGGTTTCGAGCACGCGCTCAAGGGTCCAGTCGCGGCGACCGCCTATGCCGGCACGCGCCGCCATCTGCAGATTCTCGATCACCGAGAGCGTCGGGAAGATGCCGCGGCCTTCCGGCACATAACCGATGCCGGCCCGCGCGATGCGATAGGGCGGCGCATTGCGCATCGCCTTGCCGTTGATCAGGATCTCGCCACTGCGCACCGGCAGCAGACCGAGCAGCGACTTGATCAGCGTGGTCTTGCCCATGCCGTTGCGGCCCATCAGACCGACCGCTTCGCCGCGTGCAACGCGGAAATCAACATCGCGAAGGACATGGCTGGCACCGTAGTAGGTGTTCAGTCCGCGAGCGTCGATCAGACAATCAGCCATGGGCCGCCTCATCCGATGCGCCGCCGAGATACGCCGCCTGCACCTGCGCATTGGCCTTAATGTCGGTTGGGCTGCCACTGGCCAGTACCCGGCCTTCGACCATGACGGTGAGCACATCGGCCAGCGCAAACACCGCATCCAGGTCGTGCTCGACCAGCAGGATCGCGTGATCGGCTTTCAGTTTCGCGATCAGGGCCACCATGCGCATCGATTCTTCGGCGCCCATGCCGGCCAGCGGTTCGTCGAGCAGCAGCAGACGCGGTGCGGTGGCCAGCGACAGGGCGATCTCGAGTTGCCGCTGCTCGCCATGCGACAGGGTGCTGGCGATGCGGTCTTCGCGGCCGTCGAGTTCGGCCTGCGTGATGGCGCGACAGGCCAAGGCCAGCGAGGCATCGTCGCGATCGGCAGGCGTGAAAAGCCGCCAGGCCTGCGGCGCGCGCGACTGCGCCGCCAGCCGGCAGTTTTCAAGCACCGTGAAGCTCGAAAAGATATTGGTCTTCTGGTAGCTGCGGCCCACGCCCATTCGCGAGATGCGATCGGCAGACCAGCCGGCGATCTCCTGGCCGTCGAGCCGGATCGAGCCTGAGCTGGGTGCGAGGTCGCCGGACAGCATGTTGATCAGTGTGCTCTTGCCGGCGCCATTGGGGCCGATCACCACATGCACCTGACCGACGCTGACCTGCAGGCTCACGTCGGCGTTGGCACGCAGTCCGCCGAACTGTTTGCTCAGCGCGCTGACCTCAAGCATGTCGATGGGCCTCAGGCATCGCGATCGGGCTCATCCTTGTGTCCGTCCTGAGTCATCGTGCTTGTCCGGGATCGAGGGGGTTGACCCCCGATGGCCACCGGCCAGCCCGACCAGCCCCCGGGGCAAAAAGCAGGCCACCCCGACGATGATGATGCCCATCAGCAGCTGCCAGTGCCGCGCCAGCACGCCGAAGATCGTGTCGTCCTTGAAGAACTCCTCGAGCAGCACGAAGACGAAGGCGCCGATGATCGATCCCGACAGCGTGCCCATGCCGCCCAGGATCACCATCATCATCACCGCGCCCGACTGGTGCCACGAGATGATCTCGGGATTGACGAAGCCGAATTGCGCCGCCGACAGATAGCCCGCCAGCCCGGCCAGCACGCCGGCCAGCACATAGACGCCGAGCTGATAGCGCATGACCGGAAATCCGATGGCGCGCATGCGGTGCTCATTGACCCGGATGCCCTGCAGCGCCCGGCCAAAGCGCGAGACGAGGATTCTGCGCAAAAGCAGATAGATGCCCACCATCAGCACCAGCACGAGGTAGTAGAGCGTCGTGCGGTTATCCAGGTCGAGCAGCTTGACTTCACCCCAGCCTACCAGCGGCTTGTTGTTCAGATACAGGCCGTCCGATCCGCCACCAAGCGCGGTGTCGTGAAACACGAAATAGACCATCTGCGCAAAGGCGAGCGTCACCATGATGAAGTAGATGCCGCGGGTACGCAGCACCAGCGCACCGGTGATCAGCGCAAACACCGCGCAGATCGCGAGCGCCGCCGGCAGCGTGATGAAGATCGACATCGGCTCGTATTTCGGCTGGATCAGCGCCAGCGCATAGCCGGCCAGACCGAAGAAGGCCGCATGACCCAGGCTCACCAGTCCGGTGTAGCCGATCAGCAGATCAAGGCTCATTGCAAAGATCGACAGGATCATGACCTTGGTGAGCAACTGCTGATAAAAGACGCTGCCTGTGAGCGGAAACAGCACCAGGCCGACCAGCGCCACCAGAAAGACGATGGTGAGCGCGCGCGGATTGGCTTGCGCCATGCCTGGCAAGTGAGCGTCCATCGATCAGGTCTTTCGAAACAGACCTTCAGGGCGAAAGACCAGCACCGCCGCCATCAGCAGATAGACCACCATGCCGGCGAGCTGCGGCAGGTAGACCTGACCGAAGGTATCGGCCAGACCGATCAGCAGGGCGCCCACCAGCGCGCCCTTGACCGAACCGATGCCACCGATCACCACCACCACGAAGCAGATGATCAGTACCTGACTGCCCATGTTCGGATAGACCGACGACACCGGGGCGGCGAGCATGCCGGCGAGCGCTGCCAGCGCCACGCCCAGTGAAAATACGACCGCAAAGAGCATGCGCACATTGATGCCCATCGCCTCGGTCATCTCGCGATTGTGGGCGCCGGCGCGGATCATCATGCCCAGACGCGTGTGCCGGATCAGCCAGTGCAGACCCAGCGCAATCGCCACACAGGCCGCCGAGATGACCAGTCGATAGACCGGATACGAGAGCGTGTCGGTCAGCGCAATCGAGTGATTGAAGAGCTCGGGCACTTTGACCCCTTGCACTTCATCGCCCCAGATCAGCGAGCGCAGCTGCTCGAAGATCAGGATCAGGCCATAGGTGAGCAGCACCTGGTAGAGATGGTCGCGGCCATAGAAATGCCGGATCAGCAGCCGCTCGAGTGCGAGACCGAGCAGCACCGACAGCACGATGCCCACCAGAATCGCGGTCAGCAGATTGCCGAAGTAAGACGCCAGCGACCAGGCGAAATAAGCCCCGACCATGTAGAAGCTGCCATGGGCGAGATTGATCACGCCCATGATTCCGAAGATCAGCGTCAGCCCCGACGCCACCAGGAAGAGCAGCAGGCCGTACTGCAGCCCGTTGAGCACCTGGATGAGAATCGGGGCAATGTGATCCATCGTGAGCGGACGCCTTGGCGGGTTGAGGCCTTAGCCCATCCGACAGCCGCGACCCGGGTCAGCCAGCGCCTTCCAGGCCACCGAGACAAACTTGTTCTGCTCGCCTTCGACCTTGCGCAGATAGATGTCCTGGGTCGGATTGTGTTCCTTCGACATGGTCCAGGCGCCGCGCGGGCTGTCGATCTTCACGCCTTCCATCGCCTTGATCAGCGCGGCCTTGTTGCCGAAGTCGCCCTTGACCGACTCCATTGCCTGGGCGAGCAACAGACCGGTGTCATAGCCTTGGACCGCATACACGTCGGGCTGCATCTTGAACTGCTTGGCGTAGGCCAGACGGAACTCCTGATCGCGCTTGCTAGGCAGCGAATCGGCATAGTGCAGCGTGGTCATCAGCCCCTGTGCCTGGGCCTGCACCGCCTGCAGCACGCCGTCAGTGAGAAAGCCCGAGCCATAGAGCGGGATCTTGTCTTTCAGGCCTGCCGCGGCATAGTCGGAGATGAATTTGGCTGCGCCGGCGCCGGCAAAAAAGCAGGCGACCGCATCGGGTTTCATCGCGGCAATCTCAGCCAGTAGCGGCTGAAACTCGACATTCGGAAAGGGCAGGCCGAGCTCCTTGACCACCTTGCCGCCGGTCTTCTCGAAGCCTTCCTTGAACGATCGCGCGCTTTCGTCGCCGGCGGCGTATTTCCAGGAAATCCAGACCACGGTCTTGTGACCGCGCTCGGCCATCACCTTGCCCAGCGGATGGATCGGCTGCCAGTTGGAAAACGAGGTCCGGAAAATATTGGATGAGCACATCGGGCCGGTGATGTCATCGGCACCGGCATTCGGAATCAGCAGCAGGGTGCCGGTCTCCTTGGCGATCTTGGCCATGCCCAGCGCCACGCCCGAGTGGACGGTGCCGACCAGCACATCGACCTTGTCGCGCTGCACCAGGCGGTTGGTGTTCTCGGGGGCCTTGGCCGGATTGGACTCATCGTCGACCGCGAAGTATTCGATTTCGCGTGAGCCGAGCTTGCCGCCGCGCTCGGCCACCGCCATGCGAAAACCGTTGGTGATCGCGGTGCCAAGCGAGGCGAAGGTGCCGGTGGCCGGCAGCATCATGCCGACTTTGATCTTGGCCGGCTGCGCCTGGACGAAGGGGGCCGACAGGGCGGTGCCTGCGGCGACGCCGCCCGACAGCGACAGGAAGCGGCGGCGGCTGACAGGGGTGGCGGGCGGTGTGGTGGTGTGGCTCATCGTGTCTCCAGTCATTGCGGTGAGGGCGCAGGCGTGTTGAAAGTGGTGACTATCCATCGGCCGACGGCGCCGATGACGGCATCGGCCTGGTCGCGGTGGGGTGAGTGGCCGCAATCGTCAAGTGCCACCACGGTTGTACCGGGGACAGTGCACTCGATGGTCGCGATCTGGGCCATCGTGCCATATTCATCGTCAATTCCCTGAATCGCGAGCAAGGGGCATGCGATCGATTCGAGTTCGGGCATCAGGGTCCAATCGCGAAAGGCCGGGTCGAGCCAGGCCTGGCTCCAGCCATAAAAAGCCGAGTCGACATCGTCGTGCCAGCGGGCAAGTCTCGCGCGCAGGCCCTGATTGACATAGGCATCGCAGGCGCGCTCGATGCTGGCAATCGCGATGTCTTCGACGAAGCTGTGGGGGGCGACCACGACTGCGCCGGCGAGCTGGTCCGGGAAATGGGCCGCGTAAATCAGTGCAATCGATGCGCCGTCGCTGTGTCCGAAGAGCCACAGTCGCTGCTGGTTTGGCTCGACACCGAGCGCCTCGAGCAGCGCCGGCAGCACCTCGATCGCCTGCCGATGCATGAAGTCGGTCGTCCAGCGCTCGTTGGTAGCGCGTGGCGTGGAGCGGCCATAACCCGGGCGCGAGTAGACCAGTCCTCGAAATCCCAGGGCCTGGCACAGCCGCGCAGGAAAGTCCTTCCACATCGCGGTCGAGCCGAGGCCTTCGTGAAGAAAGACCATCAGCGGGGCGCCGGCTGGCGGGCTGGCGTCGGCATGTACGTCGGATTGGATCCAGTCGTACTCGATTTCGAGACCGACGATCTCGAGACCGGTGATCGCGACCGTGCGGCGCTGCGCGCTCACGTCTTGAGCGATTGACCGCCGGGCGAACCCGACTGCTGCTGCGCCTCGCGCAATCGAAAGCGCTGGATCTTGCCGGTGGCGGTCTTGGGCAGCTCGGCCAGGAAGTCGATCTGTCTAGGATATTTGTGGGGTGCGAGGCGCGACTTCACGAAACCCTGCAGTTCGGTGGCCAGCGCGTCGCCCGCCTGCGTGGCGTCCTTCAGCACCACGAAGGCCCTGGCGCGGGTCAGGCCGTTTTCGTCGTTGACCCCGATCACCGCCGCCTCGAGCACCGCCGCGTGCTGCATCAGTGTCGATTCGACCTCGAAGGGCGAGACATACTGGCCGCTGACCTTGAGCATGTCGTCGCCGCGTCCGGCATAGACGTAATAGCCATCGGCATCGCGAAAGTACTTGTCGCCGCTGCGGGTCCAGTTGCCTAAAAAGGTGGAGAGCGAACGCCGGCGATCGGCCCAGTACATCAGTGCGGCCGAGGGCCCGTCGATGAAGAGATCGCCGATGGTCTCAGAGGCCTCGATTGTTTGTCCGGCGTCATCGCGCAACTCGACCTGGTAGCCGGGCACCGGCTTGCCGGTGCTGCCATAGCGCACATCGCCCGGGCGGTTCGACAAAAAAATATGGAGCATCTCGGTCGAGCCGATGCCGTCGATGATCTCGCAGCCGAATTGCGCGGTGAATCGCTCGCCGATCTCGCGCGGCAAGGCTTCGCCGGCCGACGAACACAGCCGCAGCGCGACCGATTTGCGCGCCGGCAAGTCGGGCGAGGCGAGCATGCCGGCATAGCCGGTCGGGGCGCCGAAAAAGACTGTGGGCTGATGGTTTTGCCAGCGGGCGAAGACCGCCGCTGGTGTGGGCCGCTCGGCCATCAGGACCGTCGTAGCACCGACCGACAGCGGAAAGCTCAACGCGTTGCCCAGGCCGTAAGCGAAAAACAGTTTGGCTGCCGAAAAGCAGACATCGTTCTCGCTCAGCCCGAGCACCGGTTGCGCATAAAGCGCGGCGGTCCAGTAGAGATTGGCATGGGTATGGACTGCGCCCTTGGGTCGGCCGGTCGAGCCGGATGAGTAGAGCCAGAAAGCGATGTCATCGGCTCGGGTGTCGGCGACGCCTGCGGCTGGCTGCCGCGGCAGCCACTGCGTCAGGTCCGACGCTGCCAGCGGAAGCGTTGCGGGCATGGCGGCACCGCGCGTCGAGATCAGCAGGTGCTCGACCGTCTGCCCGGGCGCACCGAGCGCCTGGCTCAGCACCGGAACCAGCCCGGCCGAGACGATTGCCGCCCGGGCCCGGCAGTGCGACAGCATGAAGTCGTAGTCATCGGCGGTCAGCAGGGTATTGACCGCGACCGGTACGACGCCCGCCTGCAGGCAACCGAGGAAGGCGACCGGCCAGTCGATGCAGTCGTGCATCAGCAGCAGCGCCCGGTCCTCGGCGCGCAGCCCGAGCCCGGCAAGACCGCCGGCAAAGCGCGCGACCTGTTCGGCGAGTTCACCGTAGGTGAGCAGTCCGGCATCGTCGATATAGGCCAGCCGAGCCGACCGGTCGCGGTTGAGCGAGCCGAGATGCCCGGCAAAGTTGAACCGCTCGGATGGGGCGGCCGGCAAAGGGCCTGCGCTCTGGAAGCTCATGGGGTGTCTCCTCGCAACCGGGGTTGCGGCAATCTAGTTCATGAACCAAAATTACAGGTCTGCTGTCGACCTGTCAAGCACTATAATGCATAAAGTCTCTGCATCCGATGCCGATACCGAACCGGACTCGTCCGGACGGGATCCCTTTCTGGTGGCGCTCGGCGAGCGGGCCAGGTCGCTGCGTGCACGCCGCGGGATGACCCGCCGGGCGCTGTCGGGCGCTTCGGAGGTCTCCGAGCGTCATCTGGCCAACCTCGAACTCGGGGTGGGCAATGCCTCGATCCTGGTGCTGCGTCAGGTGGCCAATGCGCTCGGTGCGCCGCTGGCTGAACTCATCGGCGACGAGACCACCGCCACAGCAGAAGGGCTGCTGGTTCGGGAGCTGCTGCGGGGGCGCAGCGAGGACGACCTGCGGCGAGCGCGGCTGGCCCTCGGCGAACTGTTCGGCGTCGCCGGTCACCCGGCTGCGCGCAGCGCCCGGATCGCCCTGATCGGACTGCGGGGTGCCGGCAAGTCGACGCTTGGGCAGATGCTGGCCGATCAGCTCGGGGTGCCGTTCATGGAGCTGAATCGCGAAGTCGAACGCATGGCCGGGGCCGATCTCGACGAGATCCACAACCTGCTCGGCGTGGCCGCCTATCGACGCTATGAGCGCCGTGCACTCGAAGCGACGCTTCAGGACCATCCCAGGCTGGTCATTGCCGCGCCGGGGGGCATCGTCTCGGATCCGGCGAGCTTCAATCTGCTGCTGTCGCACTGCTTCACCATCTGGATCAAGGCGTCGCCGCAGGAGCATATGCAGCGGGTGATGGCGCAGGGTGATCTGCGTCCGATGGCCGGAAACCGCGAGGCCATGGAGGATCTGCGGCGCATCCTGGAGGGGCGGGCGGCGCTGTACGCCCGAGCAGATCTGCAGATCGATACCAGCGGTCGCACGCTGGAGGAGGCCTTCCGGTTGTTGCGCGAGGGCTTGCGGGATGCCATCGGTCCGGATGATGATGCGTGATATGCAATAAAGTGCGTTCAGGTGCTTGACATGATCTGAATGGGCAGTATGATGCATATCAACGGCGACGGTGCAGGTGAAAAATCTTGCATCCGGCCAGTCAACGACTACCCTACAGGAGACCTTTTGTGAATGCTCCGCTTGCTCCCGAGCTTGTCCGCGTCGATTACCGGACCGAGCCTTCCCGTTATTGCCACTGGTCATTGAGCGTTGACGGTCCGGTGGCCACGCTGGCCATGGATGTTGATGAGACCGCCGGCCTGCGGCCCGGCTACCAGCTCAAGCTCAACAGCTACGACCTCGGTGTCGACATCGAACTGCATGACGCGCTCAACCGGATCCGCTTCGAGCATCCGACGGTCCGCACGGTGGTGATTACCAGTTTGAAGGAGCGCATCTTCTGTTCGGGCGCCAACATCTTCATGCTTGGCGTCTCGGGCCATGCCTGGAAGGTCAACTTCTGCAAGTTCACCAACGAGACCCGCAACGGCATCGAAGACAGCAGCCGTCACTCGGGCTTGCGCTTTCTGGCGGCGGTCAATGGCGCCTGCGCCGGCGGCGGCTATGAGCTGGCGCTGGCCTGCGATCAGATCCTGCTGGTCGACGACCGGTCTTCGTCGGTCTCGCTGCCCGAGGTGCCCCTGCTGGGCGTGCTGCCCGGAACCGGCGGCCTCACCCGACTGACCGACAAGCGCCATGTTCGCCACGATCTGGCCGACGTTTTTTGCACCACCACTGAGGGCGTGCGCGGCCAGAAGGCGGTCGACTGGCGTCTGGTTGATGCGCTGGCCAAGCCGGCAGTCTTTGCGCGGTCGGTGAGCGAACGCGCCCTCGAGATGGCCGCCACCAGCGATCGCCCGACCCAGGCGCAGGGCGTCGCGCTCACGCCGCTCGAGGTCGCTTATGGCGACGACGGTCTGCGCTACCGCCATGTGCGGGTCGAGATCGATCGCATCCGCCGGACCGCGACCTTCACGGTCACGGCTCCCGCTTCGGCGCAGCCCGATACGCCGGAGGCGATCGTTGCGGCGGGGGCAGGCTGGTGGCCGCTGGCCATGGCGCGCGAACTCGACGACGCGATCCTGCAGATGCGCACCAACGAAGCCGAGATCGGCACCTGGCTGCTCAAGACCGAAGGCGATGCGGCAGCGGTGCAGGCGGTCGATGCCACGCTCATCGCGCATCAGAATCACTGGCTGGTGCGCGAGACCATCGGTCTGATGCGGCGCACCTTCTCGCGACTCGATGTGTCCTCGCGCTCGCTCTTCGCGCTCGTCGAGCCGGGCTCCTGCTTTGCGGGCAGTCTGCTTGAGCTCGCGCTGGCCTGCGATCGCATCTACATGCTGGCCTTGCCCGACGATGTGGCGCGCGCGCCCACGATCGCCGTGGGTGAGGTCAACGTCTCCTTCTATCCGATGGCGACCGACCAGTCGCGTCTGGCCCGCCGCTTCTATGAAGAGTCGCCTGCACTCGATGCGGTCCGTGCCCTGATCGGTTCGTCGCTGGATGCCGATGCCGCGATGGCAGCCGGTCTGGTCACTTTCGCCCCCGACGATATCGACTGGGCCGATGAAGTGCGCATCGCGATCGAGGAGCGGGCGGCGATGTCGGCCGATGCGCTCACCGGCCTGGAGGCCAATCTGCGCTTCAATGGCACCGAGACCATGGCCACCCGCATCTTCGGACGCCTGACCGCCTGGCAGAACTGGATCTTCAACCGGCCCAATGCGGTCGGCGACAAGGGTGCGCTCAAGCTCTATGGCAAGGGCGAAAAGCCGCACTTCGACCGCAACCGGGTCTGATGCGATCGGTGTTCCCGATCGATCCGACCGAAGAATTCAAGCCTGATCAACGATTCAACCTGGAGCCTCGAGATGGCCGCCATCAACTACACCGACAAGATCCCCAACAACGTCAACCTTTCGGAAGACAAGACGCTCCAGCGGGCGCTCGAACACTGGCAGCCCAACTACATCAACTGGTGGAAGGACATGGGCCCCGAGGGCTCGAACGATTACGACGTCTATCTGCGTACCGCAGTGAGTGTCGATCCGCAGGGCTGGGCCAACTTCGGTCATGTGAAGATGCCCGACTATCGCTGGGGCATCTTCATGAACCAGCGCGAGGAAGGCCGCACGGTCAACTTCGGCGAGCACAAGGGCGAGGCCGCCTGGCAGGATGTGCCCGGTGAGCACCGCGCCAATCTGCGCCGCATCATCGTGACGCAAGGCGACACCGAGCCGGCTTCGGTCGAGCAGCAGCGTCATCTCGGTCTGACCGCGCCCAGCCAGTACGACCTGCGCAATCTCTTCCAGATCAACGTCGAGGAAGGCCGCCACCTGTGGGCGATGGTCTATCTGCTGCACAAGCACTTCGGACGCGATGGCCGCGAAGAGGCAGAGGCCCTGCTCGAGCGTCGCTCGGGCGATGAAGACAATCCGCGCATTCTGGGTGCCTTCAACGAGAAGACGCCCGACTGGCTCGCCTTTTTCATGTTCACTTATTTCACCGACCGCGACGGCAAGTTCCAGTTGTGCGCGCTGGCCGAAAGCGGCTTCGATCCGCTGGCTCGCACCACGAAATTCATGCTGACCGAAGAAGCGCATCACATGTTCGTTGGCGAGTCGGGCATCTCGCGAGTTATCGCCCGCACCTGCGAAGTCATGAACCAGCTCAAGACCGACGATCCGGCAAAGATCCGCGCCGCCGGCGTGGTCGATCTGCCGACTCTGCAGCGCTATCTCAACTTTCATTTCAGCGTGACCATCGATCTCTTCGGTGCCGATGAGTCGAGCAATGCCGCGATCTTCTACAACTCGGGTCTCAAAGGCCGGTATGAGGAGACCAAGCGCGACGACGACCATCGCCTGCATGGGCGCAGTTACACCGTGCTGGGTGTGCGCGACGGCAAGCTGGTCGAGCGCGAAGTCCCGATGCTCAATGCGCTCAATGAAGTTCTGCGCGACGACTACATCCGTGATTCGATCGCCGGCGTCAATCGCTGGAACAAGGTCATCGAGAAGGCCGGCATCCCGACCCGGCTGGTCGCACCCCACAAGGCCTTCAACCGCAAGATCGGCACCCTGGCCGGCGTAAAGGTCTCGCCCGACGGGCGCGTGGTGAGCGAAGGCGAATGGGCGCAGCAGGCCTCGCAGTGGCTGCCGAGCGCAGAAGATCGCGCCTTCGTGTCCTCGCTGATGGGTCGGGTGGTCGAGCCGGGCAAATATGCCAACTGGATCGCGCCGCCCCCGATCGGCATCAACAAGCAGGCGCCCGACTTCGAGTACATCCGTTTCAGCTGAGCCGCCATGAACGCACCTGCGCCCGATGTCATCACGCAGCACCTGATCGACCCGGAGGTCTGCATTCGCTGCAATACCTGCGAAGAGACCTGTCCGGTCGATGCGATCACGCATGATTCTCGCAACTATGTGGTTGATGCCGACAAGTGCAATCTGTGCATGGCCTGCGTGCCGCCGTGTCCGACCGGCTCGATCGACAACTGGCGAAAGCTGATCCGCGTCGAGGCCTATTCGGTTGATGAGCAACTCACCTGGGACGAGCTGCCGGTTCAGCGCGAATTGCCGGTTCAAGATGCCTCTGACCCGGTTGTGACGCAGGGCTGGTCTGATACCCCCTCATCGGCAGCCGGTGATGCGCGGGCGAGCAGCGCGAGTGAGTCGACCGCCGACGCGCCGTCACTTGCCGCAGCGGCAGGCTCGAGCCGCCCGCCCTGGTCGGCGGCCCATCCCTACGTCAATCTTTACACCCATCGCCAAGCGGCCCTGGCCACCGTCGCGGGCAACTTCAGGGTGACCGAGCTCGGTACCGACAGCGATACCCATCACATCGTGCTCGACTTCGGTTCATTGCCGTTTCCGGTGCTCGAAGGCCAGTCGCTCGGCATCCTGCCGCCAGGCACCGATGCAAGCGGCCGTCCACACCACGCGCGCCAATATTCGATCGCCAGCCCGCGCGACGGCGAGCGGCCCGGCTACAACAATGTCGCGCTCACCGTCAAAAGGGTGCTGGTCGACCATGACGGTCAGCCGGTACGCGGGGTGGCATCCAACTATCTCTGCGATCTGGCAAAGGGCGATCGCGTGCAGGTGATCGGGCCCTTCGGCAGCAGCTTCCTGATGCCCAATCACGCCGGCGCGCATCTGCTGATGATCTGTACCGGCACCGGGAGCGCTCCGATGCGGGCCATGACCGAACGCCGCCGCCGCGCCCATGCGCCGATCGCTGCTGCGGGTGCTGCCGGCCCCCAGGGCCAGGCGGCTGAAGACGGCCGCCTGATGCTGTTCTTCGGCGCACGCAGCCAGCGCGAGTTGCCCTACTTTGGCCCGCTCGCCAGGCTGCCTCGTGATTTCATCGACATCGAACTGGCCTATTCAAGGGCTGCCGACCGTCCGAAGCGCTATGTTCAGGACGCCCTGCGTGAACGGGCGAGCGACGTGGCTGCGCTGCTCGCCGATCCGGCCACGCACATCTATGTCTGCGGTCTCAAGGCGATGGAGGCCGGGGTGCTGCAGGCGCTGCAGGAGGTCGCGGCTGGCCACAGCCTCGATTGGCCGGCGCTGCACCAGCAGCTCAAGGCAGAAGGTCGGCTGCACTTCGAGACGTACTAAGGTCGATCAGTGACGTCGAGAGGCTCGGTCACAGGCCTCGATAGTCATGAATCGACTTTGCTCACATCGACCTGATCGTTTGTCGCAGGCGCTGTCGGCTCTAGTCTGTGCGCCCGAGCTCCCTTGCGCGCCGATTTCTCGAGCACCGCCTTTCCATGTACCGCTACGACCGCTACGACCAGGCTCTGGTTGACGAAAGGGTTGCGCAATTTCGCGACCAGACTCGCCGATTTCTCGCCGGCGAACTGCCGGAAGACGAGTTCAAACCGCTGCGTCTGCAAAACGGCCTGTATGTGCAAAAGCACGCGCCGATGCTGCGTATTGCGATTCCCTACGGCACGCTGTCGTCGCTGCAGCTGCGCAAACTCGCCGAGATCTGCGACAGCTATGACCGCGGCTATGGGCATTTCAGCACGCGTCAGAATCTGCAGATCAACTGGCCCGAGCTCGCCCGTGTGCCCGACATCCTGGCCGAGCTGGCCACGGTGCAGATGCATGGCATCCAGACCAGCGGCAATTGCGTGCGCAATGTCACCGCCGATCATTTTGCTGGCGTCGCTCCCGATGAACTGGTTGATCCTCGGCCCTATTGCGAGCTGCTGCGTCAGTGGTCGACCTTTCATCCCGAATTCACCTTTTTGCCGCGCAAATTCAAGATCGCGGTCTCGGCGTCGGCCGGCGATCGCGCGGCGGTGCAGGTTCACGATATCGGTCTGAAGCTGCTGCGAAACCCGCAGGGCGAGCTCGGTTTCGAGGTCTGGGCCGGCGGTGGTCTGGGGCGCACGCCGGTCATCGCGCCGCTCATCAAGGCCTTCTTGCCTGAGCCCGAACTGCTCAACTATGTCGAAGCCATCCTGCGGGTCTACAACCGCTTCGGGCGTCGCGACAACCTCTACAAGGCCCGCATCAAGATTCTGGTGCGCGAGCTTGGTGCCGAGCGCTTTGCCAGCGAGGTCGAGGCCGAGTGGGCAGCGCTGCGGGGCGGCCCGGCGACCCTGACCCCAGCCGAGCTCGCACGGGTCGCGAGTTGTTTCGAATTTCCGCCCTACCGCACGTTGGCGAGCGATCCGCCCGTACTGCGTGAGGCGATCGATGCCGTGCCGGGATTCGCAGCCTGGGCAAAGCGCAGCGTGCATCCGCACCGTGTGCCGGGTTATGCCGCGGTCGTCATCTCGCTCAAGGCTCATGGGGTTGCGCCGGGCGATGCCACATCAGATCAGATGCGCGCGGTGGCCGATGCCGCCGAGGCCTTCGGCTTCGGTGAGATCAGAGTCAGCCATCATCAGAACCTGGTGCTGCCCGATGTCGAGCAGCGCTCGCTGCCGGCCCTGCATGCACTGCTGAAAAAACACGGGCTGGCTACAGCCAATGTCGGGCTGCTCACCGACATCATTGCCTGCCCGGGCGGCGATTTCTGTTCACTGGCCAATGCGGTCGCGATTCCAGTCGCCACGGCCATTCAGGCGCGCTTCGACGATCTCGACGACCTCTTCGATATCGGCGAGATCGAGCTCAATATTTCGGGCTGCATCAATTCCTGCGGCCATCATCACATCGGTCACATCGGCATTCTTGGCGTCGATAAAGCGGGCGAGGAGTGGTACCAGATCTCGATCGGCGGCGTGCAGGGGCCGGCGACCGCCATCGGCAAGATCCTCGGTCCGTCGTTTTCGCGCGGCGAGATTCCGGATGTGATCGATCGTCTGATCCGAACCTATGTCTCTCGGCGCTCGTCGGCCGATGAGCGCTTCATCGATCTGGTGCAACGCATCGGCATCGAGCCCTTCAAGGAGGCCGTCTATGGCACATCTCATTGATCGCACCGGGCTGCGTCCCGACAGCTGGGTGCTCTTCGACGGCGACGCCGGATCGATCGCACCGCAGGCCGATCTGCTGATCTCCTTCGATGAATGGCGCGAGCGTGCCAGTGTCTGGCAGCAGCATCCGGGTCGTCTTGGCCTGCTGGTCTCGCCATCCGACGATGTCAAGGCGGTCGCGGCCGATATCAGTCGTTTTGCGCTGGTCGCGGTGCATTTCCCGAAATTCAACGACGGACGCGGCTATTCGAGTGCGCGCCTGCTGCGCGAGAGGCTTGGGTTTGCCGGCGAGCTGCGAGCGGTCGGTGATGTGCTGCGCGACCAGCTCTTTTTGCTGGCGCGTTGCGGATTCGACAGCTTTGCGCTGCGGGCCGACCAGGATCCGGTCGCGGCGCTGTCAGCCTTCCGAGATTTCAGCGTTCGCTATCAGGCTGCCACCGACGAAGCGCTGCCGCTGTTTCGCAGGCGCAGCGCGCTGGCTGCATGACGGTGACATCAGGCTCGACGCCGGACTCGTCGCCCGGTTCGTCGATCATCCCGGCACAGGACACATCAGCTCGCTTGCCTGGCAAGGTCTGGTTCGTCGGTGCCGGCCCTGGCAGCGCAGATCTGCTCACCGTGCGGGCGATTCGCCTGCTCGCCCGTGCCGATATCGTCCTGCATGACGCCCTGATGAGTGACGAGGTGCTCGAGTGGGCGCCAAATGCCCGCCTGATTGCGGTCGGCAAGCGCAGTGGCGGTGTCTCGACCGAGCAGCGCTTCATCGACCGGACCCTGGTCGAATCCGCCCGTCATCACGCGGTGGTGGTTCGACTCAAGGGGGGCGATCCGACGGTGTTTGCGCGTCTCGATGAAGAGATCGATGCACTCGATGCCGCAGGCATCGACTGGGAGATCGTGCCGGGCATCACCGCGGCCAGCTCGGCGGCCGCCGCCGCTGGCCATTCACTGACCCGGCGCGGTGTCTCGCGCAGCGTGCAGATCGTGACGCCGCGAGTCGGGCGCGGCGAGGCTCAGTCGATGCACTGGGCCGATGGCCTGAGCCCTGATGCCACGGTCGTGCTGTATATGGCCGGCCAGATGGCCGGGGAGTGTGCCGTCGTACTGATCGCACGAGGCTTTGCGCCCGAGACCCCGGTGGCCTGCGTGCACGGGGCCTCATGGCCCAATCAGAGCATCGACCGCATGACGCTGGGTGCGCTGGCGGTGGACGGTCTGGCGGTCGATGAGCGGCCTGTCGCTTTGCTGATCGGCGCTGCGGTGACAGAGCGCATGCGCGGTTCCGGATCAATCTGGCCTGATATGGTTCGCTACGCCTGATCTGCACGGTGGCCGAGCGGCCACGCTGCAAGCCCTGTGCAGCCCTGTGCGGCAATCCCCGGCAGGCGCTGCGGCATCTGACTAGCGTCAGATCGTCGGCGTGGAATCGGCCGATGCATCTGTCGCACCAAATCGAGTGACCCGGCGCGGACGCAGGTGCACCCGCACGCCTGGCGCCAGACCGAGCCGATCGCGCAGGATCGTGTAGCGCTCGCGCGGCAATTCGACGTCCACATAACTGTCGTCCGACACGCGTTTGAACTCGATGCGCGTGTTCGGTCCTACCGTCAGCGTCTGGCTGAGCGTGACCGCCCAGGTGTCTTCGCTGGCCTCAGCCAGGATTTCCAGTTCGTGCGGGCGGACGTAGCTGACTTCGTCGGTGCCGCCGCCCGGTGCATGTCCGAGTCGACCATGGAAGAGGTTCACGTCGCCCAGGAACTGCAGCACGAAGGGCGTGGCCGGATGGTCGTAGACCTCATCCGGGCTGCCCTGCTGTTCGATGCGCCCCTGGTTCATGACCACCACCCGGTCTGCGACTTCCATCGCCTCGTCCTGGTCGTGGGTGACAAAGACGCTGGTCACCTGCATCTCGTCGTGCAGGCGTCGCAGCCAGCGGCGCAGCTCCTTGCGCACCTTGGCGTCCAGCGCACCGAAAGGCTCGTCGAGCAGCAACACCCTGGGCTCGACCGCGAGCGCCCGGGCCAGCGCGATGCGCTGGCGCTGGCCGCCCGAGAGCTGGTGCGGGTAGCGGTCGGCCAGCCAGTCGAGCTGCACCAGCTTGAGCAGCTGCATCACCTTGGACTTGATCTCGGCTTCGCCCGGGCGGGTGGTCCTGGGGCGAACACGAAGTCCGAAGGCCACGTTCTCGAAGATCGACATGTGGCCAAACAGGGCGTAGTGCTGGAACACGAAGCCAACCTTGCGCTCGCGCACATCGGTATTCGTCGCGTCTTCGCCGTGAAACAGCACGCTGCCGGAGTCCGGCACTTCAAGCCCGGCAATGATGCGCAGCAGCGTTGTCTTTCCGCAGCCTGAAGGCCCCAGCAATGCGACCAGTTCGCCGGCGGGGATGTCCAGATTGAGCTTGTCGCAGGCGACGGTGGCGCCGAAGCGCCGACTAAGGTTTCTGACTTCAATGCTCATTCGCTTCTGTCCCCGATCCCGCGCTTCTGGCCCTTCACACGCTGCTCGATCACATACTTCACAACCAGCGTCACCAGCGCCAGTGCGGCCAGCAACGAGGCAACTGCAAAGGCAGCCGCGAACTGGTATTCGTTGTAGACGATCTCGATGTGCAGCGGCATGGTGTTGGTCTGGCCACGGATGTGGCCGGACACCACGCTGACCGCTCCGAACTCGCCCATCGCCCTGGCGTTGCACAGGATCACGCCGTAGAGCAGCGCCCACTTGATGTTGGGCAGCGTGACACGCCAGAAAATTTGCCAGCCGCCTGCGCCGAGCACGCGCGCGGCTTCTTCCTGCTCGATACCCTGCGCCTGCATGAGTGGGATCAACTCGCGGGCGATGAACGGGAAGGTAACGAAGACCGTGGCCAGAACGATGCCCGGCACAGCAAAGATGACCTTCAGGTCGTGGTCGCGCAGCCACTCACCAAACCAGCCCTGCAAGCCGAACACCAGCACGAAGATCAGCCCGGCAATCACCGGGCTGACCGAAAAAGGCAGATCGATCAGCGTGAGCAGCAGGCTCTTGCCGCGAAAGTCGAACTTGGTGATGGCCCAGGCCGCCGACATGCCGAACACCAGGTTCATCGGTACGCTGATGGCGGTGGCAATCAGCGTGAGCTTGATAGCCGACAGCGCATCCGGCTCGGTGATTGCCGCGAGGTAGACATCAATCCCCTTCTTGAAGGCCTCGAAGAAGACCGTCGCCAGGGGCACGAACAGGAACAGCGTCATGAAGGCGAGCGCCGCGCCGATCAGCATACGCTGCACCCAAACTGGCTCGGTGGTGGCATTTCGCATGGCCCGAGGCGCCACGCCCGCAGGAGCAGGCCCGGCCGGGAGGGCCGCGATTTCGGACGTTATGGGGTTCACAGGCCCCCCTGGCGTTTGCGAGCCCATGTCTGCAGCAGGTTGATGACCAGCAGCAGCACGAACGCCGCCACCAGCATCACCACCGCAATAGCGGTCGCGCCAGCGTAGTCGTATTGCTCGAGCTTGGTGATGATCAGCAGCGGCGTGATCTCGCTGATCATCGGCATATTGCCGGCGATGAAGATCACCGAGCCGTATTCGCCCAAGGCACGCGCAAAGGCCAGCGCGAAGCCGGTCAGCAGCGCCGGCATGAGGATCGGGAAAATGACTTTCGTGAAGGTCTGCCAGCGGCTCGCGCCCAATGTGGCGGCGGCCTCCTCAAGTTCGCGGTTGATGTCTTCCAGCACTGGCTGCAGCGTTCGCACCACGAATGGCAGGCCGATGAAGACCAGCGCCACCCACACGCCCAGCGGCGTATAGCTGACCTTGAAGGGCAGCCACTGCCCGATCAAGCCGTTGTGCGCATAGATCGCGGTCAGTGCGATGCCTGCCACCGCGGTCGGCAATGCAAAGGGCAGGTCGACCAGGGCGTCGATCAGGCGCTTGGCCGGGAATTGGTAGCGCACCAGCACCCAGGCAACGATGAGCCCGAAGAAGGCATTGAGCAGCGCCGCCAGAAGCGACGCACCGAACGTCAAGCGGTATGACGCCATCACGCGCGGCGTGGTGGTGGCGTCCAGGAACTGCTGCCAGGTAAGCGTGAAGGTCTTCAGGAACGCGGCCGACAGCGGGATCAGCACGATCAGGCTGGTGTACAGCAGCGCGAAGCCGAGCGCCAGGTCGAAACCCGGCAACACCGAGTGTCGCCTGAGCAGCGTGCGGGAGAGGATCACAACCTGGCCTGCGCCGGGCTCAACGCGCCTTGGCCGCAGCGATCACCTGGTCGTACAGGCCACCGTCGTTGAAGTGCTCTTTCTGCGCCTGGGTCCAACCGCCGAAGACCTCGTCGACGGTGAAGGTGTTGACCTTCGGAAAGGCTTTCGCATACCGGGCCAGCACTTTCTCGCTTCGCGGACGCAGGTTGTGCCTGGCAGCGATTTCCTGTCCTGCGTCGGTGTAGAGAAACTGCAGGTAGGCCTCGGCCTGCTTGCGCGTGCCGCGTCTGTCCACCACCTTGTCGACCACGCTCACAGGGTTCTCCGCCAGGATCGTGCGGCTCGGGTAGATCACTTCGAAGCCGCCGCCGAACTCCTTCTCGATCAGGGGCGCTTCGCTCTCGAAGGTGACCAAGGCATCACCGAGATTGCGTTGCGCGAAGGTCGTGGTGGCGCCGCGGCCGCCGCCGTCGAGCACCGGCACGTTGGCGAAAATGCGAGTGACCAGAGCCCTCGCCGCCTCCGGACTCAGGCCGGCCTTGATACCGGCGCCCCAGGCGGCGAGGTAGGTGTAGCGACCATTGCCTGAGGTCTTGGGGTTCGGGATGATCACGCCGATGCCCGGGCGGCCGAGGTCGCTCCAGTCGCGGATGTTCTTCGGATTGCCCTTGCGCACCAGGATCACCGACACCGAGGTTGTCGGCGCGCTGTTGTTCGGCAGCCGTTTGGCCCAGTCCTGCGGGACGAGCTTGCCACGCTCGAACAGGATGTCGATGTCGTTGGCCTGATTCATCGTGATGACGTCGGCCTCCAGCCCGTCCGCGACGCTGCGCGCCTGGCGACTCGAACCGCCATGACTCTGATTCAGGGTGAGGTCCTCGCCGGTGGTCTTCTTCCAATGGGCGGCAAAGACGGTATTGAAGTCCTTGTAGAACTCGCGCGACACGTCATAGCTCACATTCAACAGCGTCGTACCAGCGGCCAGCGCCGGCGTGACTGCCACGATAGAAAGCGCCGCAGCTAGCATGGCGCGACGTCGAAGAGCGGAGTTGGGGACCATGGCTGACTCGATAAGAAGGCACTGGGCGGCATGCTAGGCAGCCCCCCATCAACAGAGAAGGTACGAAACCGCGCTTGCTTGTTCACAAAGTGATTAAGCGCGGTGTCGAAGGCAATTACCCGATGTGGAACTCGTACCGCTCAGATGAAAATCGCATCGGTGCGTTGCAGTTTCGCGGGTCATGCCGGTTTGACGCGCTCACGCATCCGCTGTGCGAAAGCCTCTATCTCGGGCGCCACGGCGGGCCAGCCGGCATCCCCCGGTACGTCCTCGATGGTGGCCCTCAGCACGCGACGCAGCGTGTCTGGCTGCGGCGTCAGCGGCCCGGCGAAGCGCACACCTTCAGGACCGACCACCACCACTGTTGGAAAGGTCTCTACCTCGAAGTCACCCATGAGCTCGGCTTCATCTTCGATATCGATCCAGTGTCGATGCAGTCCGACGTGCTGGGCCAGCAATTCCGATGTCACCTGCTCCCACACCGGCGCATGCTGGTCGCACAGGCGGCACCAGGCAGCGCACAGGCAGGCGATGTGTATGACTTGATCGTTCATGCGCTGATCCTGAGTCTGTTGTCGATCATGCAGGACTGACACCGGGAGAGCTGGTTGAGCGATGCCGGGGATGGTTTCCCTGATTCGTCGGCCCGGTTGTTGCAATTGCGTCGTGTCAGTCCCTGATTGATCTATTTCGAGTAAGATCGCGACGCTTTGACCTCACGATAGCGCGCAATTCACGCGCATTTCAAAATAAGACACTGGAGAACGACATGGCAAGTTCCGCATCCTCCGCCCGCGGACCGGCGACCCCGGTACCGATGACAGCCGATGAAAAGCGAGTGGTTTTCGCCTCGTCGCTCGGCACGGTGTTCGAGTGGTACGACTTTTATCTTTTCGGCGCGATGGCTACGATCATCGCAAAAAACTTTTTTACTGGTCTTGATGAAAGCACCCGTCTGATCTTCGTGCTGCTGGCCTTTGCCGCCGGCTTCGCGGTGCGGCCTTTCGGCGCGATCGTGTTCGGTCGACTGGGTGATCTGGTGGGCCGCAAGTACACCTTTCTGGTCACCATCCTGATCATGGGCGTATCGACCTTTGTCACTGGCCTGCTGCCCACTTATGCCTCGATCGGCATCTGGGCGCCGATCCTCCTGATCGGACTGCGACTGCTGCAGGGTCTGGCTTTGGGCGGTGAGTACGGCGGCGCGGCCACCTATGTCGCCGAGCATGCGCCCGCTGGTCGTCGCGGCTTTTATACCTCCTGGATTCAGACCACCGCGACCATCGGCCTGATGCTCTCGCTGATTGTGATCCTCGTGACCCGCACATCACTCGGCGAGCAGACTTTTGCAGAATGGGGCTGGCGTATTCCTTACCTGGTGTCGATCCTGCTGCTCGGCGTCTCGGTCTGGATTCGACTGCAACTCAGCGAGTCGCCGGCTTTCGAGAAAATGAAGTCCGAGGGCAAAGGCTCGAAAGCGCCGCTGACCGAATCCTTCGGTCAGTGGAAAAACCTCAAGGTGGTGATTCTGGCGCTGGTCGGTCTGACCATGGGTCAGGCGGTGGTCTGGTACACCGGCCAGTTTTATACGCTGTTTTTCCTTGAGCGCATGGTCAAGATCGACGGCCCGACCGCCAACATTCTGGTGGCGCTGGCGCTGTTGCTGGGCACGCCGTTTTTCGTGCTGTTCGGTTCGCTGTCCGACAAGATCGGCCGCAAGCCGATCATCATGGCTGGCCTGCTGATTGCGGCTGCCACTTACTTCCCGCTCTTCAAAGGCCTGGTGCACTACGGCAACCCGACGCTCGAGGCTGCGCAGACGAAGTCGCCGATCACGGTCAGTGCCGACCCCGGCAACTGCTCTTTCCAGTTCAACCCGACTGGCACGGTCAAGTTCACCACGCCCTGCGATATCGCCAAGGCTTATCTGGCAGGCGGCGGTCTGAACTACGACAACGTTGCGGGGGCCGCAGGCTCCATGGCCGAGATCAAGATCGGCGACACCGTGATCAAGGCCTATGACGGCAAAGGGGCCGATGCCAAGACCGAGGCTGCGCGATTCAAGAAGGAGATGGACGAGGCGGTCAAGGCGGCGGGCTATCCGTCCAAGGCCGATCCGGAGCAGATGAACAAGCCGATGCTGGTGCTGCTGCTGCTGATCATGGTGATCTACGTGACCATGGTCTATGGGCCGATTGCCGCCATGCTGGTCGAGCTCTTCCCGACCCGGATCCGCTACACCTCGATGTCGCTGCCGTATCACATCGGCAATGGCTGGTTCGGCGGCTTCCTGCCGGCCACCGCCTTTGCGATCGTGGCCTCGCAGGGGAACATCTTCTCCGGCCTCTGGTATCCGATCATCATTGCATTGATCACCCTGGCCATCGGTGTGCTCTTCGTGCCTGAAACCAAGGATCGTGATATCTACGCCAACGACTGAGATCGTTGCTTCGGGGGCTCGCCGCAGGCGGGCCTTGCCTGGGTCTACAATGGCTGGTCTGCTTCGATCCTCCGATGCAAAGTCTGATGAGCCTTTGAAGGTTCCTCGTTCACCCGGGCTGTCTTTGAAGAAACCCCCGTCAGATCCCAAGAGTCGCCAGTTTCTCGAGCTCAACCGATATCGGCGAGAGCGCGTGATGCTGCACGTCTATCTGCTCAGTGGCACGCGGTTTACCGGTCGGCTGCGTTCATTCGACGTGCACACGCTGCTGCTCGAGACGCAGCAGGGCGATATGGTCATTTATGCCCATGCCATCAGCACGATCGAGCCGGCGCTCAATGTTCGCGGGCGGCGCGCGCCGGGGGCGGCCGCACCGGCTCGTCGCTTCGATATCGGCGGCGCACCGCGCCGCATGCCCTTTTCAAACGCCAACCAGTTGCCGGCCGAAGGCTCGACGCAATTCGAAGGCATGCCGGATACCGATCCGGATGTTGAGTTTCCGCCGCCTGCGCCGCCCACTCGCAGCCCTGCGCCGACGGTGACCATCGTGCGCCGGCGCTCGAGGCTCGTGCAGAAATAGTCCTGCCCGCAGGCTTGGCTTCATGACATCGGCCGGCAATCGGAGGCTGCGCCTGAGCCTTCGCCCGGGCGATTCAGGGCTTGAGTCGGGTGACCGCCGGAATCAGCAGCGCAATCGCGCAGGCCATGGCGCAGGCACACGCCGCTACAGTGAACGCCATTCTGAAGGCCTGGCCGAGCGCCGCCCGGTCGGCGGTCAGGATCGAGCTGGCATTGCCAACGGCTGCAAGAATGAGTGAGGTGAGCACCGCGATACCGATGACGCCGCCGAATGATCGGAATAGCGACACGGTGGCGGTGGCCACACCGACCATCGCAGGCCCCACTGCCATTTGAGCGGCGACCGTCAGCACCGGCAAGGTCAGCCCCACGCCGAGGCCAAGTGGAATCATCAGCATCGCCAGGCCGGCGCCAGCCTTGGGCGAGATAAACGCGATGCCCAGCAGTGCGAGGCAAGACAACAGGCAGCCTGCGGCGGCAATCCATCCGATCTGGCGCACTTTCAGCATCACTCGGCCCGAGGTGAACGCACCGGTGGGAACTGCCAGCGTAAGCGCGATCAGGCGCACCGCCACCTGATCGGCACGTGCATCGCCCACGGTCTGCATCGACAAGGGCAGCAGCACGGTGCACCCGACCAGCACGAAAAAGGTCAGCGCGGTGACAAGGCAGCAGGCCATGACCGTGCGGTTGCGAAAGAGTGCCAGCGGCAGGATGGGTTCGGCGGCATCGGACTCACGCCATCCCCACAGCCCGAGTAGCGTCACGCCGAGTGCCAGCAGACTCAGGGTCGAGGTGCCGAACCAGCCTGCACCCTGGCCAATGCGGGTGAGCGCGATCAGGATGACTGCGATACCGGCTGCCAGCAGCGCCGCACCCAGCCAGTCGATGCGGGCCTCGCGTCGTGATTCGCCGGCGGCCGGCAACACCCGCATGACCATGAAGATCGCAAAGGCCGCCAGCGGCAGATTGACCAGGAAAATCGAGCGCCAGCTCAAGTGCTCGGTCAGATAGCCGCCAAGCAAGGGTGCGGCCAGGGCCGATGAGGCAAATACGCCTGAAAAATAGCCCTGGTATCGGCCGCGTGCCGGCCCCGAGACATAGTCGGCGATGGCGGTCTGGGACAGCGCAAAGAGCGCACCGCTGCCCAGGCCCTGCAACACGCGCGAGCCGATCAGCATCGGCATCGAGACCGACACCGCGCACAGCAGCGAGCCGAGGATGGCGGTCGACATCGCGATCAGCAGCATCCGGCGTCGGCCGTGCAGATCCGACAACTTGCCGTAGACCGGCGTGGCGATCGTACCGGCCACCAGATAGCCGGCCATCACCCAGGCGATCAGCGACAGGTCATTGAGCTCACGGCCGATGGTGAGCAGCGCAACCGGCACCATCGACTGGTCGATTGCCCCGAGAAACGTGGCCGGCAGCAGCCCGAGCACTACCCGCCGGATCTGCTCGGGCGTGCGTTCGGGCGGACTGTGTCGCTCGGACCGACTGACGCTGGCCGCGGTATCGGCGGGCGCGTCGGTCGGTCCGGCCGCCTCAGGCGCCAAGCAGCTGGCCGCCGTCGACTGCGATTGTCTGGCCGGTGACCCAGCGTGCCTGATCCGAGGCCAGGAAGAGCACCAGATCGGCGACTTCGTCGACCGTACCCAGACGCCCGAAGGGGATGCTGGCAAGGATGCGTCCGTAGAGCGCCGGGTCGCTGGCCTTGCGCTGCTCCCAGGTGCCGCCGGGGAATTCGATCGAGCCGGGCGCCACGCAATTCACGCGGATGCCCTTGCGGGCGAGCATCGCGGCCTGGCTGCCGGTGTAATGCGACACCGCTGCCTTGGCCGCGCCATAGGCGGGCGTGCGGGCAGACGGGCGCAGCGCCGAGATCGACGAGATATTGACGATGCTGGCCGAGGCGCCCTTTTCGAGCCACGGCAGGGCGGCGCGACTGGCGCGCACCACCGCCTGCACATCGACGCCCAGACTGGCTTCCCAGCCTTCTTCGGTATCGCCCAGGCCAAAGGCCGAGGAGTTGTTGACCAGCACATCGATACCGCCGAGCGTTTTGGCAGCCGATTCGACCCAGTTCACGATCGCTTTGGCATCGCCCAGATCGCAGACCGATGCATGGGCGGTGACGCCGTGAGCGGCGAGCTCGGCGCGGGTGGCCTCGAGGGTATCGGCGCCGCGGGCGCAGATCGAGACTGAGGCGCCGGCTTTGGCAAAGCCGGCTGCGATGGCGCGGCCGATGCCGCGGCTGCCGCCTGCGACCAGCACGCGGCGGCCGGCGAAGTTGAAGGTCTGGCTCATATCGGTGTCTCCTGAATTATTGTTATCGAGAAAAATTATTTTTTCAGCTGAAGGCCTGGATGCCGGTCTGGGCACGACCCAGGATCAGTGCATGAACATCGTGCGTACCTTCATAGGTGTTGACCACCTCGAGGTTGACCAGGTGACGCGCCACACCGAATTCATCGGAGATGCCGTTGCCGCCCATCATGTCGCGCGCCAGCCGGGCGATGTCGAGGGCCTTGCCGCAGGAGTTGCGCTTCATGATCGAGGTGATCTCGACCGAGGCACTGCCTTCGTCCTTCATGCGGCCAAGGCGCAGGCAGCCCTGCAGTCCGAGCGTGATCTCGGTCTGCATGTCGGCGAGTTTTTTCTGGATCAGCTGATTGGCGGCGAGCGGGCGGCCGAACTGCTTGCGATCGAGCACATATTGGCGCGAGCGGAACCAGCAGTCTTCGGCCGCACCCAGCGCACCCCAGGCAATGCCATAGCGGGCGCTGTTCAGGCAGGTGAAGGGGCCTTTGAGGCCTTCGACGCCGGGCAGCAGCTGGTCATCGGAGGCGAACACGCCGTCCATCACGATCTCGCCGGTGATCGAGGCGCGCAGTCCGACCTTGCCCTGAATCTTGGGTGCCGTCAGGCCCTGCATGCCTTTTTCGAGAATGAAGCCCTTGATGCGGCCATCGAAATCGCCGCCCTGGCATTTGGCCCAGACCACGAAGACATCGGCGATCGGGCTGTTCGAGATCCACATCTTGGCGCCGCTCAGCAGCCAGCCGCCATCGACCCGTTTGGCGCGGGTCTCCATGCTGCCCGGGTCGGAGCCGTGATTCGGCTCGGTCAGGCCGAAGCAGCCGATCCATTCGCCGGTGGCCAGCTTGGGCAGATATTTTCGGCGCTGCGCCTCGGTGCCGAATTCGAAGATCGGCAACATCACCAGCGAGCTTTGCACGCTCATCATCGAGCGATAGCCGGAGTCGATGCGCTCGACTTCGCGGGCGATCAGGCCATAAGCCACGTAATTGAGACCCGGGCCGCCGTATTCGGTCGGGATGGTGGGGCCGAGCAGGCCGAGCGCACCCATCTCGCGAAAGATCGTGATGTCGGTCTTTTCATGGCGAAACGCCTCGACCACGCGGGGCGCAAGCTTGTCCTGGCAGTAGGCGGCGGCGGCCTCGCGGATCATGCGCTCGTCTTCGGTCAGTTGCGCATCGAGCAGCAGGGGGTCGTCCCACTTGAAGACGGCCTTCAGGGCATGGGCGTTTTCGGGTGCGTTCATCGATCGTCCTTGGAAATTGACTGTGCAGGGGCCGGGCCGCAGGCGGCGCGGGCGGGTGCAAGACCGCAATTCTAGTCTGCCGTGCCCTCGGAGTGCTTGCCGATCCGCGCGTGCGTGCTTGCCAGGCGCGACTTGTGCAGTACCATCGACCGGACAAAAACCAATTGAAGAGTCCCATGACCATCGAAACCGCAACGCTCGGCGGCGGCTGCTTCTGGTGCCTCGAAGCCGTTTATCTCGACCTCGAAGGCGTCACCGGTGTTGAGTCGGGTTATGCCGGCGGCAAAATCCGCAATCCGAGCTATGAGCAGATCTGCGAGGGCAATACCGGTCATGCCGAAGTGGTGAAGGTCGACTTCGATACCGATCGCATCAGCTATCGCGACATCCTGCAGATCTTTTTTGCGATTCATGATCCGACCACCCTCAACCGTCAGGGCAATGATGTCGGTACGCAATATCGCTCGGTGATTTACACGCATTCCGATGTTCAGCAAACCACCGCGCAGGCGCTGATCGATGAGCTCGAGCGCCAGCGGGTTTTCGATGATCCGATCGTCACCGAAGTGATGGCGGTGCCTGAGTATTTCCCCGGCGAGGCTTATCACCAGCGCTATTTCGCCCGTAATCCCTATCAGGGCTACTGCATGATGGTCGTGGCGCCAAAGGTCGCAAAGTTTCGCAAACAGTTCGCCAATCGCCTGATCAAGTCAGCGTCGCGCTGAGGTCAGGGCAGGTTCGATACCGCGAAAACGGAAGCCCGGTCATATTAGAGAAATCGTTTTTTTTCCTCGACTAGGGTAAGGTTCGCGCCGTCGGCTCGTTGAGGTCGGTTCATTTTTGGAGATTTTCGTGATGAAGCGCTTGCTCTTGATCCTGTCTGTGGCCCTTGGTTTGACCGGTTGCGGCTACAACGATATCCAGGTCGCCGACGAGTCGACCAAGTCGGCCTGGTCCGAGGTGCTCAACCAGTACCAGCGCCGTTCCGACCTGATTCCCAATCTGGTCAATACCGTCAAGGGTTACGCGGCCCAGGAAAAGGACGTGCTGATCCAGGTCACCGAAGCGCGCTCGCGCGTGGGCCAGATCAAGGTTGATCCCTCGAATCCCGAGTCGCTCAAGCAGTTCGAGTCGGCCCAGCGTGACATGGGCAGTGCGCTGTCGCGACTGCTGGTGGTCTCCGAGAACTATCCGCAACTGAAGTCGGACCAGAATTTCCGCGAACTGCAGGCGCAGCTTGAAGGCACCGAAAATCGCATCACCGTGGCCCGCAAGCGCTACATCGATGCGATTCAGGCCTTCAACGTCATGGTTCGCCAGTTCCCGGTCAACCTGACCGCCATGGTCTTCGGCTACAAGGACAAGCCTCAGTTCGCGGTTGAGAACGAGCGCGAGATCTCGAAGGCGCCGACCGTGAACTTTGGCGCGCCGGCTCCTGCCGGCAAGTGATCAGCCAGACACGACAGGCGCGCTGAGCGGTTGGGCGGCAGCGACATGACAGCGGCGATCTTTCTGACTTTGGGTTGCAGGCTGAGGCTTGGCCAAGCCCCGCTGCCGGTGGCGCGGGCATGGGCTTTCTTCGTTGCGCTTGTTGCTGCGGCCTGCCTGGTCTTGCTGCTGGCGGGCGGTGCGGCAGCGCAATCACTGGTCGCCGTGCCGCCGCTGACCGCACGGGTCACCGATCTGACCGGGACCCTGTCGGCGGCCCAGAAGGCGCGACTCGAATCTGAACTGGCCGCGCTCGAGATGCGCAAGGGATCACAGATGGTGATCCTGATCGTGCCGACCACCCAGCCCGAAGTCATCGAAGACTATTCGATGCGGGTGGCCGAGGCCTGGAAGATCGGACGCGGCAAGGAGCGCGCGCAGCGCGATACCGGCAACAAGCGCGCCACGGCCATCGATGATGGCGTGCTGATTCTGGTGGCCAAGAACGATCGCAAGGTGCGTATCGAGGTCGGATATGGCCTTGAGGGTGCGATTCCGGATGCGATCGCCAAGCGCATCATTTCCGACGGGATCACGCCGCGCTTTCGCGACGGCGATTTTTTTGGCGGGCTGAATGCGGCAGTCGATCTGCTGACGCATCGCATCGATGGTGAGGAGCTTCCGGCACCGAGCGCAAGCGGCGCGCGCGGCGTGGACGAAAATCCCATGGGCCTGGTGCCGCTGCTGCTCGGGTCTTTCATCATCGGTATCGTGGTCTCGCAGATGCTGGGCCGCTTCATCGGCGCATCGGTTGCCGGCGGCGGTGCCGGGGTGGCGTCTGCGGCGGCGCTGTCGTCGGGCCTGCTCGGTGGCGTGATCGGTGCCGGCATCTTTGCGCTGGTGCTTGCAGTGGGTGGCAGCCGAGGCGGTGGTGGCGGTGGTGGTGGCGGCGGATTGCAATCAATGGGCCGTCGCACTTACCGGCAGGGGCCGGTATTCATCCCCGGTGGCTTCGGTGGTGGAGGCGGCTTTGGCGGCGGTGACGGCGGCGGCTTCGGTGGGGGTGGTGGAGGCGGTTTTGGCGGCGGAGGGGCTTCAGGTGGATGGTGACCGGGTATCCATGACGCCCCGCTACGGCCTTTTCCGCTGGCTGTATCACATGTGGATCGGCCCGATGCATGTGCGGCGGGTCTTCACCCGCGAGGCGTTTTCGCGAATTGAGCAGACCATCGCGCTTGGCGAACGGGATCATCATGCCCAGGTCCGTTTTGCGGCCGAGTCATCGCTCAGTACGCCCGAGCTGTGGCGCGAAGTCGATGCCCGCCATCGCGCGGTCGATGTTTTTTCGAGCCTGCGGATCTGGGATACCCAGGACAACAATGGCGTGCTGGTCTATCTGCTGTGGGCCGACCACGCCATCGAGATCGTGACCGACAGGGGCGCCACAGCAGCGATCGATCCGGCGGTCTGGGAGTCGGCGTGTGCGCAGTTCACGAATGCCTGTCGAGATGGACGGCATGTCGAGGGCGTGATTTCGGCCATCGACACGATCAATCAGGCGCTTGCCCGAGCGTTTCCGTCGGGCGGCATCGACACGCCGGACGAGTTGCCGAACGAGCCGGTAATCCTTCGTTAGCAGGTGTCCGCGCAGCAGTCTCGCGCGCGATACAGTCGGATTTGAAGCGTGCTTGCTGCAGTCAAAAGCGAATCGATGCAGCCTTGACGGGTCAGATCGGCTTTGCTCGCGCCGCGACCGGCACGATCGAGGGCTTGGGACGCGCCGCCATCACGGTCAGGATCGCAGGACTTGCCCAGCTTTCCTGCGATGGGTTGTCGATGTCTGTCTGAGGGGTCTTTTCTGCTTCGGCGTGCGTGCGACCAGACAGCAAAGCCAGGCAGGCCTCGGTGTCGCGGTCGATGCGATAGCCAGAGGCCAGCGCGCGGGCGGCTTC
>CAIVAS010000264.1 GCA_903903975.1 uncultured Burkholderiales bacterium
CTGAGCTGGCCCCCCGAATTGACGCTCGAGTCGGGCGACACACTGGTACTGGTTGGTACGGTCGAGCAGGTCAATGCCGCCGAGGCGAGGCTGACCAGTCGCTGAGCCAGTCGCTGAACCAGTCGCTGAACCAGTCGCTGAGCGCGCAGTGCCGCCCGGGGGGGCGTATCGGTCGCGTGTCTGGTGCAAATCAGTTGCGTATCAGGTGCGAATCGGGTGCGAACTTAGCCCGAACTGATTTGCCCCCTGCGGCGCCTTCTGTCACGTCAGGTAACACACTGGCCTGCCTTAGGACACAACTGCCTTGGTACACTGCCGCCAGACTTTCCATGCACCGATGTCTCCTCCCGACTCCGACTCCCCCTTTGTCTCGATCGACGCCGTAAGCTTTGGCTACGACGCCAAGCCGTTGCTGCGCGAGGTGTCGATCACTGCACCGCGCGGCGCGGTGGTCGCGCTGATGGGCGGGTCGGGCTCGGGCAAGACGACACTGCTGCGTCTGATCAGCGGTCAGCTGCGCCCCGACGCCGGTCGTGTCAGGGTCGAAGGCCAGGACGTCACGAGGCTTGATCGCCAGAGTCTCTACCGGTTTCGCCGCCGCACCGGAATGCTGTTTCAGTTCGGCGCCCTGTTCACCGATCTGAGCGTCTTCGACAACGTCGCATTTCCGCTGCGCGAAAATACCGATCTGCCCGAGCCGATGATCCGGGATCTGGTGCTGATGAAGCTCGAGGCGGTGGGCTTGCGCGGCAGTGCCGCACTGATGCCGGCGCAGATTTCGGGTGGCATGGCGCGCCGTGTTGCGCTGGCTCGTGCGATTGCACTTGATCCGCCGCTGCTGATGTACGACGAGCCCTTTGCCGGACTCGACCCGATCTCGCTCGGCACGATTGCCCACCTGATCCGCAGCCTCAACGACGCGCTGGGCGCCACCTCGATCGTGGTCACCCACGATGTGCCCGAGACCTTCGCGATTGCCGACCGGGTCTTCCTGCTGGGCGGCGGGCGAGTGGTGGCCAGCGGGACACCGGCCGAGCTCAGGGCTTCCGAGGACCCCTTCGTCACGCAGTTTCTGCATGGCTCGCGCGACGGTCCTGTGGCCTTTCACCAGCCTGCTCCCCCGATGGCCAGCCAACTCGGTTTCGGCGGACCGCCACGATGATCGATCTGCTTGCCCGCTGCGGCCGCGGGGTCCGCCTGGCGATGGCCGGAATCGGCTATGGCGCGCGCTTTTTCCTGCGACTGTGCTCGCTGATACCGGCGGCGCTGGCCCGCCCGCGACTGGTCATCGATCAGCTTCACTTCATCGGTAACCGGTCGCTCTCGATCATTCTGGTGTCGGGCCTCTTTGTGGGTTTCGTGCTTGGCCTGCAGGGCTATTACACGCTGCAGCGCTACGGGTCGGCCGAGGCGCTCGGGCTGCTGGTGGCGCTGTCGCTGGTGCGCGAACTCGGTCCGGTCGTGGCGGCGCTGCTTTTTGCCGGCCGAGCCGGCACCTCGCTCACCGCCGAGGTCGGTCTGATGAAAGCCGGCGAACAGCTTGTCGCGATGGAAATGATGGCGGTCGATCCGGTGGCCCGCGTGCTGGCGCCACGCTTTGTCGCGGCAATCATCGCAATGCCCCTGCTGGCCGCGCTCTTTTCTGCGGTTGGTATCCTCGGCGGCTGGGGCGTTGGGGTGGTCCTGATCGGTGTTGACGACGGATCGTTCTGGTCTCAGATGCAAACCGGTGTGGATGTCTTCAAGGATGTCGGCAATGGAATCGTCAAGAGCGTCGTCTTTGGTGTCATCTGCGCATTCACCGCACTCTTTGTCGGTTACGAGGCCCACCCCACACCGGAAGGCGTTGCGCGTGCCACCACCACAACCGTCGTGGCCTCGTCGCTGGCGGTGCTGGGTTTCGATTTCATCCTGACCGCCCTGATGTTCGGCACGACATGATGACCAAACCGATGACGCACCTGATGACGCAACCGATCAAGCATCGATTCACGGGTAAGGTTTTCTTGGCAACAGATTCACCACTTTTACAACGAGGGTCTGAGCAATGACGGATCGCCGCGCGGTCGATGTGATGGTGGGCGCCTTTGTGCTGCTGGGCTTGGGCGCGCTGCTCTTTCTGGCGCTCAAATCGGCCAATCTGGGCAGCTTCTCGACCGGCCCCACTTATTCGATGCAGGCGCGCTTCGACAATATCGGTGGCCTGAAAGTGCGCGCGCCGGTCAAGAGCGCCGGTGTCGTGGTCGGGCGGGTGAGCTCGATCTCGTTTGACGACAAGTCCTATCAGGCGACCGTCGTGGTGGCGATGGACCAGCGCTACAAGTTTCCGACCGACAGCTCGGCCAAGATCCTCACTTCCGGCCTGCTCGGCGAGCAGTACCTCGGCCTGGAGGCCGGTGCCGAGGAAAAGACGCTCGGCGAGGGTGATCGCATCAAGATGACCCAGTCGGCGGTGGTGCTCGAAAACCTGATCAGCCAGTTCCTGTTCAGCAAGGCCGAGCAGGGCGTGAAAAAAGAATGAACGGTCTGCTCGATGCCTTGCGCGCCGGCGCTGTCGCGGTGTTCCTGGTGCTCGCCCTCGGCGCCTGTGCCAGTACCTCCGGGCCGGGCGGCGCTGCCCGGACGCCCTCGCCGGCGGATCCCCTGGAGCCGCTCAACCGCGGCGTCTATGCCTTCAACGATGTCGTCGACGAATTTTTCATGCGCCCTGTGGCGGTGGCCTATGACAAGTATGTGCCCGATACCGTCCAGTTCATTTTGCGCAACTTTCTGTCCAACCTCTACGATCCCTACATCGGTCTGAACAATCTGCTGCAGGGCAAACCCGCTGATGCGATCTCGGATGTCGGCCGGTTTCTGGTCAACAGCACCATCGGTTTTCTCGGTTTCGGCGATCCGGCAAGCGAAATCGGCATGCAAAAGCACCGGGAAGATTTCGGTCAGACCCTTGGCGTCTGGGGCTTGCCGACCGGGCCCTATCTGGTCCTGCCCTTTTTCGGGCCGTCCGACATTCGCGATGGCGTCGGATTCGGGGTTGACGCCTGGGCCGGGCTGATCAACCGCTTTGACAATGTGCCCTTTCGCAACAGCGTTGCCGGTCTGACCGTGGTGCAGGCGCGCGCGCAGTTGCTCACCACCGACGGCCTGCTTGCCGACGCGCTCGACCGGTATCTTCTGGTGCGCGACGTCTATCTCCAGCGTCGCCGCAACCTGGTGTACGACGGCATCCTCCCCGAAGATGACTGACACCTGACATGTCGAACACCTTTTTTATCGATCCCGTACCGCTCGACCGGCGGCCAGTCTCAATTTCACCGACCTTCCCCTTTCGGATCTCAAGCGCCATGACCCGACTTTCATCCTTGCTTTCCTGCCTTCGCCTGCCGGCGGCGTTTGCCAGCGGTCTGATCGCGATTGCCCTGTCGCTGGGGGCGATGCTGCCCGCTGCGGCCCAGGCCAACGCCCAGGCGCCCGACGAGTTCATCCGGGTCCTCAGCAACCGGGTGCTCGATCAGATCAAGCAGGACAAGGCCCTGCGCAGCGGCGACATCCACAAGCTGGCGGCCTTCGTCGACGAAGCCGTCATGCCCAATATCGACTTCGAGCGCATGACTGCCCTGTCGGTTGGTCGCAACTGGCGCGAAGCCACGCCCGAGCAGCAAAAGCAGCTGATGACCGAGTTTCGGGCGCTGCTGCTGCGCACCTACGCAGGCGCCCTGACCGCGGTGAGCGATCAGCAGGTGCGCGTCAAGCCGCTTCGCGCCGCGCCCGAAGACACCGAGGTGGTGGTGCGCAGCGAGATCGTCCAGGCCCGAGGCGAGCCGATCCAGCTCGATTACCGGCTCGAAAAGAAGGGCGACACCTGGCGCATCTTCAACCTGAATATCGCGGGGGTCTGGCTGGTCGAGACCTATCGCAACCAGTTCACCCAGGAGATCACCGCCAAGGGGATGGATGGCCTGATCCAGAGCCTGGCCGAGCGCAATCGCAAGTTTGCCCAGGCCGCCAAGGCCTCCTGACTGACCGTGCCAGTCGACACCTTCCCCGGCGAGATCCGGCTGACCAACGCGGTCGCCGCGCTCGCGCAGGCGCGCGGCGCGCTCGTGTCGGTTGCAGGATCGACCTCGGCGTCGATCGACCTCGCCGGGCTCACGGTGTTCGATTCGGCTGCGCTCGCCGTTCTGGCGGCGCTTCGTCGCGATGCCGCAGGCTCACTGCGATTTGCCAATCCGCCCGCCAATCTGCGCAAGCTCGCCGCGCTCTATGGCGTCGAAGCGCTGCTCTTTGACACCGTCGACGGCCCCGCCGCGGCATCATCCTGACGATGACCGCCGCGATCGATATCCGCGCCGTCCACAAGCGCTACGGCAGCTTTGAAGCGCTCGGTGGCGTGTCGCTGCAGGTCGCGCAAGGCGAGTTCTTCGGGCTGCTCGGGCCCAATGGCGCCGGCAAGACCTCGCTGATCGCCCTGATCGCCGGCCTGAACCATCCCAGCTCAGGCAGCGTCTCGGTCATGGGCCACGACGTGGTCAGCGATTACCGCCAGGCACGCCGGGCGCTCGGGGTCGTGCCGCAGGAACTGGTCTACGACCCGTTCTTTACCGTGCGCGAGACGCTGCGCCTGACCTCCGGCTATTACGGGCTGCGTCGTAATGACGACTGGATCGACGAGATCCTTGCCAACCTCGACCTCACCGGCAAGGCCGACGTCAATATGCGCGCGCTGTCGGGCGGAATGAAGCGGCGCGTTTTGGTGGCACAAGCCCTGGTGCACCGCCCGCCAGTCATCGTGCTTGATGAGCCCACCGCAGGGGTCGACGTCGAGCTGCGCCAGACGCTGTGGCAGTTCGTCAAACGGCTCAACCGCGAGGGCCACACCATTGTTCTGACCACCCACTACCTCGAAGAAGCGCAGGAGCTGTGCGGACGTATCGCCATGCTCAAGCGCGGCAAGGTGGTGGCCCTTGACGACACCGCGACCCTGCTCGGGCGCTTCGGCGGCGGCACGGTGTCGATGCGGCTGAGCGGCGCGCCCCTGCCGGCGGCGCTGCATGGGGCGCTGGTCGCCGAGCCCGGCCCCGATCGGCGCTGCAGCCTGCGGCTGGGCGACTGGCAGCAACTCGAGCCGGTGCTGGCCAGGCTGCGCGAGGCCGGCTGCCATATCGACGAGATGGAAGTGCAGCACACCGATCTCGAGGATGTCTTCCTGCGGATCATGGCCTACACCGGAGCCGACCAGCCGTGACCGGTTTTCTCACCCTGCTGCGCAAGGAAATTCTGCGATTCTGGAAGGTTGCGGTGCAGACGGTCGGCGCGCCCATCCTCACCGCCATCCTCTATCTGCTGGTGTTCTCGCAGGCGCTGGCCGAGCATGTCCCGGTCTTTCCGGGGGTGAGCTACGGCGCCTTCCTGATTCCGGGGCTGGTGATGATGTCGATGCTCCAGAACGCGTTTGCCAACCCCTCCTCATCGCTGATTCAGTCGAAGGTCACCGGCAATGTGGTCTTCATCCTGTTGCCGCCGCTGTCCTATTTCGAACTCTTTGCCGCCTATGTGCTGGCCTCGGTGGCGCGGGGCCTGCTGGTCGGGCTGGGCGTCTTTCTGGCCACAGTCTGGTTTGCGCCACCGAGCTTCGTGGCGCCGGGCTGGGCGCTGGTCTTTGCGGTCCTGGGCTGCGCGATTCTCGGTACAATGGGATTGATTGCCGGTATCTGCGCCGAAAAATTCGATCAGATTGCCGCATTTCAGAGCTTCCTGATCATGCCGGCCACGTTTCTCGCCGGCGTTTTTTATTCCATCAAGACATTGCCGCCGTTCTGGCAGCTCATCTCGCACTTCAATCCGTTCTTCTACATGGTCGACGGCTTTCGCTACGGCTTTTTCGGCCAGTCCGACGTGCCGCCCACCACCAGTCTGGCGGTGGCGCTGGTGACCCTGGCGGTGGTGTCCGGCGTGGCGATGCAACTGCTGAGAACCGGCTTCCGGATCCGCCATTGAGAGGCACCGCACTTCATGACCACACCTGAAAACATCCGCCAGTACCTCAGCGACGGCATGGCCTGCGAGCATCTGAGCGTCGATGGCGACGGCCATCACTTCGAGGCGGTGATCGTCTCGCGCGAATTCGAAGGCAAGCGCCCGATCCAGCGCCATCAGCTGGTCTATGCGGTGCTCGGCGACCGGATGCGCCAGGAAATCCATGCGCTCTCGATGTCCACGCTCACGCCCGAAGAGTGGGCCGCCCGCGGACAGAAATAATCACGCCATGGACAAACTGCTGATTCACGGCGGCCATCCGCTCAAGGGCGAGGTGCCGATTTCCGGCGCCAAGAATGCCGCGCTGCCGATTCTGTGCGCGTCCATCCTCGTGCCCGGCACGCTCGAACTCGACAACGTTCCCAAGCTGCAGGATGTCGGCACCACACTGCGCCTGCTTGAACGCATGGGCATCACCTCGGTGACTGACGGCAGCAAGGTCGTGCTCGATGCGTCGCATGTCACCCATCTTGAAGCCGCCTACGATCTGGTCAAGACGATGCGCGCCTCCATCCTGGTGCTCGGGCCGCTGCTTGCGCGCTTCGGCGAGGCTCGTGTATCGCTGCCCGGCGGCTGCGCGATCGGGCAACGTCCGGTTGATCAGCACATCAAGGGCCTGCAGGCGCTCGGCGCCCAGATCGAGATCGAACACGGCTATGTCGTGGCCCGCGCCAATCGCCTGCGCGGCGCCCGAATCGTCACCGACATGGTGACCGTCACCGGCACCGAGAACCTGATGATGGCGGCCACCCTTGCCGAGGGCGAGACCGTCATCGAAAACGCCGCACGCGAGCCCGAGGTGGTCGACCTGGCTGCCGCGCTTACCGCGCTGGGCGCGCGCATCCGCGGCGCCGGTACCGACCGCATCGTCATCGAAGGTGTCCAGGCTCTGCATTCGGGTGCCTATCGGGTCATGCCCGACCGCATCGAGACCGGCACCTTCCTGTGCGCGGTGGCTGCCGCCGGTGGCAGTCTGCGCCTGAGCGGTTGCGACACTGCCGCACTCGATGCCACCCTCGACAAGCTGCGCGAGACCGGTCTGGTGATCGAGTCCGGCGCCGACTGGCTGCAGGCCACCATGTCGGGGCGGCCGCGTTCGGTCGACATCCGCACCGCGCCCTATCCGGGCTTTGCCACCGACATGCAGGCCCAGATGATGGCGGTCAACTGCGTTGCCCAGGGCACCGCGGTGATTACCGAAACCATCTTCGAAAACCGCTTCATGCATGTCCAGGAGATGGTCCGGCTCGGCGCCGACATCACCATCCAGGGCAACACCGCGGTCATTCGCGGCGTGGCAGGGCTGTCGGGTGCCATCGTCATGGCCACCGATCTGCGGGCCTCGGCCGGGCTGGTGATCGCCGGTCTGGTCGCCGAGGGCGATACGCTGGTCGATCGCATCTATCACCTCGATCGCGGCTACGACCGCATGGAGCGCAAGCTCGCCGCGGTCGGCGCCCAGATCGAGCGGGTTCGCACGGTGGTCGACGCATGATCACGCTGGCGCTGTCCAAAGGCCGCATCCTCGACGAGACCCTGCCGCTGCTGGCTGCGGCCGGCATCAGCGTCGATCCGGCGGTGCTCGATTCGCGCAAGCTGATTCTGCCGACCGCCGACCCGGGGCTGCGCCTGATCATCGTGCGTGCGAGCGACGTGCCGACCTACGTTCAATATGGCGCGGCCGATATCGGTGTGGCCGGCAAGGACGTGCTGCTCGAGCATGGTGGCGAAGGGCTCTACCAGCCGATCGATCTGCGCATCGGCCGCTGCCGGCTGTGCGTGGCGGTGCGCCGCGGCTTCGACTACGCCGCCTCGGTGCGCAGCGGCGCGCGGCTGCGCGTGGCGACCAAATACACCATGGTCGCGCGCGAGCACTTTGCGGCCAAGGGCGTGCATGTCGATCCGATCAAGCTCTATGGCTCGATGGAACTGGCGCCACTGGTGGGCCTGGCCGACGCGATCGTCGATGTGGTCTCGACCGGCAGCACGCTCAAGGCCAATGATCTGGTCGAGGTCGAAGACATCATGTCGATCTCGGCCCGCCTGGTGGTCAATCAAGCTGCGTTCAAGACCCGGCGCGCCGCGCTTGCGCCCCTGCTGGCAGCGCTCGAGCGTGCGGTCGAGCAGTCCGGTGTGCAGCCCTCAGTGTCGTCCTTAGTGTTGTCCTCAGTGCCACCCGCATTGCCCTCGGGCAGTGCCAATGCCAGGGTCGGATCCTCATCATGAGCGCGACGTCCCCGCCCCCGATCCTCAGTCGGCCCAGTATTCCGCCCAGTCGTCGGCTGATCAGCCGGCTCGACACCGCGCAGCCCGATTTCGATGCACGGCTCGCCGCGCTGCTGGCCTGGGAGGCCTCGCAGGATGCCGCGATCGAGCAGGCGGTGGCCGAGATTGTTCGTGACGTGCGGGCGCGTGGCGATGTCGCGGTGCTCGAGTTCACCCGCCGCTTCGATCGCCTGAGCCTTTCGGATGCCGCCGCGCTCGAGCTGCCCCGTGCCGAGCTCGACGCAGCACTCGCCGCCTTGCCGGCCGCCCCCCGTGCCGCGCTCGAATCGGCGGCCGCCCGGGTGCGGTCCTATCACGAGCATCAGCGCGCCGAGTCCTGGTCCTATGTCGAAGCCGACGGCACGCGCCTGGGCCAGAAAATCGGCCCGATCGACCGGGTCGGGCTCTATGTCCCGGGTGGTAAGGCCGCCTATCCCTCGTCGGTGCTGATGAATGCGCTGCCGGCCAAGGTGGCCGGTGTGCCCGAGCTGATCATGGTCTGCCCGACGCCCGACGGCGTTCGCAACCAGATGGTGCTGGCTGCGGCCGCGATTGCCGGCGTCGACCGGGTCTTTACCATTGGCGGCGCGCAGGCGATCGCGGCGCTCGCCTGGGGCACCGCGACCATCCCGGCAGTCGACAAGATCGTCGGACCCGGCAACGCGTATGTCGCCGAAGCCAAGCGCCGGGTCTTCGGAACGGTCGGCATCGACATGATCGCCGGGCCAAGCGAAATTCTCATCATCTGCGACGGCCACACCGATCCCGACTGGATCGCGATGGACCTCTTTTCGCAGGCCGAGCACGACGAACTCGCCCAGTCGATCCTGCTGTGCCCCGACGCCGCCTTTCTCGATGCAGTGCAGTCGGCCATCGAGCGGCTGCTGCCCACCATGCCGCGCCGCGACGTGATTGCCGCATCGCTGTCCGATCGCGGCGCGTTGATCAAGGTGGCCAGCCTCGAGCAGGCCTGCGAGATCACCGATCGCATCGCGCCCGAGCATCTCGAGATCTCCACGCGCGATCCGCATCAGTGGGCCGACCGCATCCGCCATGCCGGTGCGATGTTTCTGGGGCCTTATTCATCGGAGTCGCTTGGCGATTACTGTGCCGGCCCCAACCATGTCCTGCCGACCATGCGCACCGCACGTTTTTCGTCGCCGCTGGGCGTCTACGATTTTCAGAAGCGCTCGAGCCTGATCGAGGTCTCGGCCGCCGGTGCGGCGGTGCTTGGCCCGATTGCCGCCGAACTCGCCTATGGCGAGGGGCTGCAGGCGCATGCCCGCAGCGCCGAGATGCGACTTCCGAGGACCCGGTCATGAGCCTTCGCACGCCGGCCGGGCTGATGCGGCCCGAGGTGCTCGCGATGTCGAGCTATCACGTGCCCGCTGCCTCGGGGCTTCTCAAGCTCGACGCGATGGAAAACCCCTATCGCCTGTCGCCCGAACTGCAGCGCGCGCTCGGCGAGCGGCTGGGCGCGATCGCAATCAACCGCTATCCGGCGCCGTCCTACGCCCGCCTGAAGGCGATGATCCGCGACAGGCTCGGCGTGCCTGCCAGCGCGGGCCTGCTGCTGGGCAACGGCTCGGACGAACTCATCACCATCATGTCGGTGGCCACTGCCCGCCCGGGCGCGACCATTGTCGCGCCGGTGCCCAGCTTCGTGATGTACGACGTCTCGACCCGCCTGGCCGGCAGCCGCTTCGTGCCGGTGCCGCTGGCATCCGACTTCTCGCTCGATGTGCCGGCGATGCTGGCGGCCATCGCCGAGCATCAGCCGGCAATCGTCTGGATCGCTTATCCGAACAACCCTACCGGCAACGCGTTCGACCGCGCCGGCATCGAGCAGATCATCGAAGCCGCCCCCGGCCTGGTGGTGCTCGACGAGGCCTATCAGCCCTTTGCCCCCGACAGCTGGATGCCCGAGCTGGCACGCCACGACAATCTGGTCGTGATGCGCACGGTCAGTAAGCTCGGACTGGCCGGCGTGCGCATCGGCTACATGGCGGCAGCACCCCACTGGATCGACGAGTTCGACAAGGTGCGCCCGCCCTACAACATCAGTTCACTCGACGAGGCGGCTGCCGAATTTGCGCTGGAGCACCTCGATGTGCTGCTTGAGCAGGCCGCACGGCTGCGCACCGACCGCGGTCATCTGCTGGCCGCGCTGCGCGCGATGCCGGGTGTGGTGGCCTTCGATTCGGCGGCCAACTTCGTGCTGGTGCGGGTGGCCGACGGTCCGGCGACCGCCACCGCCATGCGAACGCAAGGCGTGCTGATCAAGGATGTCGGTAGAATGCATCCTTTGCTGGCCAATTGCCTGCGCTTCACGGTGAGTTCGCCCGACGAGAACGCCACCCTGCTTGCCGCACTGAGCTCGTCTCTGGCGGTTTCCGGCTGAATCGGGCGTCAGTTTTCACGGCACTGCTCGTCCAGTCTTTCACACCCGTCCTTTTCAGCCCACGCCATGCGATCCGCCGACGTCCGCCGCGATACCGCCGAAACCAGGATCCGTGTGCGCATCGATCTCGATGGCACCGGCCGCCAGCAATTGGCCACCGGCGTGCCCTTTCTCGATCACATGCTCGACCAGATCGCCCGTCACGGTCTGATCGACCTCGATGTGCAGGCCGACGGTGATCTGCATATCGACGGCCACCACACCGTCGAGGATATCGGCATCACCCTCGGTCAGGCCATGGCCCAGGCAGTGGGCAACAAGCAGGGCATCCGCCGCTACGGTCACGCTTATGTGCCGCTCGATGAGGCGCTGTCGCGGGTCGTGGTCGATTTCTCGGGTCGCCCGGGGCTAGTCTGGAATGTCGATTTCAAGCGCGCCATGATCGGCGGCTTCGATGTCGATCTCGCGCACGAGTTCTTCCAGGGCTTCGTCAATCATGCGCAGATGACCGTTCATGTCGACAATTTTCGCGGCGACAATGCTCATCACCAGTGCGAGACGATCTTCAAGGCCTTTGCGCGCGCTTTGCGCATGGCCCTCGAAATCGACCCCCGCGCCCCCGGCCAGATTCCGTCCACCAAGGGCACGCTGCAGGGCTGAGCGACGCAGGCGCTGATGACGACGATCGTGGTGGTCGACTACGGAATGGGCAATCTTCGGTCGGTTGCCCGGGCGCTCGAGCATGTCGCCCCCGAGGCGAAAGTCATCATCTCGTCCGATCCGGCCGAACTGCGCAGCGCTGATCGTGTGGTCCTGCCCGGTCAGGGCGCGATGCCCGACTGCATGCGCCATCTCGATGAATCCGGCCTTCGCCCGGCGCTCCTCGAGGCGGCCCGCAACAAACCGCTGTTTGGCGTTTGCATCGGCGAGCAGATGCTGTTCGACCGCAGCGAGGAGGGCGACACCCCGGGTCTGGGCTGGCTGCCCGGCAAGGTGGTGCGCTTTCCGTCCGCTGCCATGACCGCCCCCGACGGCGCTCGGCTGAAGGTGCCGCATATGGGCTGGAATCGGGTCCGCCAGGACCGGTCTCATCCTCTGTGGGCCGGCGTCGAGGACGAGTCCTACTTCTATTTCGTGCACAGCTACTACGCGCAGCCGGCCGATCCCGCCCTGAGCGTCGGCAGTTCCGAACACGGACTGCGCTTTACCTGCGCGGTGGCGAGGGATAATATTTTCGCTACCCAGTTCCATCCTGAAAAAAGCGCCGCCAACGGTTTGCGTCTGTATGCCAACTTCGTTGCCTGGCAGCCCTGACCGGCGTTCACGCCATTCACCCCCTTCCGACGTGTCCGGCGTCGGCCCTCGATCCCGCCTGCGTCCAATACCCGCCCCATGCTGCTGATCCCCGCCATCGACCTCAAGGATGGCCGTTGCGTTCGCCTTCGTCAGGGCGACATGAACGATGCAACCGTCTTCTCCGAAGATCCCGCCGCCATGGCCCGCAAGTGGGTCGATCTCGGCGCACGGCGGCTGCATCTGGTCGACCTGAACGGCGCGTTTGCCGGTAAGCCGCGCAATGAGGCCGCGGTCAAGGCCATCCTGAACGAGGTCGGCGCCGAGGTGCCGATCCAGATCGGTGGCGGCATCCGCGATCTCGACACCATCGAGCGCTACCTCGATGCCGGGATCGCCTGGGTCATCATCGGTACCGCTGCAGTCAAGAACCCCGGGCTGCTGCACGATGCCTGCGGCGCCTTTCCCGGTCAGATCATCGTCGGCCTCGACGCCCGTGACGGCAAGGTGGCCACCGACGGCTGGAGCAAGCTCACCGGCCACGATGTGCTCGACCTCGGCCGCAAGTTCGAGGGCTACGGCGTCGAGGCGATCATTTACACCGACATCGGCCGCGACGGCATGCTCGGCGGTGTGAATATCGAGGCCACCGTGCGACTGGCCCGCGGCCTGACGGTCCCGGTCATCGCCTCCGGCGGCGTGTCGGCCCTGGAAGACATCGATCGCCTGTGCGAGGTCGAGGGCGAAGGCATTGAGGCGGCCATCGTCGGGCGCGCCATCTATGACGGCACGCTCGACTTCAGCGCCGCCCAGGCCCGTGCCGACGAGCTTGGCGGCCCGACCTGATGCTGACCCGGCGCATCATCCCGTGCCTCGATGTCACGGCCGGGCGGGTGGTCAAGGGCGTCAATTTTGTCGGTCTGCGCGATGCCGGTGATCCGGTCGAGATCGCCCGCCGCTACGACGGCGAGGGCGCCGACGAACTCACCTTTCTCGACATCACCGCCTCGAGCGACCAGCGAGACATCATCCTGCACATCATCGAAGCGGTGGCCGCGCAGGTCTTCATTCCGCTGACCGTCGGTGGTGGCGTGCGCAGTGTCGAGGACGTTCGCCGACTGCTCAATGCCGGCGCCGACAAGATCTCGATCAATACCGCCGGCTTGCAAAACCCGGCGCTGATTGCTGAAGCTTCTTCTTACTTTGGCGCCCAATGCATCGTCTGCGCCATCGACGCCAAGCAGGTGTCGCCCGGGCGCTGGAATGTCTTTACTCACGGCGGGCGCAATGACACCGGCCGCGACGCGCTCGAATGGGCGATCGAGGTCGAGCGCCTCGGTGCCGGTGAAATTTTGCTGACCAGCATGGATCGCGACGGCACGCGCCAGGGTTTCGATCTGCCGCTGACCCGCGCGGTGTCCGATGGCGTGGGCATTCCGGTGATCGCCTCGGGCGGCGTCGGCAATCTGCAGCATCTGGCTGATGGGGTGGTGCAGGGCCGTGCAGATGCGGTGCTGGCCGCCAGCATCTTTCATTTCGGCGAGTTCACCGTCGGGCAGGCCAAGCAGTTCATGGCCGACCAGGGCGTCGCGGTGCGGCTGCAATGAGCACACCCGACTGGCTGGATGCGGTGAATTTCGATGCCAATGGACTGGTCGCGGCGATTGCCCAGGAAAGCGGCACCGGCAACATCCTCATGGTCGCCTGGATGAACCGCGAGGCACTCGCGCAGACCGTGCTCACCGGTCAGGCCACCTACTGGTCGCGATCGCGCCAGCGGCTGTGGCGCAAGGGCGAGGAGTCGGGCCACACCCAGGCGGTCGGCGAGATCCGCCTCGACTGCGACGGTGATGCCATTCTGCTCACGGTCACGCAGGCCGGCGGCGTGGCCTGCCACACCGGACGTCACTCGTGTTTCTACAGTCGTCTCGAAGGCGGGCAATGGGTGGTCACCGATCCGGTGCTGCGCGACCCGGCGCTGGTCTATGCCCCGAAAGGCGAGGGCCATGGCAGCCATTCCTGACGAACTGCTGGCGCGTCTGGCGGCCACCATTGAAGCGCGTCGCGGCACCGACCCGGAGCGCTCCTATGTCGCCCGGCTGCTGCACAAGGGCGAAGACGCCATCCTCAAGAAGATCGGCGAGGAAGCCACCGAGACGGTCATGGCGGCCAAGGATGGCGATCGGCAAAAGATCGTCGCCGAGACTGCCGACCTGTGGTTCCACACCCTGGTGATGCTGGCCCATTACAATCTGTCGCCTGCCGATGTGCTGGCCGAGCTGGCCCGTCGCGAGGGGCTCTCGGGCATCGACGAAAAGGCACGGCGCAGCCCCGACTGACAAGGATTTCAAATGAAACACGACTGCATTTTCTGCCGCATCGTTCGCGGTGAGATTCCGAGCCGCAAGGTTTACGAGGATGACGACATCCTTGCGTTTCACGACATCAATCCGGCCACCCCGGTTCATTTCCTGATCATCCCCAAGGTGCATGTCGAGAATCTTTACGATGCCGACATGGGCCATCAGGCGGTGCTCGGCAAGGTGCTCGGCATGGCCGGCGAACTGGCTCGGCAACAGGGGCTGGACGATGGTTTTCGCACGGTGATCAACACTGGAAGGATCGGCAGGCAGGAGGTGTATCATCTTCATCTGCATGTTCTGGGCGGTCCCGAGCCTCTCAACCTCGGCATCAAGGGCGCCTGATCAAGGAGTGTCACCATGGGTTCACTGAGCATCTGGCACTGGCTGATCGTGCTGGTCATCATCATGCTGGTCTTCGGTACCAAGAAGCTGCGCAACATCGGGTCTGACCTGGGTGGCGCGGTCAAAGGCTTCAAGGACGGCGTGAAAGAAGGCGCCGAGTCGGCCACCGCCGACACGAACGCCTCCAAGACCATCGACGTCGAAGCCCGTCCCAAGTCCTGATTCATTTCGGGCAGGGCCCTGACGGGTCGGCCCGGGGCCAGACCCGTCGAGCAAGCGGCTTCGGGCCGCTTTTGTGTTTTATCCGTCAGTCGTTTTGCGGTTTGCTTTACTCGTTCGCCTTTTTCCTGACACCCGAGCATGTTCGATATCGGTTTTTCTGAGATGGCGGTCCTGGCGGTCGTGGCACTCGTTGTGCTGGGGCCCGAGCGTCTGCCCAAGGTCGCTCGCCAGGCCGGTCACTGGATGGGCAAACTGCGCCGCTATGTCGATGATGTGAAGTCCGACATCAATCGCCAGATGGAGCTGACTGAGTTGCGCAATCTGCAGACTCAGGTCACCGATGCCGCACGCGATCTCAAAAACTCGGTCGAGTCGGGCGTGGCCGAGGCGCAGGCTCAGTTCAATGAGGCCCAGCAGTCGCTCGAGTCGGGGCCCACGCCGCCGCCGACCGACTGGGACGCGATCTACAAGACCCGCCGCCAGCGTGAAAAGATCAAGGATCGGCGCATTGAGCGTGAGAAAGAGCTCGGCATCAAGCGGCCGCGCCGCCCCTTTCACCGCTAGGCCCACGTCTTGGCTCTGAACCTTTTTTCGCGCAAGAAGCCCGAGGTCGACCCCGCCCAGGACGAAAACTTCGTCTCGCATCTGGTCGAGCTGCGCGATCGGATGATCCGCAGCCTGATCGTCGTGCTGATCCTGTTTGCGGTGTGTTTCTACTTCAGCGGCGACATCATGAAGTTCCTGTCGCTGCCGCTCTATGAGGCGCTGCCGGCCGGCAGCAGACCGATCTTCACCGATCAGGCCGGAGCCTTTTTCACCCTCACCAAAGTCGCCTTCCTGACCGCCTTTCTGATTTCAATGCCCTGGGTGCTCTATCAGGCCTGGGCATTCGTGGCGCCCGGCCTCTACGAACACGAGAAACGCTTTGCGCTGCCGCTCATTGTCTCGAGCGTGTTTTTCATGCTGCTGGGCATCGGCTTCGCCTACCTGTTTGTGCTGCCGGCGGCCTACAAGTTCTTTATCTCGTTTTCGGCGCAAACCGGTGCCGAGACGCTCCAGGATCTCCAGAAATACTGGGACTTCACGCTCTCGATCTTCTTCGGTTTCGGGCTGACCTTCGAGGTGCCGGTGGTCGAGATGCTGCTGGTCAAGCTCGGCATGGTGACCACCACCCAGCTGCGCGAAGCCCGCCGCTATGTGATCGTCGGCGCCTTTCTGGTGGCAGCGGTGCTCACGCCGCCCGATGTGCTGTCGCAGTTCATGCTGGCGATTCCGCTCATCCTGCTCTATGAGCTCGGCATCTGGCTGTCGGGGTTTATCACGGCCCGCAGCAAGGCGCCGGTGGCCGAAGACGAGGCCGCAGCAGCGCCCAGTACCGGCGATTCGTCCTCGGGCTCGTCGTCCTGAGAAACGCCGGACTGGACTGACCCGCTCAGTTCTCCAGCTCAGTTTTGCAGTTCAGCGTCCCAGCTCAGCGTCGCGACTCAGTGTCCCAACTCAGCTGCCCTTCGAGTTGCCGCTCAACTTTGACGCAAAGCGGCGCATCCCGCCCAGCCACCGATCGTAGTCCTTGGCTTTGCGCTCGAAATAGGTCAGCACCTGCGGATGCGGCAGGATCAGGAAGGTCTCGGCCTCCATCCCCTCGACCACGCAGTCGGCCAGCGCCTGCGCCGAGATGACGCCGTCGTTGGCGGCCGCAGCCGACCCGGTGCGACCGGCGATCATCGGCGTTTCAACCGCCTGCGGGCACAGCACCGACACCCGGATGCCGTCGTTGCCGTGTCGGATCGACAGATATTCGGCCAGCGCGATCGCGGCATGCTTGCTCACAGCATAGGTGGCCGAGGGCAGCGAGGTCAGCAGGCCGGCGGCCGAGGCGGTATTGAGCAGATAGCCTTCGCCGAGCGCCTTCATGCCCGGCACGACCGCGCGCGCTGCATAGACATGCGCCATCACATGGACCTGCCAGTTGAGGGTCCAGTGGGCGTCCGGCGAAAACTCGTCGCCGTCGCGGATCAGCCCGGCATTCGAGCAGAACACATCGATCGGGCCGAAGCGTTTTTCGGTGGCCGCGACCAGCGCCTGCACCTGCGCTTCGTCGCCGACATCACAGGCAAAGGCCATGGCGGGCACGGCGGGTCGGCCTGCTTCGCCGCTGTTCAGGCGGGCGGCCAGCGCATCGAGCGCGCCAGACTGCGCCGGCAGATCGGCCAGGATCAGCGCGCGCGGTCGCTCGGCGGCAAATCGCAATGCCAGAGCCGCGCCGATGCCGCTGCCGGCACCGGTAATCACGATGGTCCGATCGGTCAGTTTCATGTTGCCTCCTGCGCAGGCGCCGCTCATTGTGAATCTGCGCAGCTTAGCCGATCGGCTCAGCGCTGCTGAAGCGTCGACAGGTAGTCGGTCAGCGCCAGGATGCGTCCGCGCACGGTCCATTCGCTCGGAAACGGCATGCCGCGTAGCTGGTAGTCCGACTGCTCGCGATAGACATTGCCCCAGATCGGCATCTCGCGGGTGCCGTGCGGACCCGGTTCGGCGGTGGCGCGACCGTCGATGAGTTCAGCGACCGCATCCTTCGGGAACACGCCGCCGTTGCGGCGTGCAAGGCCGGTCAGATCGGCAGGGACACGGGCCAGAAAGGGGCGCATCGGTCCCCCGCCGCGCGCGTCGATGCCATGGCAGATCGCGCAGTTCGTGTCGAACTCATGGCGTCCCAGCTCGGCGCCGGTGACGGTCTGCGCCGATGCGGGCTTCGGCAGGCTGACCGACAGAGCTGCCAGAGCCGCCATCGCCGACCCGACGGCCAGCGCGAGCGCCAGCACCCGATGGCGGCTGCCCCGACTCGAACGCGCGCGAGCGGCTGGCGCAGCAGGCGATGTAGAAGTCCATGCAGCAGACGATGCAGCAGGCGACACAGCAGGCGATACAGCAGGCGACACAGCAGACGATGCAGCAGGCGACACGATGAAAGGGGCGGTCATTGCGGTTTCAGGGTGGTCCCAGTCCGGTTGAAGGTCGGTTGAAACAGAGATGGCAACCCACACGGGCAATCTGATCCGCGCAGGATCGGGCAAGCCAAGTCAAGTCTGCCGGCGAGGCGATCATCCGCATTGACCCAGATCAAACCCAGGGCGAACGCGGGGCAAACGCAGGGCGATTCGGGCTGCGGGGTAAGATCCCGGGATCGATCCGCCGCTTGCCTGATCGACACCTCAACCATCCGGCCGACCAGTCAATCCGCTGTAGGTCTGCTGCAGGAGAATCGACCGATGAACGCGCCCACAGAAGGCCTGCGCCTGATCTCCAGCCTGAACGATCGCTACCTGGCGACTGAAGGCTGGCTCTACATGACCGGCATTCAGGCGCTGGTGCGATTGCCGATTCAGCAGCGGCTGCGCGATGCGGCGGCGGGCCTCAATACCGGCGGCTACATCTCGGGCTATCGCGGCTCGCCGATGGGCCGCTACGACCTCGAGCTGTGGGGCGCGCAGGCCCAGCTCGATGCGCACAACGTGGTGTTTCGCCCGGCGGTCAATGAAGACCTGGCCGCCACCGCGATCTGGGGCGCGCAATACGTTGGCGTCTTTCCCGGGGCCACGGTCGATGGCGTTTTCGGCATCTGGTACGGCAAGGGGCCGGGCGTCGACCGCTCGGGCGATCCGTTTCGGCATGCCAACCTGGCCGGCACCTCACCCCAAGGCGGCGTGCTGGCAATCGCGGGCGATGATCACGGCGCCAAGTCATCAACCGTCGCCAATTATTCCGATCTGAATTTTGTGGCGGCCGGCATTCCGCTGCTCTATCCGAGCAATGCGCAGGAGCTGCTGGACTTCGGTCTGCACGGCATTGCGATGAGCCGCTATTCCGGCTGCTGGTCGGGCATGAAAGTGGTGACCGACGTGGTCGAAGGCGGCGGCTCGGTTCATGTCTCGCCCGATTCGCCGCAGATCATCGAGCCGCCCGAGTTGCCGATGCCCGAAGGCGGTGTGCACACCCGGTCCTACGATTCGGCGCTGCCCCAGGAAGACCGGCTCTATCACCACAAGCTGCATCGCGCGGTGGCCTATGCGCGGGCCAACCGGCTCAATCTCATCGGCGGTGCCGGGCAGGGTGCGCGGATCGGCGTGATGGCCGCCGGCAAGGCCTGGCAGGATCTGCAGCAGGCCTTCGTGGCACTCGAGCTCGATGCGGCGCGTCTTGAGCAGCTCGGCATCCGCACCCTGAAGGTCGGCATGGTCTGGCCGCTCGAGCCAGGCATTGCGCGCGAGTTTGCCGCCGGCCTGTCGCAGGTGCTGGTGGTCGAGGAAAAGCGCCCGTTGCTCGAAGACCAGCTGCGCTCGGTGCTCTACCGGATGGCCGATGCGCCGGCGATCATCGGCAAGCATGCCGGTGGTCCGCAGTTTGCCGCCGAGCGTGGCGCTGCGGTGTTTCCGAATGCCGGCGAAATCACGCCGGCGATGGTGGCGCGCGCGCTGGTCGATTGCCTGCGCCGCGACGATTCGAGCTGCCCGATCGGCCAGCCCGAGCCCGCTGCCGGTGCGCAGGCGGGAGCCAACGCCGGCGCGCCCTCGCTCATCCGCGCGCCGAGTTTCTGTTCCGGTTGCCCGCATGGCCGATCCACCAAGGTGCCCGATGGCAGCCGCGCACTCGCCGGCATCGGCTGTCACACCATGGCGATGTTTCTCGATCCGACCACCACGACCACGGTCTCGCACATGGGCGGCGAGGGCGCGATGTGGCTCGGTCAGCAGCCGTTTACCGCTGAGAAACATGTCTTTGCCAACATGGGCGACGGCACCTATTTCCATTCGGGTTTCCTGGCGGTCAGGCAGGCGGTGGCCGCGCATGCACCGATCACCTACAAACTGCTCTACAACGGCTTCGTGTCGATGACCGGCGGCCAGGCGATCGACGGCGAGCTGACGATTCCGGGCACGATCGGCGAGCTGGCTGCCGAGGGCGTCAAGAAGATCGCGCTGGTGAGCGACGATCCCGCCAAATGGCAAGGCACGAGCTTCCCGTCCGGCGTGAGCGTGCATCACCGGTCCGAGCTCGATGCGGTCCAGCGCGAACTGCGCGAATACGCCGACGTGTCGGTGATCGTCTACGACCAGCCCTGCGCGACCGAGCGCAGGCGGCTGCGCAAGCGCGGCAAGTGGGCCGACCCGGACCGTCGCGCCTTCATCAACAGCGCGGTCTGCGAGGGCTGCGGCGATTGCGGCAAGGTCACCAACTGCATGTCGATCGAGCCGCTCGAAACCGAGCTCGGTCGCAAGCGCAAGATCAACCAGTCCTCCTGCAATAAAGACTTTTCCTGTACCGAGGGCTTTTGCCCGAGCTTCGTCACGGTCGAAGGCGGCACGCTGCGCAAGTCGGTCGCGCCTGCGGCTGCGGCGCCGGTTGATCCGCGAGCGGCGGCCGATCACGCGGCGCAGGCGGCCTTCGCCACGCTGCCCGAACCGACGATTTCGCGCATCGATCGCTCTTTCAGCATCCTGGTGGCCGGTATCGGTGGCACCGGTGTGGTCACCATTGGCCAGACCCTGGCGGTCGCGGCGCATCTGGAGGGCTATTACAGCTCCAATCTCGATGTGACCGGCCTGGCGCAGAAATACGGCGCGGTGCTCTCGCATGTGAAGATCGCGCCCGATCCGGCGCTGCTGCATGCCACCCGCGTGGCCGTCGGCGAGTGCGACACCCTGATCGGCTGCGACCTGATCGTCTCGGCCGGCGACGAGACGGTCGGCAAACTGCGCCCCGGCAGCAGCGGTGGCGTGATCTGTACCGACATGGTTCCGACCTCCGAGTTCTCGCGCAACCCCGACTGGAACCCGGATGCCGATGCGCTGGTCGCGCGGCTCACCAGTGCGCTCGGCGACCGCGGGCTCGGTCTCGAGGCGCTGCGGCTGGCCGGCGCGCTGATGGGTGACGCGATTACCGCCAACATGTTCCTGCTGGGGGCGGCCTGGCAGCGCGGTCTGGTGCCCTTGTCGATGGCCGCGCTCGATCGTGCGATCGAGCTCAATGGCGTGGCAATCGACTCCAACCGTCGTGCCTTTCTGTGGGGGCGGCGCGCGGCTCACGATCTGTCCGCGCTGGAGCGAATCGCGGTGGGCGCCACCATCCAGGCGGTGCAGGTCGTACGTTTCGATCCGCGCAAGCCGGCCACGCTGGCGCAAAGCCTGGCGCATCGCACCGCCTTCCTGACCGACTATCAGGACGCCGACTACGCGCGCCGATACAGCGAGTTCGTCGACCGCGTCGTGCAGGCCGAAACCGCCGCCGGCCTGGGGGATTCGCTGTCGCGCGCGGTGGCCCGCAATCTCTTCAAGCTGATGGCGCACAAGGACGAGTGGGAGGTCGCGCGCCTCTATGCACGCCCCGAATTCAAGGCCGACCTCCAGCGCACCTTCGAAGGCGACATCACGCTTCGCTTTCATGTGGCGGGTGTGCCTTTCGGGCGACGCGATCCGGCAACCGGGCGGCTGGTCAAGCGCGAGGTCGGCCCCTGGCTGATGAGCGCGTTCCGGCTGATGGCGCCGCTTCGCAAAGTGCGCGGCAGCCTGTTCGATCCGTTTCGCCATTCCGACGAACGTCGTCTTGCCCGTGAACTGCTCGAGGGCTATCGGGCCGACATCGAGCGTCTGTTGCCCGAGCTGTCATCGGCCAATCATGCGATTGCGGTGCAGATTGCCGCGCTGCCCGACAAGGTCCGCGGCTATGGCCATGTGAGGCAAGCCAGCGCAAGCGCGGCGGCCACCGAACGCGACGGGCTGCTCGCGCAATGGCGCCAGCCGCAGTCGCCCCCCGAATCAGCCTGGGCCACCGAGCTGGCTCGATGATCCGGATCGATTCGCATGCCTGCAGGCCGGTCGCATGGCTCAACGGCGGCGGACTGACCCGCGAGCTCGCGCGCGGACCGATCGCTTCTGCGCAGGCCGAATTCGGCTGGCGCCTGAGTCTGGCCGACATCGAGCGCGACGGCCCTTTTTCGCGCATGGCGGGCTGCGATCGCCGCTTTGCGCTGGTCGAGGGTGCGATCTCGCTTGAGCTTCCCGATGGTCGGGTCCTGCTCGATGCCCGAAGTGAGCCGGTGCCATTCGCCGGCGAAGTCGCACCGATGGCCGAATTGCGGGGTGATTCGATCTGCCGTGCCTTCAATCTGATCGTCGCGCGCGGTCGCTGGACGGGTCGGATGCGGCGCGTCCGTCTTACTGACGGGCAGCGGCTTGATGCCGAATGGGACGATTTGGCCGATTTGGCCAAGCCAGGGGAGCCGGGTGAGTCGTCCGGCGCATTGCAGGCGATGACCGCCGCAGACGCTGCCGGGCTCGGCCAGCAGCCGGTGCAGGCCTGCTTCCTGTGCCGCGGTCGCCTGATCGTTGAAGGCAGCCAGGTCGAGGCCGGCGAATACCTGCAGTTCGGTCCGGCCGATGCCATGCCGACAGCCATCGGCACCGCGAGTCTGATCCAGATCCTGATCAGACCGGTATCGCACCGACCCGATGTCACGCCACCCTCCACCCGCTGAGACATCGATCCTTTTCTTTCTGTCCTTTCTGTCCTTTCTGCCCGCCTCGAGCCTGCGATGCCGCATCCACACACTGCCCAAGCCGCCGATGTCAGCCACCCCGCCTTCGAACTCTTTCGAGGCGACTCTGCACTGATGGTCTCGATGCCGCATGTCGGCACCGGACTGCCCGCCGATCTGGCTGCGCGCCTCAATCCGGCAGCCCTGTCGCTGGCTGACACCGACTGGCATCTGCCGCTGGTCTACGATTTCGTGCGCGAGATGGGCGCCACGCTGCTGGTGGCCACGCAGTCGCGCTATGTCATCGACCTCAATCGCCCGCCCGACGGTGCAAGCCTGTATCCCGGCATGACGACCACCAGCCTGGTGCCGACCGAGACCTTCCGCGGCGAGCTGCTCTACCCGGATGGCCCGCCCGACGAGGCCGAGATCGCGCAGCGCCGCGAGCAGTGGTGGCGGCCCTATCACGCTGCCCTGGCCGGCGAACTCGCCCGGCTGCGGGCCCTGCATCCGCGGGTCGTCCTCTGGGATGCACATTCGATCGCCTCGGTGCTGCCACGCTTTTTCGAGGGGCGCCTGCCCGACCTGAATTTCGGGACGGCCGATGGCCAGGCCTGCGATCCGACCCTGACCGAGGCGGTCCTGGCCCCGGTGCGAGCCCAGACCGACTACTCCTGGGTGCTCAACGGGCGCTACAAGGGCGGCCATATCACCCGGTCGAATGGCCTGGGCGCCGGTGGCGTGCATGCCATCCAGCTCGAGAAAGTTCAGGACATCTATATGGATGAGTCGGCGCCCTTCGCCCTGCTCAAAGACCGCGCCGCCAGGCTTCGCCCCTTGCTCAAAAGCTGCCTGCAGGCAGCGACCGACTGGGCGCGGGCCGGCTGAATCAGGGGCCGGCTGAATTTCAGGCCAGCCGGCGCAGGTCCAGCGGCTGAGTCTGAGGCCGGCTCAGTCGACTATTTTCCGCTTCGTGCGCCGGGCTTGGGTCGCTGCCCGACCGTGATCGGCAACTCGGTCTCGCGCCCGTCTCGAAGGAACGTGAACTTGCTGGTCGAGCCCGGCTTGAGCATTGCAATCGCGTTGAGCATGGCCGCAGTGTTGAGAATCGGCTGGCCGTCGATCTGAAAGAGGATGTCGCCGGCCAGCACGCCCGCCTTGTCGGCCGGGCCACCCCGCATCACGCCGGCGATGATCGCGCCGTCCTGGCGCGGCAGCTTGAAGGCCTGCGCCAGTTCGGGCGTCACATCCTGCGGCTCGACGCCGATATAGCCCCGCACCACGCTGCCGTTGCGCACGATCTGCTCCATGACGCTGCGAGCGGTCGAGGTCGGAATGGCAAAGCCGATGCCGAGCGATCCGCCGGTGCGCGAATAGATGGCGGTATTGATGCCGATCAGCC
>CAIVAS010000265.1 GCA_903903975.1 uncultured Burkholderiales bacterium
CAGCGGCGGTGTGAGCCCCTCGACATGGTTTGCGATCCAGGCCTCGACAGAGGGGACGTTGTAGCCCGGTGGCTGATCGCCGGCGCTTGCGGTTGTAACAGGGGTGGCAGGGGTCATCAATCAACAGGAGGCAGGTGAGTTCGTGAAGGTGGCTGTCAGGCCTGAGCCTGGGCATCGTGGTGGCTGCCGGGTGAGGCAATCGCTTCATCTCGCAGCTGTCGTTTGAGGATCTTGCCGGATGCGATACGGGGCAGCGGGGCATCGGCCAGGCGGATATAGCGCGGCACCTCGAATTTCGCCAGGTGCTGCAGCAGGAAGCTGCGCAACTCGGCGATATCAAGCCTGGGGCTTGCGTAAAGGGTGGCGCCGACTTCTTCGCCCAGACGCTCGTCCGGCATCGCGTAGACCGCGGCTTCGTGGACGTCGGGGTGCATCACCAGCGCGGCTTCGACCTGACCGCAACCGATGTTCTCGCCACCCCGGATGATCAGGTCCTTGATGCGATCGACGATGTAGAGGTAGCCCTCCTGATCGAGGTAGGCCACATCACCGGTTCGAAACCAGCCGTCCTCAAAAATCTTGGCGTTGACCTCGGGCCGATTCCAGTACTCGCGAAACAGCGCCGTGCCGCGCACCAGCAGTTCACCGCGCTCACCGGCGGGCAGACTGCGACCATCGTCATCGACCACCTTGAGCTCCATCACTGCCGAGCAGCGACCCGAGCTGGCCGGATGCTCGAGGTAGTCAAGACCGCCAATACCGGTGCCGATCGCATTGGTCTCGGTCATTCCCCAGCCGGTGGCCGGCAGCGCCTGCTTGAACACCGCTTCGATCTGCTTGACCTGCTCGGGTGCGCGCGGTGCGCCGCCCCCGCCCACCGCCAGCAGCGAGCTCAGATCGTGGCCGGTGCGTTGCGCTTCTCTCACCAGATCGCCTGTGACGGCCGCCGGGCCAACCACCGAGGTGATTCGCTCGCGCTCGATCAGCGCGGCGGCCGCCTGCGGATCCCACTTGTACATGCAGACCACCTTGCGCTGGCTGCGATAGGAACTCAGATACGCGGCGTGCGATCCGGTTGCGTGAAAGAGTGGCACCGCCATCAGCGTGCCGGGCTGCGTGGCCGGCGGCACCGGCTCGATGCCGCTTTGCAGCACCGCGGCCTGTCCGTCGAGTTCCCACGACAGCAGCGCCGACAGCACATTGCGATGGGTCGATACCACGCCCTTCGGATGCCCGGTCGAGCCGGAGGTGTAGAGGATGGTGGCATCGTCATCCGGCGCGATGTCGACCTGCGGCATTGGCACATCGCCCACGGCAGCGGTCAGATCGCTGAGCACTGCAATGCCCGGGTTCTCGCGCGTGGGTCGCACGGCAATCGCCTTGGTGGCGATGCCCGGCTCGCATTGCGCGAATCGATCGAGGCGCTCCTGATCGGCCAGCAGCACTTTCGCGCCGCTGTCGGTCAGGCCATAGGCCATTTCATCCGGCTGCCACCAGGCATTCATGGCGACTGCGATGGCGCCGAGCGAGGTCGCGGCGGTAAAGGCCAGGATCCACTCGGGATAGTTGCGCATCGCAATCGCGACCCGATCGCCCTTGCTCACACCGTAGCCGTGAGCCAGCACATGCGCAATGCGAGCGGACGCCTGCCAGGCCTCGCGAAAGCTCAGTCGCTCGTCCTCAAAGATCAGAAAGGGCAGGTCGCTGGCGGTCTGGAGATAAAGCTCGCGCAGCGAGGTCGGTGCGTTGGTGAAGACGCGCAGCGGCCGGCCATTGATCGGCAGAGTCTGCAGTTCGAAGGGCTGACCTGGCGCGGTCAGCAGCGCCAGGGCTTCATTGCGGGTCGATGGAGTCATGAAGGCGATGAAAAGAACATGGG
>CAIVAS010000266.1 GCA_903903975.1 uncultured Burkholderiales bacterium
AACAAGTCGCCCGAGAACGGCTGCATGGCTGCCTTTCCGGCGTCACCCGTGATCAGACCCACAACCATCGCCCCCAGCAGCAGCAACTGCGCACCATCGGTGAAAGACTCGTGGAGGATCTTGCCAAGCGGCACACCGGACCTGCTGGCTGGATTGCCAAGGGCTGCAACCCCGCCTCCCACATTCAGCGTTGCGGGAGCGGGACTGCGGCGCAGCGCGTTCGCAAAAACGACCGCCATGATGATGGCGGGTGATTCCATCAGGGCCATCGCTGCAGCCATGTGGCCGCCAAACGGGATCTGCTGATTTTCAAGGTATTGAACGGCTGTCACGAAGGTCACTGCACTGACCGAGCCGTAGGTGGCCGCGATCGCAGCGGCGTCAAACCCTGACACGAAGCGCCGCAGGATCCAGTAGCCCAGCAGTGGGATGCAGATTGCAAGTGTCATGGCGGCAGCAAGGCTCATGCCGACGTCGGCGCTCAGTCCGGAATGCGACAGCGCAAAGCCACCTTTCAGGCCGAGGGCCATGAGCAGGTAAAGCGACAGGAAGCGTGAGATTGCCGGCGGAATCTCGAGGTTTGATTTGAGTGCGCCGGCGAGTGCGCCGAAGACGAAAAACAGGATCGCGGGATCGAGCAGGTTTTGCATGGAAGTTCTCCGAGTGCACCGATGCTATGTCGTCTCATTAATCGAGTAAAATCGATTCTTTAGTGTTTATACATATCAATTAATCGATGACTATTTCCGTTCCCATTTCCTTTCGTCAGATGCGCCTCTTCATCGCGCTGGCAGACACCGGCAGTGTCACGGCCGCTGCCCGTGCCTGCCATGTCACGCAGCCGACCGCGTCGATGCAGTTGCGCGAGATCACCGATGCGGTCGGCGTGCCGCTCTATGAGGTGATCTCGCGGCGCGTGCATCTGACCGATGCCGGGTACGACCTTGCCCGAACTGCGCGATCCATCTCCGATGAGTGGGAGGCCTTCGGGCAACGAGTCGATGCGGTCAAGGGGCTGGCGCGAGGCAGACTGAAAGTGGCGGTCGTGAGCACCGCGAAATACTTCGTGCCGCGTCTGCTTGGCACTTTCTGCGCGCGATATCCCGAAATCGACATTGCGCTTGAAGTGCTCAATCGCGATGGGGTGCTTGCCCGATTACGCGACAACCTCGATGACCTTTGCATCATGTCGATGCCGCCGACCGACATCGACATCGAAGATCAGGTTTTCATGCCGAACCCGCTGGTCGTGATCGCGGCCAGCGCGCACCCGCTCGCCTCGCGCCGCAGGCTCTCGCTCGATGATCTGAGTCGATCACGCTTCATCCTTCGCGAACGCGGATCAGGTACGCGGATGGCAGTCGATGCGCATTTCAGGCGTCACCACTTCAAGCCCGATGTGCGTCTTGAGCTCGGATCCAACGAGGCGATCCGCGAGGCAGTTGCGGCCAATCTCGGGCTTGCGGTCGTGTCGCGCCATGCCTTGCAGGCAAAGCCGGTTGACTACGGGGTGGCGGTTCTGAAGGTGGCCGGCTTTCCGGTCGAATCCAACTGGCATGTGGTGCACAGAAAAGGCAAGCAACTGTCGCCGATCGCAACCGTGTTCAAGGCGCATCTGCTGGCTCTGCGCGGCTGCTAAAATCGCAAGCACCATCAATCAGCCGGGAATCCTCACATGGGCGCCATCGAGAACATTGCACCGATTGAAGAACTGGGTCGCTATCTGCCGCAGATGACCCAATGGCGCCGGCATATCCATGCCAATCCCGAGACTGCATTCGAAGAGGTCGGCACGGCGGCTTACGTGGTCGAGCGGCTGCGCAGTTTCGGTGTTGATGAGATTCACGAGGGTATTGCGAAAACCGGCGTGGTGGCGTCGATCCGGGCCGGTACGAGTTCGCGGGCGATCGGCCTGCGCGCCGACCTCGATGCCCTCGATATGCAGGAAGGCACGGGTGTAGCCTGGCAGTCGACCCGCAGCGGCAAGCATCACGCCTGCGGCCATGACGGGCACACCACGATGCTGCTGGGCGCAGCTCAACATCTTGCGACTACCCGCAATTTCGACGGCACAGTGCATCTGATCTTTCAGCCGGCCGAAGAAAACGAGGGTGGCGGTCGGGTGATGGTCGAAGAAGGCCTCTTCGATCGCTTTCCGATGCAGGCGGTCTTCGGCATGCACAACATCCCCGGCATGGCAGCCGGGCATATGGCGGTCAAGGCCGGACCGATGATGGCGTCTTACGACATCTTCGAGATCACGATCACCGGGCGCGGCTCGCACGGCGCGATGCCGCATCGGGGGATCGATCCGATCACGACCGGTGCCGAGCTGGTGCAAAAGCTGCAGACCATCGTCAGCCGCAACATCGATCCGCTTGAGCCCGCGGTTGTATCAGTCACGAAATTTCATTCGGGCACGGCCTGGAACATCATTCCCAACGAGGCTGTCATCGGCGGCACGGTGCGGGCCTTCAGCGAAGCGGTTCAGAGCCAGATCGAGGAACGCATCCGTCAGTTGTGCGAGGGCACGGCGGCGTCACATGGCGCCAGCATCTCGGTGCGGTATGAGCGTCGCTATCCGCCGACCGTCAATCATCCGGAAGAGGCGGCGCTGTGCCTGCGGGTGGCGCGTGAGCTGCTGGGTGCCGATGCAGTGAACGACAATCCGCGTCCGGCCATGGGCTCGGAGGACTTCGCCTGGATGCTGCGCGCCCGCCCGGGTGCCTATGTCTGGATCGGCAACGGCAATGGCAGCGTCGGCGGTTGCATGGTGCATAACCCGGGCTATGACTTCAACGATGCCATCCTGCCAACCGGGGCGGCCTACTGGGTCAGGCTGGCTGAGACGGCGCTGGCTATCTGATCGACCAGGGCCCTGAATCGTTCGATTTCAAAGGGCTTGCTCAGGAAATCATCCATGCCTGCCTCCTGGCAGAGCTCACGGTCAGCAGTCATCGCGTTGGCGGTCATGGCGACAATGGGAGTGCGGCGGCCTTCGGTCTCGGCCTCCCGAATTGCTCTGGTGGCCGCCAGGCCGTCCATGTTGGGCATCTGCATGTCCATCAGCACGAGGTCCCAGTCACGCTGGCCGAACAGCGAGACCGCTTCGGTGCCATCCTGCGCCAGTACGACGTCGTGGCCCCAACGTTCGAGCAACAGGACCGCCAGGCGCTGGTTGAGCGGGTTGTCTTCTGCCAGCAGGATCTGCAGTCGACGATTGGGCGGCCGGGACACCGGAGTCATATTGTTGGCAGCCGGCGATCGAACCGGATCAGCCGACGTGTCAACGAAGCTCGTTTGCCCGGCTGGCGCGACCATCGCCTGCACAGTGAAGCAGAAACAGCTGCCCTGTCCGGCTTCGCTTTCAAGCCAGATCCGTCCACCCATCAGGGCGGCCAGGCTTGCGCAGATGGTCAGACCCAGGCCTGTCCCGCCGTATTTGCGTGTCGTCGAGGTATCGGCCTGACTGAAGGACTGGAAGATGACTTCCTGCTTTTCCGCGGGAATACCGATGCCGGTGTCGCGTACGCAGATCATGAGTTCGCAGTTGCCGTTATCGGTGAGTTCGGCGTGAGCTCGGACACGGACCGAGCCTGTGTCAGTGAACTTGATGGCGTTGTCACACAGGTTCAGGAGAATCTGGCGCAGACGCACCGGATCGCCCAGAATTTTCTCTGGCACAGACGCGTCTGTCTCGCACTGCAGTGACAGCCCTTTGGCCTGGGCACGAGCGCGAACCGCCTGGGTGACTTCCTTCATCACGCCCGCAGGTGAATACGGGACTTGCTCGATGCCCAGTTTGCCGGCTTCGATTTTCGACAGATCCAGGATGTCGTTGAGGATCACCAGCAGTGACACCGCCGAGCTCTTGACCATTTCGAGGTGCTCACGCTGTTGCGGCTCGAGCGGTGAATCAAGGACCACTTCGGTGAGTCCGAGCACGCCATTCATCGGCGTGCGAATTTCGTGACTCATATTCGCCAGGAAATCGCTCTTGGCCCGATTGGCCTGTTCGGCCTGTTGGGTGGCCTCACGCAGTAATGCGTCGGCGGCTTTGCGTTCACCGATGTCGCGCAGGAAGGCCACCAGGTAGCGATTGTCGACTCCAGTCACTGTGATCTCGAGCTCGACCCAGTGACCGTCGAGATGCCGGTGCCTTGTCTCGAAACGCTCATACCCTTTCTCGATGATTCGGTGGACCTGTGCCCTGATCTGGGCCATGGTGGCCACCGCCTCGAAGTCGGCAATGCACATCTTCATGATCTGGGCATGCGTGTAGCCCATCATCCGGCAATAACCCGGGTTCACTTCGACGAAGTTGCCGTCGGCGTCGATGACCCAGTAGCCTTCATTCGTGCTGTCGATCGCCTTTTCTGCGTACTGCACTTTGCGGGTCAGGCGCAGCATCAAGGGCAGGATCAGCGCCAGTACCAGAACGCTGACCACGGCGGCCGTCAGGACGGACTGCGGCAGGTTGGTTGGCACAATGGGCAACACCGCCGGCAGGGTCAGCACGGCAAGCAACTGGCCACCGAACACCAGCAGGCTGACCAGCAGGATGTAGGTGCGCTGTCGGCGTGCTGACGTTTCCCGGGTCGATTCCTTAGTCATCGCGTCAGCTTGCCTTAGTCCTGACCGAGGGTCGAGACTTGGCTCGGATCTCCAGGGTTATTGGTGCAGCTCCGCCACTGCCACATGGCCCTGTGCTGCAGGCCAGGTGCGCAGGGCGATGCGCTCATTGTTGAAGCGGGCCACCACTGTCCGGGCCGGGGCTGGTGGCAGTGACAGACGCGCGCTGGCCAGACCTGGCACGCCCGGCCCGATGCCCGGCAGCGCCTGATCGTCAAGGCTCATCGTGTCGCGATCGAGGCCAAAGTAGCCCCGTGGTCGAGTGATCGAGACCAGCGCGCCAGCCTTGCGATCGGCGTCGCTGATGCGCAAGGGGCGCAGGAAGACAATGTCGGAGGAGCGCGGGAAAGGCGAGCGGTATTGGTGAGTGATGGCAAAGCCGGTTGCGGTGTATTCGAACTCAAGACAGGTCTGCGAATCGGTTTGCAGCGGCCCCCATCGGCCATCAGCGCCGGTGGTGCGGCTCAGCAGGGCCGCACCGCGGCGCTCACCGCTGGCGCAGTCGAGCGCGAACACCTGAACGATAGCGCCTGCCATCGGCAGATTGGTGGGTGAGTTGCCGGCAAGGCCGGTGACTCGGCCATCGAGCACCACCTGCGCCTGCGCCACGATGTCGCGCCCAGGCAAACTGCCGGTGATGAACTGGAAGGTCTGCTCGAAAGCCTTCTGGTGGTAGGACACTTCTCGGTGGTCAAGGCCCGGCAGCACTCGGTTATCGGCGCCTTTCAACTCGGGCCCGCGCACATCGACGTTGGTCTTGTAGGTCTTCGATTGACCCATCCATTCGCCGGTGGGCTGCGCGAACTTGTCGTTGCCGTCCGAGCGCAGCGTCATCCATTTCACGCCGGGCGAGACCTCCAGACCCTCAGGGCTCTGTGGGGTGTTGAGCCTCGTCAGCACCGGACCGCTGCCATTGAATTCATTGCCCGGGCGCAGGTCGGGGCTCGCCCAGACGCCATGATTGGGTGTGCCGCCCAGCACCGCCTGCGAGACCTTGGCCGATCCATAGTCGCGCACATAAGTGCGGATGGCATTGCCGCCGCGCGAATTGCCGACCAGCACCACCTGCTTCGCACCAGTGCGCTTGAGCAGCGCATCGATCTCAGCGGCCAGATAGGCGGCGTTCTCAGCGGCCGATGTGCGATCGGGCTGCGCCACCGCATCGTCGTCGCGAGCCAGCGGGTTGGGCACGTCGATGGCCAGCAGACGGTCGCGCGCCCAGCCGTTGGATTCGAATCGCCATAGGGTAGTCAGCCACAGTCCGGCGGTATCGCCGTTGCCATGCACGAAAACGATGGGTGGACGCTCGGTGGTTGAGGTCGACGGCGAGTTTGAGGCGTTGCCGGTGACGCTGCCCGGGATCGAGCAGGCGAGCATCACGAAGCTGGCGATCAGCGCCGTTACGGATGTGAGCACCCGACTGCGACGCTGGACATTGACGGTTTGGCTGTGAGACATAAAAAGCTCGATGGTGGCTGAAGTGTGGACGACTTGCGATTATCGCGTCCAACTCGTTACGCAGGCGAGGCATTAGGACATGCTTGCGTTTGATCTCTTTGCCCTGCATGACCTCGGCATCGGATCGAGTCGGCCTGCTTGATGCAGAAAGATCAAGTGCTCGAGATCAACCAATGACGAGAGCGGTGCGGTCAGACCGGCTTCTTACTGCTCGAACACCAACTGCAATACGCAAATCCCCCTATCCTCGAAAGCCTGTATCTCACCACACAAGCGGCTTAGCAGCGCTTGCGCAAACCGCGCACGCTGGGCTGCATCACCATCCAGATCGTCGAGTTCGAGTCTTGAATCGTCGCCTTGTTTCAGGACTTTGCCCCGATAGCTGATCCGCACCTTCAGTTCGGTGTCGTCGCCGAAGAGCGATAGCTCGATCGGCGTGCCGGGAGTCACCAGATCCGGGGCCAACTCAAGAAATTCGATGCTTGCTGCGACCGCTCGCGACAGCGGCTGTTGCCTCGTTCCCCACGCGGCGGCCGCAACATGAAGGAATTGCGAGACCGCCTCGAATCGGTTTTCGTCCATTGGGATGGCAATTGAACGGTTTCGATTGAGGCCAAGTCGGAACACTGCGGTGAGTCCCAGTACGATCAATGTTGCCAGTGTCAGTTCAGACTGAACGAGGCTGGAAAATGCGGGATGGATCCCTTCGAAGAGTTTTGGGTAAACCATTCGGGTAATTCCAGCGAACAAGCCCAGGCCCAGCGCAATGATCTTGCGGTTGTCGAGCACTCGATCCGCGATGATCTGGACGCCGTTAAAAACGATGAAGCAGGAAGTGAACAACAGGGCACCGCCCAGAATCGATCGTGGGACGATCGCCACGATCTGGGGAATACCGGGAATGCAGGCCAGGGTAATCCACATCGCACCGATCGCCAGAGCGACCCGTCTCGATGTAATGCCTGTTGCGGCCGAAAGTCCCACCGAACCTGAGTAAGTGTTCAGACCGACGGTCCCGATCAGGCCGGCAAAGACATCGCCCAGTCCATCGGCGAGCACCCCGCGGTGAATGGATGTCTGCTCGGGCCGTTTCCAGTTGCCGTCGTTGATTCGTTGGCAGGTGATGATGTCAGCCATCGATCGTAAAGAGGTCGCCAGCGCTGCGGCCGCAAAAGGCAGGATGAATGTCGGATCAAAGGTCGGCATTGCGATCGGCCAGCTGAATGACCCTTTCAAGGCGGGATGGTCGAGCGAGGCCAAGCTCAGAGAGTCCGTCGTGAGGCCAACCATGACGGCGACTCCCAGGCCAATCAGCACGCTGAATGATCGAATCGCTCCTTTGAACCAGATCGAGGCGATGATCGTCACAAGACAGGTGAGCAGCGCCAGGACCGGGATCGATGTGGTGTTCATATCGGCGATTCCTGCCGCGCTCAGCCCGAAAATCAGTCGAATCGAGACTTCGCCCAACACCAGGCCGATGAACATGACCACGAATCCCGCCAGTTCAGCCGGGAACATTTTTGGATAGCGCCGAATCAGAAAAGCCAGCCCGATTTCAAGCAGACCGGCAAAGATCGTCATGCCGAAAACCAGACCGAGCCCGCCGGCATGGGCGGCCGCAAGACTGGGCGGCAGATCGGCGGCAGTAAACACCGCAGGCGCCAGAAAACCCGAACCAATTCCGCCGAATCGGCATGCCTGAAGCAGCGTCGCGACGCCCAGGGCCAGAAACGAGGTGATCATGAGCGTGCTGACCTGGTCAGGCGGCAGCATCGAGCGCGGATAAATATCTTCGATCACCAACAGCGGAAACGACAGGGTGACCAAACCCAGCATGACATGCTGGAACGCGCTGCCCAGCGTCACGGCCAGACTGGGCCGGTCGTGAAGCCCGTACTGCAATTCCGATGTCTTCAAACTAACCCTCCGCGCCACCACGCGCGTGCAAATGAAAGGCCGCCTCTGCTGAATATTCAGTGATTATGCCGGCCGGCCAAAGCTGTTTGCGAAGCTTGTTTTCGTTTTTGCACGATTTCTCGCGGGAGATATCCGGCACACCGTTCAAGCCGTTTCGCGCCCGCTCACGACAGGCGCGCCTGTCGGTGAGGCCGCGAATGCCTCGCGGGCCTCCTTGCGACTGATCAGCCCTGCCGCTTCGTCGTGGCGAGGAAGACACCCAGGCCGATCAGGGTGATACCAGACACGCGGGTCATCAGCCGGGCTCGCGCGAAGCGCGCAACGCCGGAGTCAAGCAGGCGGTGAGCGGCCATCACGGCGATCACGTCCACTGAGGTGTTCAGGGCCACACAGATGCTGCCCAGCAATACCAACTGCGGCGCCAGCGGCTCATGAGGGGCGACGAACTGCGGCAGGAAGGCGACGAAGAACAGCGCTGTCTTCACGTTTAAAGCCTCGACCACAACGCCCTCAACCAGCGCACGGCGGGCACCTGGCGTCGACACGGTCTGCACGCCTGCGTCCTGCTGCGTGCGCCTCAGCATCCGCACGCCCAGGTAGACCAGATAGGCAGCCCCGAGGTACTTCACCAGGCTGAACGCAAGCGCTGATTGCGCCACCAGCAGCGACAGACCGACTGCTGCGGCAAGTACATGGAGCATGCCGCCGATGCCTGTACCGATGCATGAAGCCAGCCCCTGCGTGCGCCCGCCTGCCACCGTTCGCGCAATGACATAGGCGATGCCGGGGCCCGGTGTGATGGCGAGTACCGTGGCTGCGAACAGGAAGGCGATCAAGGACATGGCGAAAAAAAGGGCCCAGAAGTCACTCTGGGCCCAGTGGATTGGTGGAGCCGGCGGGAATCGAACCCGCGTCCGCAAGTCATCTGCGTAACCGATCTACATGCTTAGCCGTGTCAATTTTTGTCTCGTCATTGCCCATGCCGACAGGCAGGCTCAGGCAACGACCAGCCACCTATTTTTTAGCTTCTCGACAAGCGGCCCGCCGAGACACGATCCGATGTGAATGACACTGCAGTCCCTTGCGGGACCCGGGCCATCGGCAACCCGGTGCAGCGGCTTAGGCCTTAAGCGGCCAGAGCGAAACGCTCGTCGTTGGCGTTTGAAGTTTTCTCGAAGGATTTACGAGGTTACGAGAGTCCTCGGCATGCACTGAAACGCTTCACTACCCACGTCGAAACCAGGTCGGCCCCGGTCTTGAACCAATCAGTATAGACCTTGTTGCCTTACTTCACTTCGAAACTCACACGCGATGCCGGCAGCTTGTCGTCGGGCCCGGGCAGGCGAGGCGCCATCAGGTAGAGGCGGTCGTGCGAGATGGCTTTGCTGTCGCGCAGGTAATCGCGCGCGGTTTGCGCGCGCATCTGGGCAACCTGCTTCACATCGGCCGGCGTGACCACTTCATGCTCGAGCAGCTGCGCTTCAAGGGCCTCGGACGACGGTGGCTTGCTGAACATCGACGTGTTGAGCTTGGCATTGCGCCATGCTCGCTCAAGCAGGGCAGGGCGCTCGGCCGGATCGATGGTGATGGCGTCGATCGACGGCAGCTCTGCCGAGCGGTTGGCGCGACGCAGCTCTGCAAATTTGAGGGCGCGCAGCGTGTGTTCGAGGCGAGCCTGTTGCATGCCGATCCGGTCACCCGCTTCGTCGCCGTAGCCGGCAATTTCGAGCGAGACCGCCGGGCGCTCGGTCAGCCCCTTGGCCAGCGAATCGAGCCGATTACGATCTTCCTCATCGAGTGTCGAGGTGCCCGGTGCAAACTCGATGTAGCTGATGTCATTGGCTGCTGCCCCATTGCCGAGTGAGGCCAGGAAGCTGAAGGGCGAGGTCACGATTTTCACGATCAGATTGCCGATCACCTTCCAGATCAGTCCGCCGACCGAGAATTGCGGATCGGACAGGCTGCCCGAGATCGGTATGTCAAGGTCGATATTGCCCTTGCGATCCTTGAGCAGCGAGACCGCAAGCAGCACCGGCAGTTTCGATGCGCTCGGGCTGTCGACCTTCGGCCCGAAGGTCAGCTGATTGATCACCAGCTTGTTCGTTGCCTGCAGCGTGTCGCCATCGATGCGATAGCGCACGTCTGCGCTCAACTTGCCTTTTTCGATCGAGTAGCCAGCCCAGCGACCCGAATAGGGGCTGATCTTCGGCAGATCGAAGCCACTGGCCACCGCGCGCAGGTCGATGAATCGATTGGGCGGCAAAGGGTGGAATTTGCCGGTGATCTCGAGCGGCGCGTCATCATCGACCCGGCCGCTCACCGCCACTTCAGAAGGCTCGCTGCGGTCGCTGGCAATCGCATCGATTGATCCATTGAGCTGTGTGAGATTGGCGGTGTAGTTGGGCTTGATGAAATTGTCGGTGAAGTTGATGTTGCCCCCGCCGATGCGGATGGTCCCGATTCGCAGCGTGGGCTGCGGCGAGTCAGGAGCGGCGCTTGCCGGCGTCTTGACGACGGCTCTGGTCGCAGGCGCGGCCGACGGCAGTGCTGTTGATCCGGCCGCTCCGGACGCATCAGCAGGCTTGTTGAGATCGGGTTGCGTGGTGGTGAGCGAAATCGGCGCAGCTTCAAGCTTCCGGTCGACCACGATGTCGCTCAGATTCAGTCGTCCGACAGGCGACAGGATGACGCGCGCGTAGAAGTCGACGATCGCGACATCACCGACCTCGATCAGGCTGTCGCCCGGTCGCGCGGGACGCCAATCGACTTTCACGCTTGGCGTCACCAGTGCCGACCATCGCATGAAGTCCTCGCTCGAGACCTTGTCGAGCGCGCTGAAATCGTTGAACGAAACCTCACCATTGAAACCGATTCGGGAGACTTCACCGCTGGGTGTTGAGCTCAGCTGAAGCCTGCCAGAGCTCCAGACCTGACCGCGGGCGATCGTCAGATTCAGATAGGACTCGACATAAGGATCGACATAGGTCAGGGATGCGCGGCGCACCTGCACCTGTGCATCGACATCGAGCGGCACCGGTCGCACTGTTCCGCGGGCGCTCAGCCGTGCACCATCGATGAAGCTGGCCGTCGCCTCGAAATTAGCCGATTTCGAGGGGTCGAGCGTCACCGAGTTCGCCTTGGCGTTCAGTGTCAGGCGGGGCAGTCGGCGTTCACGATCAATCAGGGAGTCGGCATAGTCGAGGACAAGCTGATCGATCTCGACGCTTTTTGCGAGCAGCGTCCAGGGTGCGGACGCGGCGGTGGCAGGACGAGTGGTCGTCGCGACCGCAACGCCTGCAGCAGGCGGCACATACCAGTCCTGCAGATTGAAGCGGCCATCGCGGGCGCGGCGCACCGACAAATTCGATCTCTCAAGCACCACCGATCCCAATTCGAGATGCCTGGCGACCGGATCGGCCGAGATGTCACGAATCGTCAGCTTGCCGATGGTCGCCGGCGGCTGGTTGGCGTGGCTCAGCTTCAGGTCTGACAGCGTGACCAGGCCTTCCGTCATCGACCATGTGGGTGCGGCGCTGTCCCAGTTCAGTGTCGCATTCGCATCGAGACGACCCGATTCGAGCTTCGCTCGCAGGCCCGGCCCGGCCAGTGCTGCAAAACCGGGCAGGCTCAACTCTTGAAGCGAGATGCCCGCACGCCCTCTCGGTCCGTCGAGGCTGAGATCGGCACTGAACTTGGCAGTGGGCTTGGCACTCAGCTCGGCACTTAGCTTGGCAGTGGGCTTGGCACTGAGCGGTGCAGCATCGTCGAGCCTGGCCTCGACATGTGCCTTACCGTTTGCAGCGGCGGGATTTGCAAGATCCGGGATGGTGACCGCGTCGGCTGAGACCGCCAGCTGATCGAATCGAAGCGTCAGTGGTGCAGGCAGCGCCGCGTCCTGCCAGTCGATCTGGCCGCCTGCGATCTTCAGCGAATCGATCTGCAATGACTTCGGCCCTGACACTTGGGTGGCTTTTGCGGCTTTGTCGGCATCCTTTGCGGGCTTGCCGACGGCAAGCGGCGCGGGCCAAAGCAGTTTGCCGTCTGCCCGTCGGCCCAGACTCAGCCGCGGACGATCAAGTGCGATCGATGACGCATGCAGCGCGCCGCCCAGCGGTTTCGACGGTTCAAGGGCGAGCGCCATTGACGCTACCGACACCCGCTCGTGACCGGTGCCATCGATCAGGCTGAATTCATTAACGCCGACCTTGCCTTGAATTTCGAGCAAGGAGATCAGTTCAGGACTGTCGGCATTCAGGGTGACCCCCAGATCGAAACCGAGAACCCCCGAGCGAGGTCTGATGTCGTCGGGCAAAGCCAGATAAGGCAAGAGGCCGACGAGGGGCAGGTCTGCGAGCGTGGCATGACCCTTCAGAACCCGCGAGTCTGCGAAAGGCGTGGAAGAAGCATCGAGTGTGAAAGGGTGACCGTCGAGGTTCAGGCGCACATCGAGCTTGGCAGGGGTTGACTTACGATCGTTGCGGTTTGAGAGCTCGGTCAGCATGAGCGACAGATCGCTGATCTGCGTGACTTTGCCGACGTATTGGTCATCGAATTCGAGCGCACCCCGGTCGATGCTGACACGGTCGAGTTCCCATTCGAGCTTGGTGTCGGATGACGGGCGCTGCTGAATCCGCTCGATGATGTCGCTGATGTCGAAACTGAAGGGCGCGTGCCGGACAATGCGCGCCTTGACATCGTCGAGCTGCACATTGCGTACGACCACTCGCCCTTTCAAATACGCCAGCGGTGAGACGTCGACAGTCAGCCGCCTGGCGACCAGGGTCGGTTTGGGGGCGGGGGGGCGCATCACCACCAGATCGGTCATGACGATTCGCCCCGAAAACGGCGAGACCTCGATCTGCCCGATGCTCATTTCGCGGCCGACCAACTCGCCGACCTTTGCCGCGATCTGATGCCGCATCAGATTCGGCCCCCAGATCAGGCCGGCGAAAATCAGCCCTGACAGAACCGCAATCGCCACCAGCAGCCAAAGTCCGGTACGCGCCAAAGCGCCACGTTGCCTGAACGCGGCGGCTCGCTTTTCGACGCTTGCGCGGGCCATCTGGCGATTCTCCTTCTTGCTCTCGCTCGGCGTGGGTCTTGCCGATCAGCCGCGCGTCATCGGTAGCCGAAGCACGGTCTGCAGTTCTGCCGGGTGTCGGATCAGCGCATCGGCTCCCCATTCATGCGGTGGCAGCGCTTCGCCGCAGAATCCGTAGGCGGCGGCAATCGTCATCATCCCAGCGGCCTTACCGGCTTCGATATCACGCACATCGTCTCCGACATAGATGCAATCGCTTGGCGACACGCCGGTGATGCGCGAGGCGTGTAGCAGGGGTTCGGGGTGTGGCTTGGCAAACGGCGTCGTGTCGCCGCCGATCGCGGTGGCAGATCGCTCGAGCAAGCCCAGTGCCGCCATGATCGGCCGCACGTATCGCTCGACCTTGTTGCTGACCACCCCCCATCGCACGCCTGCGGCATCGAGTGCATCAAGCACCTCGGTCATGCCGTCGAAGATGCGGGTGTGAACCACCATTGCCGACTCATAGCGGTTCAGAAAGTCCTGACGCAAAGCCTCGTAGGCCGGGTCATCACTGCCGATGCCCAATCCCTGGCCGATCAGACCGCGAGCGCCATGCGAGGCGAAAGGTCGCAGCAATTCGAGTGGCATCGGTTCCAGACCGCGGGTCACTCGCATCGCATTGACCGGGGCGGCAAGGTCGGCTGCGGAGTCGGCGAGGGTGCCGTCGAGATCGAAAAATACCGCTGCCGGCAGGGTTGAGCGTCTTTCGATCGCGTTCATGGCGACGGTTAGCGTCAGACGGCCCGTCGCATCGCGACGAGGTAATTCACGCTGACATCTTTGTCGACCAGCCGATATTCGCGACTCAGCGGGTTGTAGGTCAGCCCCATCATCGCCGCCTGCTCAAGCCCCGCTCGCCGCGCTGCGTTCACGAGTTCAGACGGTTTGATGAATTTTTCGTATTCGTGCGTACCGCGTGGCAGCAAATTGAGAATGTATTCGGCGCCGATGATGGCAAACAAAAAGGCCTTGGGGTTGCGGTTGAGCGTCGAGAAAAACACCCAGCCGCCAGGCTTTGCCAGACGGGCGCAGGCAGCAATGGTCGAGTCGGGGTCGGGCACGTGCTCCAGCATTTCCATGCAGGTGACCACGTCATAAAGACCCGGCTCGCGTTCGGCAAAGGTTTCCGCGAGAACCTGCTCGTACCGCACAGTGACGCCCGATTCGAGGCCATGCAATTCGGCGACCTGCAAGGCTTTGTCGGCCAGGTCGATGCCGGTTACCTGAGCCCCTTGACGCGCCATCGCTTCGGCAAGGATGCCACCGCCGCATCCGACGTCGATCGCCTTGCGTCCTGCCAGCGGACCAGCCAGTCGCTCTATCCAGTCGAGTCGCAGGGGGTTGATCTGATGAAGCGGTCTGAACTCCGACTCCGGATCCCACCAGCGCGAGGCCAGTGCCTGAAATTTGGCGACTTCGGCGGCATCAGCGTTGCCTCTCATGGGTGGGACGGGCTCTTGACGATAGGGCGGGGTTTCAGTGGTGGACATTGCTCGATACCAGGCAGACAGATCGTTATTCTACGGCTCGCCCGACGCTCGAGCCATGAACCCTGTCAAGGGGGCGCAGCGATCAGGTCGTACAGGCGAAAAAAAGCCCCGCTTGAGGCGGGGCTTCAGACCGTGCGCCCCGAAGAGCGCAGCGTTCGATCGAGAACTTACTTGACGGTACGGGTACCGACGACTTCGATCTCGACGCGACGGTTCTTGGCACGGCCGTCGGCGGTCTTGTTGTCAGCCAGAGGCTGCTTCTTGCCCTTGCCTTCGGTGTAGACGCGGTTGGCTTCGATACCCTTGCTGACAAGGTAAGCCTTGACCGACTCTGCCCGACGCAGCGACAGCTTCTGGTTGTAAGCGTCGGAGCCGACCGAATCGGTGTGGCCGACAGCAATAACAACCTCGAGCGTGAAGTCCTTGATCTTCGAGGCGAGCTCGTCAAGCTTGGCTTTGCCTTCGGGCTTGAGCGTGGCTTTGTCGAAGTCGAAGAACGCATCGGCGGCGTAGGTCACCTTCTCGCTGACGACTTTCGGCGGAGCGACCGGCACGGGTGCCGGAGCCGGAGCCGGCGGGACGATGACAGCAGGAGCGGGCGGCGGCGGCGGGGGCTTCGGAATCAGGTCCTCGTCGCAACCCGGCTGTGCATTGGTCGGATCCCAGAAAGAACCCCTCCAGCCCAGGCCAGACGGGTTGCAGTTATCGCTGTAGGGGTCGGTGACGACGATGTTGTCGCCTTGACCGCCCACCCAATAGCCGGACTGACCCGCACGTGCTTGCGGAGTAGGGGCACCAACTGTGCCGGTGCCGCCCGTTGCGCAAGCGGCCAGCAACACCGTTGCTGACAGGGCACCCAATTTAACCGAATTCTTCATGTTTCTCCTCTCGGTGAGATGGCTCACATCAGAAAAATCAACGCCTTACAACGTCTGCGGAGCAGTATACAGACCGACCCCGACCGACAGCAAAGCATCCCCGACCCTGTCTCGTGCCGAAAACCACGGTTGCTTAAAACATTTCATTGCGAGGTCGGAAAACCTGCGAACGAGCGTCCTAAACACCATCAGGCACGAGCAAACTCAATCGATTGTGCCACACGACCCTGCTCGCAGATATGCCTGAAACCGCGTCCAGTGCTCGCGTGCACGCCAATTGTCGTTTCGTAACAACAGGTCGTCCGCCAATCCAGACATCGGTGACCTGCTCGCGTCCGGCGCAATAGAGCAACTGCGCGACCGGATCGTAAATCGGTTGCTGGTCGTCATCACTGAGATCGATGGCGACCAGGTCGGCCGATTTTCCGGCGATGATACTGCCGAGCCGGTCCTGCCAGCCGATCGCGCGTGCCGCCGAAAGCGTGGCGGCCTGCAGCGTGGCGTGTGCGCCGAGTGCGGTCGCGTCTGTACTGGCGCCTTTAGCCAGCAGGGAGGCGGTTCGCATTTCGAGCAACATGTCGAGCCGGTTGTTGCTCGCCGATCCATCGGTGCCGATCCCGAGGTTGATGCCCTGATCAAGCATCCTGGCAATCGGGGCAATGCCGCTGGCCAGTTTGAGATTGGAGTGCGGGCAGTGGGCCACCGAAGCGCCGTGGTCCGCGAGCAGTCTGATTTCGGCGTCGTTCAAATGCACCGCGTGGACGGCGATGAGCTCGGGGCCGACCAGGCCTAAAGCGGCCAGGCGTTCAAGCGGTCGTACGCCGTACTGGGCGATGTGGTTGGTGATTTCACTGGCAGTCTCGTGCACATGCATATGAACCGGCAATTGCAGCTCGGCCGCGAGTTTGGCGACTTCACGAAACGCATCGTCGGAGACTGAATAGGGGGCGTGGGGTGCGAGGCAGAATCCGATCGACGCCTCATGTCGCAAGGAATCGCGCAGCGCCATGCCCTTGTCGAGGTAGTCGGCCGGGCCGCTGCCGTAGGCGCTTGGAAAGTCGATGACCAGGATGCCCAGGACGGCACGCATGCCCATGTCGAGTGCGGCGCGGGCGGTGGCCTCCGGGAAAAAATACATATCGTTGAAGGTGGTCACGCCGCCGCGCAGCATTTCGCGGCAGGCCAGCACCGCGCCATCGTAGACAAATGCGTCAGACATCACCGCGGCTTCGATTGGCCAGATGCGCTCGTGCAGCCATCGCTCCAGCGGCAGGTCATCGCCGGCGCCACGCAGCAGGGCCATGGCGGCATGGCTGTGCAGGTTGATCAGCCCGGGGATCAGCAGGTGATCGGGCAGATCGGTTCGGCTCGCGTGCGGATACAGGCGCAAGGCTTCGTCGCGCGGCAGGACGGCTTCGATCAAATCGCCCCGGATGACAACGGCGTGGTCGGTGAGGACGGTATTCGCTGGTTCGACCGGCGCAATCCAGCGAGGTGTCAGGACGACGGGCAATTCGGCAGGCGGGGTCATGGCGCAGGGGCGGCAGGCTGATGGCGCGGCCGATTACAGCACACTTGCCCAGATTGGATTAAAATTCAACGATTTACCGGAAAAAGCGCCGCCCTGTTCATGGATCAGTTCGCAAAAGAAACCCTGCCTATCAGCCTCGAAGAGGAAATGCGGCGTTCTTACCTCGATTACGCAATGAGCGTGATCGTCGGTCGGGCCTTGCCGGATGTGCGTGACGGACTCAAGCCGGTTCACCGGCGAGTGCTGTTTGCCATGCACGAACTCAACAATGACTGGAACCGCCCTTACAAGAAGTCGGCCCGTATCGTGGGCGACGTCATCGGTAAATACCATCCGCACGGCGACCAGTCGGTCTATGACACCATCGTCCGGATGGCGCAGGACTTTTCGCTGCGCTATCTGCTGGTCGACGGCCAGGGCAATTTCGGCTCGGTCGATGGCGACAACGCTGCGGCGATGCGCTACACCGAGATCCGGCTGTCCAAGATCGCGCATGAGCTGCTGGCCGACATCGACAAGGACACGGTCGATTTCGGGCCCAACTACGACGGCTCCGAACGCGAGCCGCTGCTGCTGCCGGCGCGCATTCCCAATCTGCTGATCAATGGCAGCTCGGGCATCGCGGTCGGCATGGCCACCAACATCCCGCCGCACAATCTGAGCGAAGTGATCGAGGGCTGTTTGCTGCTGCTGCGCCGGCCCGAATCGACTGTGGATGAGCTGATCGAGCTGATTCCTGCGCCCGACTTTCCTACCGCCGGCATCATTTATGGCGTCAATGGGGTGCGCGACGGCTACCGTACCGGGCGAGGCCGGATCGTCATCAGAGCCCGCACTCACTTCGAAGATTACGACCGCGGCACGCGCACGGCGATCATCGTCGACGAGCTGCCCTTCCAGGTGAACAAGCGTGTTCTTCAGGAACGGATCGCCGAGCTGGTCAACGAGAAAAAGATCGAGGGCATCTCTGATATCCGCGACGAGTCCGACAAATCGGGCATGCGCGTGGTGATCGAGCTCAAGCGCGGCGAAGTGCCGGAGGTGGTGCTCAACAACCTTTACAAGCAGACCTCGCTGCAGGACACCTTCGGCATGAACATGGTGGCGCTGGTCGATGGCCAGCCGCGCCTGCTCAATCTCAAGCAGATGATCGAGGCCTTCCTGTCGCATCGGCGCGAGGTGGTCACACGGCGCACGGTCTACGACTTGCGCAAGGCCCGCGATCGCGGCCATGTGCTCGAAGGACTCGCAGTGGCGGTGGCCAATGTCGACGAGATGATCGAGCTGATCAAGGCCTCGCCCACGCCGCCGGTGGCCAAGGAGCGACTGCTCTCGCGCACCTGGGAGCCGGGCGTGGCCCGCGAGATGGTGACGCGTTCGGGTGTCGAGGCTTCGGCGTTTCGCCCGCTCGGGCTCGAGCCGGGGGTTGGTCTGTCGGATGCCGGTTATCGCCTGTCCGAGACGCAGGCCCAGGAGATTCTGCAGATGCGTCTGCAGCGCCTGACCGGGCTGGAGCAGGACAAGATCGTCCAGGAATATCGCGAGGTGATGGACACCATCGCCGATCTGCTCGATATCCTGGCGCGCCCCGAGCGCATCAGCACGATCATCAGTGACGAACTCAAGTCGATCAAAGCTGAATATGCCGATCCCAACAAGGATCCGCGGCGCTCGCAGATCGAACTCAATGCCACCGAGCTCGACACCGAAGACCTGATCGCGCCGACCGACATGGTGGTCACGCTCTCGAACACCGGCTACGTCAAGAGCCAGCCGCTGTCGGAGTACCGTGCGCAAAAACGCGGCGGTCGCGGCAAGCAGGCCACGTCGATGAAGGACGACGACTGGATCGCCCAGCTCTTCATCGCCAACACCCACGATCACATCCTGTGCTTTTCCGACCGCGGTCGCGTCTATTGGCTCAAGGTCTGGGAAGTGCCGCAGGGTTCGCGCAATGCGCGCGGCAAGCCGATCGTCAACATGTTCCCGCTGGCCGACAACGAGAAGATCACCGTCGTGCTGCCGGTCAAGGCCTTCGACGACAATCACTTCGTCTTCATGTCGACCAGCCTGGGCACGGTCAAGAAGACGCCGCTGAGCGAGTTCTCGCGGCCTTTGCGCAAGGGCATCATCGCGGTCGATCTTGATGAAGGCGACTTCCTGATCGGTGTGGCAGTGACCGACGGCCTGCACGATGTGATGCTGTTTTCCGACAGCGGCAAGGCGGTGCGCTTCGACGAGAACGATGTACGACCGATGGGTCGCGGCGCGCGCGGCGTGCGCGGCATGATGCTCGAAGAAGGCCAGCGCGTGATTGCCATGCTGGTGGCCGAGACCGAGACCCAGTCGGTGCTGACCGCGACCGAAAACGGCTTCGGCAAGCGCACGCCGATCACCGAGTACACCCGCCATGGCCGTGGTACCAAGGGCATGATTGCGATCCAGACCAGCGAGCGCAACGGCAAGGTCGTGGGAGCGATCCTGGTCGAGTCGAGCGACGAGATCATGCTGATCACCACCGGTGGCGTGCTGGTGCGCACCCGTGTTTCCGAGATCCGCGAGATGGGTCGCGCGACCCAGGGTGTCACGCTGATTGCGGTCGATGCCGGCACCACGCTGCAGGGCGTTCAGCGGGTCGTCGAGTCGGATGCGGCCGATGATGGCGTCGCCGCTGCCGATCCTGCCGCCCCTGATGCCCCTGATGCCGGGGCACCGGAGTCGGGTACCCCGCAGTGACCCGAAAGGTCTTCAACTTTTCCCCGGGCCCGGCGCTGATTCCAGAGCCGGTGCTGCGCCAGGCGGCCGACGAGATGCTCGACTGGCAGAGCACCGGCATGTCGGTGATGGAGGTGAGTCATCGGGGCAAGGACTTCATGGCCCTGCATGCTCGCGCCATTGCCGATCTGCGCGAACTGCTCGCGATTCCGCCGAATTACAAGGTGCTCTTCATGCAGGGCGGGGCGCTGGCTGAAAATGCGATCGTGCCGCTGAATCTGATGGGTGATGCCGGCCAGGCCGACTACCTTCTCACCGGGCAGTGGTCGCTGAAATCGGCACGCGAAGCTGCGCGATACGGGCAAGTCAATATCGTGGCCGATGCCGCGACTGCCGATAGCAGCGATACCCCCGGCGCCAAGGGCGCCTACACGCATATCCCGTCGCAAACCGCCTGGAAGCTGTCTCGCGAGGCGGCGTATCTGCATCTATGCACCAGCGAGACGATCGAAGGCGTCGAGTTTCAGCACGACCCGACCGTTGGCCGCGGTGAGCACGAGGTGTCGCCTGATGTGCCGATCGTGGCCGACATGTCCTCGCACATCCTGTCGCGGGTCATCGATGTCAGCCGCTATGGATGCATCTATGGCGGCGCTCAGAAAAATATCGGCCCGGCCGGTTTGACCTTCGTGATCGTTCGTGAAGACCTGATCGGGCGAGCCCATCGCCTGTGTCCGAGCGCGTTCAACTATCAGGTCGTGGCCGACAACGATTCGATGTTCAACACGCCGCCGACCTTCGGCATCTACCTTGCCGGACTGGTCTTCGAATGGCTCAAGGCGCGGGGCGGCGTGGCAGCGATCGAGGCGATCAACATTGACAAGGCGAGGCTTCTCTATCAGGCCATCGATGGCAGCGGGCTGTATGAGAGTCGGGTCAGCAAGCACGATCGCTCGCGCATGAACGTGACCTTCTTTTTGCGTGATGAGCGCCTGAACGAGGCCTTTCTGGCCGATGCCCGCGAGTCAGGGCTGATGAACCTCAAGGGCCATCGCGTGGTCGGCGGCATGCGCGCATCCATTTACAACGCCATGCCGATCGAGGGCGTGCGCGCCCTGGTCGCGTTCATGCGCGATTTCGAACAGCGACGAGGCTGATGATGAGCGAAGGGCTCGATGCACTCCGGCAAAAGATCGACGATGTCGATCAGCGACTTCTGGCGCTGCTGTCCGAGCGCGGCCGACTGGTTCTGGAAGTGGGCGCACTCAAGCATGCCGAGAAGTCGCCGGTCTGGCGGCCCGAACGTGAGGCCCAGATTCTGCGGCGACTGGAAGAGCGCAACCCCGGGCCGCTGGCGCAGGGCGCGCTGACTGCGATCTGGCGCGAGGTGATCTCGGCCTGTCGCGAACTCGAGCGCCAGCTCCGGGTGGGATACCTCGGGCCGGCCGGCACCTTCTCCGAGCAGGCGGTCATTGCCAGGTTCGGTCATGGCATCGAGGCCGTGCCTTGCGCGAGCATTGATGAAGTCTTTCGTCAGACCGAAGCCGGCGTGGTCGATTTCGGCGTCGTGCCGGTCGAAAATTCGAGCGAGGGCGCGGTCAATCGCAGTCTCGACCTGTTTCTGAACAGCCCGCTCAAGATCTGCGGCGAAGTGTCGGTGCCGGTGCGCCATCATCTGCTGAGCCGCAACGGCGACATGGTCGGCATCACCCGCATCTGCGCGCATGCGCAGGCGCTGGCGCAGTGCGCAGGCTGGCTCAATCGCCACTATCCCGACATCGAGCGCGTGCCGGTGTCGAGCAATGCCGAAGGCGCCCGACTCGCAGCGATCGAGCCCCATACCGCCGGGATCGCGGGCGATGGCGCGCTCGAGCGCTATGAGGTCAAGGTCGTGGCCCGTGGCATTCAGGACGATCCGCTGAACCGCACCCGATTCGCGGTGATCGGCAACCATGCCTGCGGCGTGTCGGGCGACGATCAGACCTCGCTGATCCTGTCGGTACCCGATCGCGCCGGCGCGGTCCATGCACTGATCGAGCCGCTTGCCCGTCATGGTGTGTCGATGAAGCGTTTCGAATCGCGCCCGGCCAGGCAAAGCGGCTGGCAGTACTACTTTCATATCGATCTGCTCGGTCATCAGGACGAGCCCGCCGTGGCCAGCGCGTTGGCCGAGATCAATGCCAATGCCGCGCTCTTCAAGTCGCTCGGATCCTATCCGCGCGAGGTCTTTCTGCCCGATGCCATCGCCCCGAAGCCCTGAACCTTTTTGACGCCCTCTTTAGGCCTGATTGCGAATGAACGCCCCTCACCCTACCGATTCGTCCGTCGCTGACGCGGCAGCACTGGCTCCCGCCCATATCCGCGCGATTGCACCCTATCGTGCCGGTCGCCCGATCTCTGAAGTTGCCCGTGACTACGGTCTGAACGAGGCGTCGATCGTCAAGCTCGCCTCCAACGAAAATCCGCTGGGAATGCCCGAGTCGGCGCGCAAGGCGATGATCGCCGCGGCCACCGATCTCGGCCGCTATCCCGACCCCAACGGTTTTGACCTCAAGGCGGCGCTGTCGAAGCGATTCGGTGTTCCGTCCGACTGGCTCACGCTGGGCAACGGCTCGAACGACATCCTCGAGCTGGCGGCCCATGCCCTGCTGCAGCCGGGTCTGTCGGCGGTCTATTCGCAATATTCTTTTCAGGTCTACGAACTGGCGACCCAGGCAACCGGTGCGCGCGCGATCGTCACGCCTGCCCTCAATCTGGGGCACGATCTGCCGGCCATGCGCGCGGCCATCGCGGCGGACACCCGCATCGTGTTCATTGCCAATCCGAACAACCCGACCGGCACCTTTCTGGCACCCGAGCAGATCGAAGCCTTTCTCGCCTCGGTGCCGTCGCATGTGGTGGTGGTGCTCGATGAGGCCTACAACGAATACCTCGAACCGGCGCAGCGCTTCGAGGCGGTCGAATGGGTCAGGCGCTTTCCGAACCTGGTGCTGTCGCGCACCTTCTCCAAAGCCTACGGGCTGGCCGGCCTTCGGGTGGGCTATTCGGTGGCGCAGCCTGCGATGACCGATCTGATGAATCGGGTGCGCCAGCCTTTCAACGTCAACTCGATTGCACAGGCCGCTGCGGTGGCTTCACTGGCCGATGTCGAGTTCCTGGAGCGCAGCCGCGTGCTCAATGCCCAGGGTCTGGCGCTCATGCAGCAGGCCTTCGACGAACTCGGGCTGACGTATGTCAAGTCGTCGGGCAATTTTGTGCTCGTGAAAGTGGGCGACGCGGCGGCAGTCAACGAAAAGCTGCTGCGCGCCGGCGTGATCGTGCGGCCGGTCGGCAACTACGGCCTGCCCGAATGGCTGCGGATCAGCGTCGGTTTGCCCGAGGAAAATCAGGTTTTTCTGGCGGCACTTCGCGCGGCGCTTGGTCGGACGTGACCGGGCGTTTCGGCAAGGTAGCGGTCATTGGCACCGGGGCGCTGGGCGGCTCGGTCGCAGCAGCCCTGCGTACCCGTGGCATGGCGGCGAGCGTGTGCGGCCATGACCCGGTCAATGCCCGGGCCGCGCTCGACGCCGGTCTGATCGATTCGATCGCCCCACGGTTGTCGCAGGCGATCGAGGCTGCCGATCTGGTGGTGCTGGCAGCGCCGGTGGCAGTCAATATTGCGCTGTTGCGCGAGACATCGAACTGGTCGTGCCTTGCGGCGCAGGCGCTGGTGACCGATGTCTCGAGCACCAAGTCCAGTGTGGTTGCCGCGGCCCTGGCAGGGATGGGTGCGGTGCGTGGCCGATTTGTCGCGTCCCATCCGATTGCCGGTGCCGACCGTGCCGGGCCGGGGGCTTCGCGTGCCGATCTTTTTGAGGGCGCTGCGGTCATCGTCTGTCCGACCGACGAGAGTGATGCCGATGCCCGTGAGCGCATTCATGCGCTCTGGAGCGCGATGGGCGCGCGCGTGGCCAGCATGTCGGCGCAGCATCACGACCGGCTCTTTGCCGAAGTCTCGCATTGGCCGCATGCGGTCGCCTTTGCCCTGTCGGGGGCGATCGGCAACGGCCCGCTGGCCGATGATGCACGCCGCTTTTACGGCGCAGGCCTGCGGGACACCACGCGGGTGGGTGGCTCACCCGCAGACTTGTGGGCCGGCATCCTGCTCGACAATCGCGGCCCGACGCTCGCAGCGGCGGCGGCCTTTCGGCAATCGCTCGATCGTATCGAGCGGGCGATTGCCGACGGTGACCGTGATGCACTGGTGTCGGCACTTGCCGAAGGCGAGCGCTGGCGCACCAGCCTGTAGGTCAACCCGAAGTCAGCATGGCGCTTGGTTTGGCGCTTGTAGCGTTTCGCCTCAAGGCTCAGCGTGCCAGCGTCGAACGGATGCTTTCGATGCGGGTGCGGTTGACACCGAAATCCTTGCGACCCAGCCGCGAGGCTGACCGCACCTCGATCACGCCAGCCGGCTCGTCGAGCAGGAATTCGACGTCGTCGACGAAATGCCAGATGCGGCTCTGAAACTCGGCATAAAGATAGTCGGGCTGATCGACGACGATGGTCGCCCCCGGCATGGCGCTCACCACGCCGCGCAGACGCTCGAAGCTGGCCTTGGCATTGGTTCCCCCCGACAGCGGCGCAATGCGGTGATAGTCGGTGCTTGCCGTGCTGGAAACCGCGTTCGAGAGCTGCGTGCGGACCGGCTGCAATTGCCCGTCGGTGACACCCAGGCGCAGTGGCCGCTTGCCGGCGAGCAGTCCCATCTGGGCACCGATGAACAAGCCGGCAATCAGGACGACGATGGTCAGCACAATCCACCTCCACAATGAGGTTCGGCTGCCCGCAGACGGCGGGGACGCAGGGGATACCGCCATGTCAGCGCTTGACGCGCAATCGACGGACCAGGCTCGAGGTGTCCCATCGCTGGCCGCCCATGCGCTGTACATCGCCATAGAACTGATCGACCAGCCCGGTCAGCGGGAGCGTCGCACCGTTGCGTCGCGCTTCATCCAGACACAGCCCGAGATCCTTGCGCATCCAGTCGACCGCAAAGCCGAACTCGAACTGGTCATCGACCATGGTCTTGCCGCGGTTGTCCATCTGCCAGGATTGCGCCGCGCCCTTGCCGATTACATCGAGCACCAGCTTCATATCGATGCCGGCAGCCTGCCCGAAGGCCACCCCCTCCGACAGCCCCTGCACCACGCCGGCGATGCAGATCTGATTGACCATCTTGGCCAACTGCCCCGAGCCCGACGGCCCGATCAGGGTGAAGGCTCGTGAGAAGGCCATCGCGATCGGCAGTGCCCGGTCGAACGCGGCCTGTTCGCCTCCGCACATCACGGTCAGCAGGCCATTGACCGCGCCGGCCTGGCCGCCGGAGACCGGCGCATCCAGAAACGCGATCGACTGGCGTTTGGCCGTCTCGCAGAGCTCGCGGGCCACCTGCGCCGAAGCGGTGGTGTGATCGACAAAGAGGGTGCCGGCTGCCATCCCGGCGAAAGCGCCATCGGGACCGAGCACCACGCTGCGAAGATCGTCGTCATTGCCCACGCAGGCAAAGACGATCTGGGCGCCGGCCGCGGCCTCGCGCGGCGTCGAGGCGGCCGAGCCGCCGTATTCGGCCGCCCAGGCTCGCGCCTTTTCGGCGGTCCGGTTATAGACCGTGACCTGGTGACCCGCTCGGGCCAGATGCCCGGCCATTGGCGCACCCATGACGCCCATGCCGAGAAAGGCAACTTTGTGCGGCGCGACCGCGTCGTAGGTCTTTGTCACTCTGGCCCCCTGAGGCGTCTTTTGGATCGTCCGATTCTACGGGACACCGACATTGCCGACGGTCACGCCCAGTGTCGACAGGATGCCGGTGATGGCATCCGGCCCGGCCAGATGCAGCACACCGATCACCGCCAGGCCTGGCGCCGGCGTCTCGAGTTCATCGCGCAAGCGGATCGCCATCGCCTGGTCGCGGTCGGTAAAGAGCCGCCGGCGCAGGCCTGTCATGTCTGCCGAGGCAGGAAAGGCACGGTCCTTGAGCGCGGCGAGCGCGGTCATGTCGCCGCGCCGCCAGGCATCGACGATCTCGCTGTAGGTGCGGTCCCAGCCTGAACGCTGCGCCAGACGCAGGGCCAGCATCGCGTCCTGCTCTTCGCGTGACCCGCCGGCAAAGGCTGCAATCTGCGCTGCCGGCGATTCGAGTTCGATCACCGGCAGGCCGCGACGCCTGCTGCGATCAATCAGGTGCGTCTCGATGCCGTCACCGCCGTCGACCAGCATATTCGCGTCATCGGCATTGGGCAGCAGCAGCGCAATGGCCCACGGCTGCAGGCGCATCAGCCGTTGCAGTGCCCAGGGGTCGCCCTGGAAGGCGCGCGTGAGCGCCGCCATGGTTGGCGCTCGCAGCACCTGATCGATCGTGCCGCCGTCTGGCAGCAGCGCGGCGGCTGCAGTGGCCGATCGGATGGCGCCAGCCTGTGCGCGGGCGTCCAGCTCCACCAGCAGACGTGCCGCGCCGTCGAAGGCGGCCTCAACCGGCTCAGGCAGAGGATAGAAGCGTCTGAGTCCAGCATGGACACTGCCCAGCAAGGTGATTCGGCCCGGCGCATCCGGGCGCGACAGCGAGAACATTGGCGGCTGGTAGCGCCATCCCGGGATGCTGCGATAGGCGCATCCGGCTGCCGACAGGCCGAGCGCGCCTGCCAGCGCCATGACCCCGCTTCGGCCGGCCGACGCCGATCCGCGGGACCATCGGCCGGCATCGGAGGCGGCGCCGGTAAACCCCTCTGCGCGCGAGATCCGATGTGCGGCAGGACCTCAGTAGCCGGCAGCGTATCCGTCGCGGCGGCTGTCGCTGGCCGCCACATAGCCGTCTTCGATCGCATCGCTCAGTCGCCAGATGAACTGCCCGGAACCGAAGTCGTGGTACGGATCATCGACGTGGGCCAGGTTGTGACCCATTGCGCCAAGCGCCGCCTTGATGTCGGCGGGCATGGTGTATTCGAGATCGACTTCGAGTCCGCGATTGACCTTGAAACGCGGCGCATCGCAGGCGGCCTGCGGGTTCTGGCCGTACTCGAGCATCCTGACCAGGGTCTGCATATGGCCCTGGGGCTGCATGTTGCCGCCCATCACGCCAAAGCTCATCTGCGGTTTGCCGTCGCGGGTGAGGAAGGCCGGGATGATGGTCTGGAACGGCCGCTTGCGTGGTGCCACGACATTGGGATGAGCCGGGTCCAGCGAGAAGCAGTGGCCGCGGTTCTGCAGCGAGACGCCGGTGCCCGGCACCACCACGCCCGAGCCGAAGCCCATGTAGTTGGACTGGATGTAGCTCACCATCATGCCGTTAGCATCGGCCGCGGTCAGATAGATCGTGCCGCCGCGAGGCGGCATGCCGTGATTGAACTCGCTCGCGCGATCGGGCCGGATCAGTTTGGCGCGCTCGGCGAGATAGGCCGGGTCGAGCAGCTGCGCGGGGCTGATCCGCATGTGCCGCTCTTCAGCGACATGCGCATACACATCGGCAAAGGCGCACTTCATGGCTTCGATCTGCAGGTGCCGGCTCTGTGCAGAGTCGGGCCCGAAAGACGAGAGGTCGAAGTTCTTGAGAATGCCAAGCGCCATCAGCGCAGCGATCCCCTGGCCATTGGGCGGGATCTCGTGAAGGCGATAGCCCTTGTAGTCCATGCCGATGGTGTCGACCCACTCGGGTCGATAGTCGGACAGGTCGGAGGCCGACATCGCACCCCCGTTGGCCTTGGCATGCGCCACCAGCAGGGCGGCAGTCTCGCCTTCGTAGAAGTCGCGCCCGAGGGTGGCTGCAATCCGCTTGAGCGTTGCGGCGGCCGAGGCATGCACAAAGCGCTCGCCGATCGCCGGCGCACGGCCATGAGGCAGGAAGTGCTCGGCAAAGCCGGGCTGATCCTTGAGCACATCGACATGCGCGGCCCACTTGTTGTGCACAATCGTCGAGACGTTGTAGCCGCGCTCGGCGTATTCGATGGCGGGTGCCAGGCACTGCGCAAAGGGCAGCGTGCCGTAACGCTCATGCATCGCCGCCCAGCCTGCCACAGCGCCGGGCACGGTCACGGTATCCCAGCCGCGCACCGGAAACACGCCACCATGCTTGCGGGCGTAATAGGCCGGATCCCAGGCAGCAGGCGCCCATCCGGAGGCATTGAGACCTTGCAGCGTCTTACCGTCCCAGATGATCGCAAAGGCATCGGACCCCAAGCCGTTGGAAACCGGCTCGACCAGGGCAATCGCACTGGCCGCGGCAATGACCGCATCGATCGCATTGCCGCCGGCTGCCAGCATCTTCAAGCCGGCCTGGGCCGCCAGCGGCTGCGAGGTGGCCACGACATTGCGGGCGAACACCGGCGTGCGCACCGTGGGATAGGGGTTGGTCCAATTGAAAGTCATTGAGAGTTTCCGTGCGCTCAGCAGCCGAGCTGTCTGGCGAGATCGTCGATGGAGGAGGCGGAGAAGTCGAATCGGTCTTCAGGACTTGGCACATCGCCGAGTCGGTCAGGCCCCCATTCTAACGGGCGGTCGATGTAGGCGGTGCGCAGCCCGCTTTTGGCCGCGGCGCGCAGATCGGTGGCATGCGCTGCACACAGCATCACCTGGGCCGGATTCAGATCGAAGAGGCCCGCCACGCCAAGGTAGGTGCGCGGGTCGGGTTTGTAGGCCTTGAAGGTTTCGGCAGACAGGATGCAGTCCCAAGGCAGAGCCGCCCGCTTGGACAGGTTGGTGAGCAGCCCGATGTTGCCGTTGGACAGTGTCGTGACCACGAAGCGCGACGTCAGTCGAGTCAGGCCGTCGACGGTATCGGACCATGCATCGAGCCGATGCCAGGCGCGGTTCAGATCGCTGCGAGCCGCGTCGTCGAGTCGATCGGCAATCCCGAAGTCCAGCAGCACACCGTCCAGGTTTTCGCGGTGCAGGGTGTCGAGATTGACCCAGTCACGCGTGCCGTTGCGCACCGCCTTCATCGCAGGAAGGTAGCGCTCGCGCCAGGCGTCGGCAAAGGCTGCGCCGTCGATGCCCAGGCCGAGCGCCTCGACGTCACGGGCGACCGAGCCGCGCCAGTCGACGACGGTACCGAAGACATCGAAGGCCAGAAGTCGAATATCGGCAAGCGTGTTCACCATGGTCAGATCCGAAGAGAGCCCGATTTGAAGGGCAAAAAGGGTGGAGAAGCGTCAGACGAAAAAAGTCAGGTGAAAAATTCTCGAAAAAAAGGGCCGCTGACGAAGGCGGCCCCGGGTGCTGATTGCGCCGCAGGCCTGCCCAACCGGCCAGGCCCGGGCAAATGAATCGTCAGTCGTCGCCGGCAAACGCCTCTGCGCGCTTACTCTTGATCGACGGCAGGAACACGATCACCAGCAGGATGGCGGCGACTGCGAGCAGGCTGGCCGACAGCGGACGTGTGACGAAAACCGACCAGTCGCCTCGCGATATCGTCATCGCTCGTCGCATGTACTCTTCCATGAGCTTGCCCAGCACAAAGCCCAAGAGCATTGGTGCCGGTTCGCAGTCGAGCTTCTTGAAGATGTAGCCCAGGATCGCGAACGGGATCGTCATGAAAACGTCGAAGACGTTGTTGTTGATCGAGTAGGCCCCGATGCAGCAAAACAGCAGGATCGCCGGATACATGACGCGGTAGGGCACCGACAGCAGCTTGACCCACATGCCCACCAGCGGCAGGTTGAGAATCACCAGCATCAGGTTGCCGATCCACATCGAGACGATCAGACCCCAGAAGAGCTTGGGGTTGCTGCTCATCACCTGCGGGCCCGGCTGGATGTTGTGAATCATCATGGCTGCGACCATCAGCGCCATGACGGGCGTGGTCGGAATGCCAAGGGTCAGCATCGGGATGAAGGAGGTCTGCGCGCCGGCATTGTTGGCCGACTCGGGACCCGCGACACCCTCGATCGCGCCGTGGCCGAACTCTTCCGGGTGTTTGGAGATTTTCTTTTCGATGGCATAGGACGAAAACGAGGCCAGCACTGCGCCGCCGCCCGGCAGGATGCCAAGCACCGAACCGATGCCGGTGCCGCGAAGAATCGCCGGGAAGGCCCGCTTGAGGTCATCCCACTGTGGCATGAGGTTGGTCACCTTGCTGGTGAAGACCTCACGGTTTTCCTTCTGCTCGAGATTGAGAATGATCTCGGCAAAACCGAACATGCCCATCGCGACCGCAACGAACTCGATCCCGTCAGACAACTCAGGCACATCGAACGAGAAGCGTGCAACGCCGGAATTGACGTCGGTGCCGATCATGCCGAGCAGCAGTCCGAGCACCACCATGGCCAATGCCTTGAGGACCGAGCCGTTGGCCAGCACCACCGCAGCGATCAGGCCGAGCACCATCAGCGCGAAGTATTCGGCCGGGCCGAACTTGAAAGCGACTTCAGCCAGCGGCGGTGCAAAGGCGGCCAGCAGGAAGGTGGATACCGTGCCGGCGAAGAACGACCCGATGGCAGCGATCGCCAGCGCCGGGCCGGCTCGGCCCTTGCGGGCCATCTGATAGCCGTCGAGGGTGGTCACCACTGACGATGACTCGCCCGGCAGGTTGACCAGAATCGCGGTGGTGGACCCGCCGTACTGCGCGCCGTAGTAGATACCGGCGAGCATGATCAGCGCGGTGGTCGGGTCGGCCATCTTGTAGGTGGCCGGCAGCAGCATTGCGATGGTTGCCAGCGGGCCGATGCCCGGCAGCACGCCGATCAGCGTGCCGAGCGCCACGCCGACGAAGCAGTAAAAAAGGTTGTTGAGGGTTCCCGCTGTCGCGAAACCGATGGCCAGATTATTGAGCAGTTCCATGGGAGTCGGCGCGAGGCTCAGTTATTGGTGAGGAAAGTCGGCAGGAACGGGAACTGGAGTTCCAGGCCCTTGACGAACACCAGCCAGGAGAAGACCAGCAAAACCACCGAGGAGATCAGGGTGGTCTTCAGGTTGAATTCATGGCTGGCGATCGAGGAGATGACGATCAGTGCGAAGAGCGCGACGATGAATCCAAGCTTCGGCAAGGCAAAGGCATAGACCGCGACCGCCACCAGCACCAGCAACACCATTCGCGGTTCGATCTTGGTGATCTTCAGCTCTTCGGCTTTGCTCAGTACCGAGGGAATCAGCACCATCAGACCCAGCAGCGCCATCAGGCCGCCGAGCGCCATCGGGAAATAGCCGGGGCCCATCTTGGCCGAGGTGCCGACGTTGTATTGACGCGAAAGCACCATGAAGATGAGGCCGGTGACGATGAAAAGCACCCCCGCCCAAAAATCGCGCTGATTACGAATTCGCATAGTTGTCTCCCGCCAGTGGGATGTGATGTTCTGGAGACTGCGTCAGAGGCTGGCCCGGACGCAGGATGCCGAATACTACCCGACCCGCCTCATGTCGCAAGGGTTCAACGATGCGGATCGGTCAGGTAACGCTGAACTCAGCTGCCTTCACTGACCTTCATGTACCAATTGCGCCGCCTTTGCGCGCCGCTGCAATGCGCTGCGCATCCCATCCCAGCACACTGCCCAGGACCTCGTCGGTATGCTCGCCCAGTCGCGGCGGTGGCCGGCGATAGGTCGGTGGCGTGCGCGAGGCCTTGATCGGATTAGCCACAAGAGCCACCGGGCCGGCATCGGCACGTTCGATCTCGATGCGCATGCCGCGCGCCTTGACCTGCGGATTGTCGTAGACCTGTTTAAGGTCGTTGATCGGCCCGCAGGGCACACCGGCCTTTTCCATGCCGGAAATCCAGTCGGCCGAAGAGCGCTTTTCCACCATCGCCGCGAGCAGCGGCAGCAGCGCATCCCGATTGCGGATGCGGTCCTGGACGCGGGCAAAGCGCGGGTCATCGCACAGTTGCTCCTCGCCACCGAGCGCGCAGAACTTGCGCCATTGCCCGTCGTTGCCGGCGGCCACGATGATCCAGCCGTCGGCGGTCTTGAAGGTCTGATAGGGCACGAGGTTGGGATGGGCATTGCCCCAGCGCCGAGGCGCCTCGCCGCTATGCAGGAAATTGCTGCTCATGTTGGCGGTCATCGCGACCTGCACATCGAGCAGGGCGAGATCGAGGTGCTGGCCCTCGCCGGTCCGCTCGCGATAAAAGAGCGCTGCAAGCACCGCCTGCGTGGCAAACGTGCCGGTCATCAGGTCGGCCACCGCCACGCCGACTTTTTGCGGACCGCCACCCGGTCGGTCGTCGGCCTCACCGGTGATCGACATCATTCCGCCGATGCCCTGAATGATGAAGTCATAGCCGGCCCGATGCGACCAGGGGCCGGTCTGCCCGAAACCGGTCACCGAGCAGTAGATGAGTTTCGGATTGATTGCCGCGAGGCTCTCGTAGTCGAGGCCGTACTTCTTGAGGTCGCCGACCTTGTAGTTCTCGATGACCACGTCACTGATCGCAGCCAGGCCGCGAATGATCTCGCGTCCCTCGACGCTTGCGAGATTGACCGTGATCGACCGTTTGCCCCGGTTGGCGGCGAGGTAGTAGGCCGCATCGGTGGTGTCGGCGCCGTCGCGATCCTTCAGAAAGGGCGGCCCCCAGCCGCGGGTGTCGTCGCCTGCGCCCGGGCGCTCGACCTTGATGACGTCGGCGCCGAGATCGGCCAGGTTTTGCGCGCACCAGGGACCGGCAAGCACACGGGAAAGATCGAGGACGCGAATTCCGTCGAGGGCGCTGGGCATGGCATTCCAATCCGTAGGAGTGATGGTCGATGTTAGCCGCATTCCTGCCGCTTCCCGGCCGGCTAAGTCGTACAGACCCTGTGATAATCTTGCGGGCTAACCCGATTTTCCTGTGAAATCAAAGAGATGAATTCGGCCGATATCCGCACCAAGTTCCTCGAGTTTTACGAATCGCAAGGTCACACGATCGTGCGCTCATCGTCTCTCGTGCCGGCGAATGATCCGACCCTGCTGTTTACCAACAGCGGCATGGTCCAGTTCAAGGATGTGTTTCTGGGTAAGGAGCAGCGCCCCTACAAGCGCGCCACCACCTCGCAGCGCAGCGTACGGGCCGGCGGCAAGCACAACGATCTCGAGAATGTCGGCTACACCGCCCGGCATCACACCTTCTTCGAGATGCTCGGCAATTTTTCCTTCGGCGACTATTTCAAGCAGGACGCCATCCGCTTCGCCTGGCAATTGCTGACCAAGGTCTACCAGTTGCCCGCCGAGCGGCTCTGGGTCACGGTCTACGCCGAGGACGACGAGGCTTACGGCATCTGGGCCAACGAGATCGGCGTGCCCGCCGAGCGCATCATCCGCATCGGTGACAACAAGGGCGCGCGGTATGCGTCCGACAATTTCTGGCAGATGGCCGACACCGGCCCCTGCGGCCCGTGCTCCGAGATCTTCTTCGACCATGGCCCCGATGTCGCCGGCGGCCCGCCCGGCAGCCCCGATGAAGACGGCGATCGCTACATCGAGATCTGGAACCTGGTCTTCATGCAGTTCGAGCGCGATGCCTCGGGCAAGCTCACCCCGCTGCCGCGCCCCTGCGTCGACACGGGCATGGGCCTGGAGCGAATCGCCGCGGTGCTGCAGGGCGTGCACAGCAACTACGAAATCGATCTTTTTCAGCAGCTGATTGCCGCTGCTGCACGCGAGACCGGCATCACCGATCTGCTGACGCCGTCGCTGCGCGTCATTGCCGACCATATCCGGGCCTGCGCTTTCCTGATCGTCGATGGCGTGATCCCGGGCAGCGAGGGTCGTGGCTATGTGCTGCGTCGCATCGCCCGTCGCGCCTTGCGTCATGGCCACAAGCTGGGTCAGAGTCGGCCCTTTTTTCATCGGATGGTGCCCGATCTGGTCAAGGCGATGGGCGATGCCTATCCCGAGCTGCGCGAGGCCGAGCAGCAGGTCATCGATGTGCTGCGCCAGGAAGAAGAGCGCTTTGGCGAGACCCTTGAGCACGGCATGCAGATCCTCAATGCGGCGCTGTCGTCCGATCCGGGCGTGCTCGATGGCGAAACCGCCTTCAAGCTCTACGACACCTTCGGATTTCCGCTCGACCTGACCGCCGATGTCTGCCGCGAGCGCGGTGTGTCGGTCGATGAGGCGGGCTTTGAGGCCGCCATGAACCGGCAGCGCGAAACCGCGCGGGCAGCCGGAAAATTCAAGGCCGGCGGCTCGCTCGACTATTCGGGTGTGGCAACGCATTTCCATGGCTACGAGCAACTCGATATTTCTGGCGCACGTATTTCGGGCCTCTATGTCGACGGTGTCGCGGTGTCGCGCATCGAGGCTGGCAGCAATGCGGTGGTGGTGCTCGACCGCACGCCTTTTTATGCCGAATCGGGCGGCCAGGTCGGTGATCAGGGCGTCATCGCCACCAGCGCGGCGCGCTTTTCAGTGGCCGATACGCTCAAGATCCAGGCCGATGTGTTCGGCCATCACGGTCGGCTTGAGTCGGGTCACCTCGCGATCGGCGATGAGGTCAGCGCGATGGTCGATGTGCGCCGACGCGCGCAGACCCAGCGCAATCACTCGGCAACCCATCTGATGCACAAGGCCTTGCGCCAGGTGCTCGGTGGCCATGTCCAGCAAAAGGGATCGCTGGTCGATGCCGACAAGACCCGTTTCGACTTCTCGCATCATTCGCCGATGACCGCCGCGCAGATCCGCGATGTCGAGGCGCTGGTCAACGACGAAGTACTGGCCAATGCGGCAACCCGATCGCAGTTGCTGTCCTTCGATGAGGCGCTTGCCGGCGGCGCAACCGCGCTCTTTGGCGAAAAGTATGGCGATACCGTTCGCGTGCTAGATATCGGCTCCAGCCGTGAGTTGTGCGGCGGCACGCATGTGACCCGTACCGGCGATATCGGTCTGTTCAAGATCGTCTCGGAAGGTGGCGTTGCAGCCGGCATCCGGCGTGTCGAGGCGGTGACCGGCGCGGGCGCGCTCGGTTGGGCGCAAGGCGTCGAGTCGGCGCTTTCTGAGGCGGCCGCCGCCTTCAAGGCACCGGTGTCCGAATTGCGCGGCAAGATCGAACAGTTGCTCGAATCGTCGCGGGTGGCCGACCGCGAACTCGCGCGCCTGAAGTCGAAGCTTGCGGCCAGTCAGGGCGATGATCTGCTGGCAAGCGCGGTCGAGGTCAAAGGGCTGCGGGTGCTGGCCGCGCAACTCGACGGCGCCGACGCCCGCGCGCTTCGCGAGACCATGGATAAGCTCAAGGACAAACTTCGTCCGGCAGTCATCGTGCTGGCCGCGGTGATCGACGGCAAGGTGCAAATCGCTGCAGGCGTTACGCCGGATGCGATCGACAAGGTGAAGGCCGGCGAACTCGTCAATTTCGTCGCGCTGCAGGTCGGCGGAAAGGGCGGCGGCAAGCCCGACATGGCCATGGCAGGCGGCACCGATGCCGCGGCGCTGCCGGCGGCGCTCGCCTCGGTGTCGGGCTGGGTGGCCGCACGCGCGTGAGCCAACCGGCGGCAGACCCCGACGCCTTCATTCCCTCGGGGCCCCCTGCGCAAGCAGGGATACGCTCGCTGGTTGGTTTGGCCATCTTCAACCATGTTGCGTTTTCCGGCGCCCGGGTCTGCCTCACCATCACCGCGCTGCACCTGAACGCCACGACCCTTCAGGTGGGTCTGTTGCTGTCGCTGCTTGCGATGCCGCCGATGCTGATGGCGATTCCCCTGGGGCGCCTGATCGACCGGACCGGCTCGCGCTGGCCGATGCGACTGGGCACGCTGGTGCTGGCAATCGGGATCATGCTGCCGGGGCTGTGGTTGTCGATGCCGGCGCTGATCGCGTCGGCGGTGCTGGTGGGGATGGGCTTCATGCCCTTTCATCTCGGCATCCAGAAGCTGATCAGTCAATTGGGCAGCATCGAGGAGCGCCGACACAACCTGAGCGTCATGACGATCGGCTTTTCGGTGTCGGCATTCATCGGGCCGACCAGCGCCGGTTTCCTGATCGACGGGCCGGGCAATCGGCTGGCATTTTGTCTCTTTGCCGTGCTGCCGATGATTGCCTTCGTGTGGCAGCGCCTCATCAGCGCCCGCCTCATCGAGCAGCACGCTGAACCGCCCGCCGCCGATTCGCCGCAGCGACTGCGGGATCTGCTGGTGAGCGCCGATATGCGCCGCCTTTATATCGTGGTCGTACTGATCTCCTCGGCCTGGGAGGTCAATCAGTTCGTGGTGCCGCTCTATTGCACGAAGATCGGCATTTCGGCTTCAGGTATCGGACTGATCCTCGGGGCCTTCGCGGTGGCCACGCTGGTGGTGCGAATGGTGGTGCCGCTCTTTCTCATGAACGTGTCCGAATGGCGGGTGGTGCTCGCAGCAATGGCGGTCGCAGCGCTCGTCTACGCCTGCTACCCGCTGTTTTCCACGCTTGAATCCCTGATCGCGCTGTCGTTCCTGCTTGGCCTGGGGCTGGGCGTGTCGCAGCCGATGACGCTGTCGATCATGGCCCGATCGGTGCCCGAGGGTCGTCTGGGCGAGGCTACCGGTTTGCGTCTGGCCCTGGTCATGGGTATGCAGACCGCGCTGCCGACCGCTTTCGGCGCGATGGGCGCTGTGTTTGGTGTCGGCCTGCTGTTCTGGGGCATGGCCGTCATGCTCGGCACCGGGATCGTTGGTGTCGGGCGGTCGGTGCTGCGAGACTGAAAGCCGTCAGGCGAGCATCTGTTTGTCAATCGTCGGCAACTCGGCCGTTCGGGACTGGCGGCCGGCCTGCGGATACACTCCGGCTGTCATGAACCTGCGATCCAGCCATGCTCCCCGAATCCCAATCGTTTGACGTCGAGGTCGATGCCACCGGGCTGAATTGTCCGCTGCCGATCCTCAAGGCGAAGAAGGCGCTGGCAGGCCTCACCAGTGGCCAGGTGCTCAAGGTGATCTCGACCGACCCTGGCGCAAAGCGCGACTTTGAAGCCTTCGCCCGCCAGACCGGCAACGAACTGCTTGCGCAATCGCAGGCCGGCGACGCCCTGAGTTTTTATCTCAAGCGTCGCTAGCCAGTTGGCGGCGATGCCTGTGTGCGTCCTTTCCAAGTGACCGGCAGCTACCGACCCTTAGCGGAAGTCTGCGTCAAACAGGTCAACGAGCCGAAAGCTGCCGTCCAACGTCCGCGCCCAAGCGCGCGCGGCTGCGATTGCGATGAAGGCTCGGTATGGTCCCGAGAGTCGGGCTGCAGCGCGCTGTTATGCGGCTATGTCGACGTAGTCGACGCGACTCTCGGGTGCAGGAATGGAAAGCCCATCTTCACGCAGGCCCTCCAAATGGAACTCGATCGCCTCACGAATTTGTGCATCCACTTCCTCGATGGTTGCGCCCGTTGCGACACAGCCCGGAAGGTCCGGCACATAAGCAGAATAATTGCCTGCTGCCTTTTCTATAACGATGGCGTAGCGCATCAGATCGTCACCTCTTAAGTTCGGCCTGCTTCAGAATGCTGTTCAACGTACCGGGTGCAAGATCATCGCTCGGTTTGCCCGGAACCGTAACGCGGCCGGATTTTTCCTGGTGCTTGAACTGGCGATGGCTTCCCCGTGCGGCCACTTGAAACCAGCCGTCATCATGCAGCATTCGGAGCACCTCACTAACCTTCATGCGGCCAGAATATCAAGGACTGGCCGTCAGCGTTAACACGGTGATGCCGACGCCGTATGCCATAACATTTCAGCTGGAGAGTGAGGTTAAGTTAGCGGGCCACATGGGGTACTGCTAATCATGGTTGATCAGCACCTCATAGCGGACATTGTCTTCGTTGTCGTTGTCGTTGTCGTTGCCGATTCCTGGCTCAAAGTCATTGAATCAATCGGAAATCGAGACCGGCGACAGCTTCAGGGAGGATCGCCACCGCGTCCATCGTGTGTTTCCCCAGCAGCCCGCGTTCCTCTAGCTCCCGCCTCGCTTGCACTAGGGAGCGTACGCGAAACAGCAGCGAGGTCATCATGTGCTCTGCACCTTCGTGCATGGAGAGCACGATGCCGGCGCCGATGTCCCAGCGGTACTGACCCGCCACCGGCATGCGACGGCTGATGCGGTTCCAGCCTAGCGCAGCATGGCCCAGATCCGGAACGCTCATTCGAATTTCGGCCAAACCCTCTATGCCCAGCAGGCCTCCGCCCACGGCCGACAAAGCGAGCTTTTCTCTTTGCCTGCGCTCCGCTGTACTGAGCTTTTCCTTCCACGGGAAAATGAGCCCCTCCCGATGCCAGTGGCACAGAAACACCTGACACATCGGAGTCGAGACGTCCAACAATTGCGACTTAGTGCAGGCGTTCACCTGCCGGCCTTCGGCGTCCGGGGTCCCGAAAGACTTGGCAGGAGTGCATGAAAACCCGATCTCAGTCAATGCCGCCACTGTCTGCTCGGTGTCAACGCAGTCCACCGCCATGCCATGGACAAAGGGCATCAGTGGATTGCTATCCAGAGGCAAGTCGGCATTGCTGCTGGCCTGCCAAAATTCGATATTGGTATTGCCGACGCTCACCCACGAGAACTTTGCAAACGCAAGAGACTGGAAGGGCCATGCCGCAGGCAAGGCAAACACCCCCGTGAACAAGCGATGCATTTGCTCCGCATCATTCACGCGGACTGACAGATGATCGGGCTGCAACAGTGGGAGAGGGGTAGATTGCATAGAAAAATCTCAGACAGAGGCGCGCTCGAAGGCAGCGAACACATGCCCCGCACCTAAACGATAGCCCCCAACAGCTTCATGACCGCTCGGGAAAAATTCCAACCACCGTCGCAGCAGGCGCAGACGCACCGTGCCCGTGTTCCGGTCAATGCGCAAGACCGCGGCGAAAGCTAGCGCCCAATTCGACAGCCCTTAATCAGAACAACGCCTGACAAATGCTGTTGGTGCTTTCCGCTCAGAGTCAACTCGCATCGACGGGTGAACAACTGAAGCCGGGGATCGAGGGCGGCAACTGTGATGCGGTCGAAGAACATGCGGTAACTATTTCTGTCGTGCGTCCTTCCCGATCGACCGGCGGCTTGCGACCCATAGCGGAAGTTGGTTTAGGCGAATGAATCGCCCCAAAAGCCGCCGCTCAACGTTGACGCTGAGCGGCGGCTTGTAAGGGCTGGCGTGGAGTGGATCATTCGCAGACCGCGGAGAGCCGGCCCGTGCAAGCCTTCCGTTCCAACAGCAAGTTAGAAATCACCGCGCATACCTTTCCAGTCGCTCTTGAAGCGTAGCGGTGTGCAATTCAAACAGGTTGTCGTCAAAGTCGTAGAAGTACACCGAGCGCCCCTCTCCCTCTACTCTCGGTCGAGGTGGCATTACCTCGACACCTGCCGAAATCAAGCGGCTCTCGTAAAGCTCGAGTTCATCTTCGTCGACCGCGAACGCGACATGGCGATAGGAACGCCCTACCGGTTCGCCCTGCATGAACGCCAGCCACACACCACCGAGCAAAAGGAACTTTTCACGCGACACGGAAAACTGACGATCTCCGCTGTCGTAGACCTCTGAAGCGCCAAGTGCCAGGCGGAACAATTCCGACGTGCGATCGACATTACGAACAATGAAAGTAAGGTGACTGACGCCTCGGATTGTCATTTGAGGTCTAACGTGTTGTTCTGCGGCGGGCCGCGACGAGCGCCAGTCTGGCTCGGCGCCGGCGGCTCGTCCGAAGCAACAAAGGGTCAGGCATTTTCGCGAGAGTTCCCGCTGAGACTTCTATTCAAAAACTCCAACATCTGAAGCCAGGAGTCCTGGCAAGCATGCGCCGTTTCCTTTGGAGATCCACCGAGATCGAGGTCCTCGCCGGAAACTGAATGCTTGAATCGGGTGACCGTGGTCGGAGCATTGGGCCAACCGAGGCTGTGGCCTGCTCCAGCGTAAGCGAGGTGGTGCACGGCGTTCTTGAAGCATTTGACTTTCAATCGTTGCACAGCGAACTCAGCCAGGTCTGAAGCCGGCCAAAGTTTGTCGTCCTTGCCGCTGATCATCATGATGGGGCCGTTAATCTTCTCGACTGCAATCGTGGCCCGTTCAGCAAGCTTCTTGTCTTGCAAGGGAATCAAGTACCAATCGAGAGAGTCCGGTCTTGCGCGTCCTTGCGCAAGCGCTTCGTCCCACTGTTCGTAGGTCAGCGTGGACGCAAATGGAATATCTTTGCCGCCCTGCGTCCAGGCTGAGTAGCCCGTGCTCGGAAACGCCGGCCAAAGAATTCCGCTCGGCGCATAGGCGACGACCGTTCGAATCTGCGGATAGCTTGCGCCGAGCAGAAGTGCGAGTTCTCCTCCTCGGGAATAGCCGACTGCGCCGATCCTGTCCGCGATCACCTGAGGCTGTCCCGACAGCCACGCTAGCGCCTTGCCGAAGTACTCGAGTGGGATTTGATTCAGCGTTTTGGGTAAGCCTTCCATACCGAAGTACGCGAGTGCGAAGGCAACATAGCCATGCGAGGCGAGCAACCCCGCCATGTCCTGAGACCAGTACAGACCACCACCCGACCCGCCGACGACGAGCACGGCTGGATGCATTCCAGCCTCTTTCGGCTCGAACAGTTTTCCAACCAGGCCGTCGGAGCGCACGTCCCGGCTCTGTACGTTCTCAGAGACAAATGAGCGCTCGATAGAGGCGACAAGCAGCTCCGATCCTGAGCTTGTAGCGGTGAGGGTTACGGTCAGCGGATCGGGCGACAAAGGCGCACAGGCTGCGGCCGCTTTGCCTTCGGCTGGTCGACGGGACCAGAACAATCCCATGGCGTTGATGCCGTTGTAGGCTCCTGAGACGGGGGCTTGCTGTGTGAGGTCGACAGTTCCGTTTTCATCTGCAATGAACGTGGCCTCGGATGCAAACACAACACCGTCCGGGCTCCTGTTGCACAGCCCGAGCGTCACAGCGGCGTGCGGATTCAGTCCCCTGACGCAAATTGCAAGTGATTCAGTGACGAGTGGCCTGGAAGGCAGAGGATCGAAGGAGGGCATCCTGGACTCGCGCATTGGTCACGTAGGTATTTCCTCTTGCCTTGCAGGGCTCGCGTAGGCGTAGCGTACATGCTGCCATCTCTGAAGAACCGTTGCCACTCCGCGGTAACCTGCGGCTGACACCGATTACCCTAGGCGGCCTTTGGTCAGACTATGCTTTTGGCCGGGATGAGCCAAAGCGAAATTCAAGTTGGCCGTCGTCAACCAGTCATTGAAGGCGTACCAGCTACTTCGACACGGTTACGACGACCTTCGAGGCGCTGCCGGGCGCACGAAATGCGTCACGGGATAATGGCGGCATGCCAAGTCATGAAGAGAAGTCATGTTGCGCACGAAGTGTTTGCTGCTGGCGGGACTGCTCGCGCTGGCAGGCTTTGCCATCCAACCCATTGAGCCCATGAGACTGAACGTCGTCGAGGCCGGGATTCCGGAACTCCAGCAAGCGCTGGCCGAGGGGCGCGTGACCTCGCGTCAGCTGGTGTTGGACTACCTGGCGCGCATCGGCCAGCACCAGAACCGCCTGAACGCTGTGGCCAGCGTGAACCCAAGCGCCCTGGAAGAAGCCGATCAACTCGACCGCGAGCGGGCGCAGGGGCGACTGCGCGGGCCGCTGCACGGCATCCCGATCGCGCTGAAGGACAACATCCACACGCGCGACATGCCTACCACCGGCGGCGCCGTGGCCTTCGAGGGCCTGATCGCGCCCTATGAATCGACGCTTGCGCGCACCCTGCGCGAGCGCGGCGCCATCATCCTGGCCAAGACCGTGATGACTGAGTTGGCGAACTGGGTCGCCACGGCACCCACGCCCATGCCGTCCAACTACAGCGCGCTGTTCGGATACAGCATGAACCCCTACGACACGCGGCGCGATCCCCGTACCGGTTTCGACGACGGCCGCGGCGCGCTGGCCACGGGCGGGTCGAGCTCGGGCAGCGGTACCGCGGCCAGCCTGTGGGCCGCGAGTGTGGGCACCGAGACCTCGGGCTCGATCCTCAGTCCGGCCAACCAGAACATGCTGGTGGGCATCAAGCCCACGGTCGGGCGCATCAGCCGCCACGGCATTATCCCCATCACGGCCGACCAGGACACAGCGGGTCCGATGGCGCGCACCGTTACCGATGCCGCCATCTTGCTGGGCGAGATGGAACGCACCACGCCCGACCCGAACGACGCCGCCACTCGGGCGTGCACCGCCCCAGCAAACTTCGACTACCGACCGTTCCTGAAGCGCGACGCGCTGCGCGGTGCGCGGATCGGCATTCCACGCGCCTTTTTCTACGACCGGTTGAGCCTGCCGGGTGACACGAATCCGCGAGGCGGGTTGAACCCGGAACAGGCGCACTTGATGACCGAGGCCATCGAGGTTCTTCGCAACGCCGGTGCCGAGGTAGTCGACCCCGCGGACATCCCCAGCGTGGTGGACCAAGACGCGGGCTCGAACCTCCTGCATTGGAATGTCTGCGCGTCGGCCAAGGGCAGCGACGACGGCTGCTCCATCGTCTTCAAGTACGGCATGAAACGCGACTTCAACGCCTGGTTGGCCAGCCTGGGCGCCAGCGCGCCGGTGGCCGACCTGACGGCGCTGCGCCGCTTTAATGCGGGCCAGACGTCGCGTGGCACGCTGAAGTACGGCCAGGGCCTGCTCAACGTATCCGACGAGATCGACCTCGCCGCCGACCGGACACGCTACGAGGCCGACCGGGCCAAGGACTTGCGGCTGTCCCGCGCCCATGGGATCGACGCGGTGATGAAACAGCATGGGCTCGCCGCCCTCTTGTTCCCTGGGGTGGACGGTGCGGGCATCAGTGCCCGCGCCGGGTATCCCACCATAGCCGTGCCCTTCGGTTTCGTCCGCCTGAATCCGGCCACGCCTTGGCCGGCGGGGTTCGAAGCGCCGCGGGCGCCGTTCGGCGTGAGCTTCGCGGGCGATGCATGCAGCGAACCGAGGCTCGTCGCGCTGGCTTTTGCTTTCGAGCAAGCCACGCGGCGCCGCGTGGCGCCGCCGTGATCACCGAGCGTTCGACCTAGGTGGCTGACACCGACAGCGATTCGGACAATGCGCGCTCACTCAGGCCGTTATAGTCTGCGGCGTGCATCTATCGCATCGCCTTCGGTCTTCGTGCTGGCTGGAAGGTGCTGACGGTGCAAAACGCTATGCCTGCAGAGAGAAAGACTTCAAGCAGACGCTGTGCGCCGACATCGACGGGCTCAGCCTGCACCCGGCCGTGCTCTGTGACGCCGACGACCTGCAGGCGCTGGAGCAACTGTGCCGCTACATCACCCGTCCGGCGCTGGCAAAGGACGGGTGCAAACCAACGCCGCTTCACAGGCGGTGCTTCATCGCTAGATGGCCTTGCGCGATGGAACCACGCAATTGACGCCGGCGCTCGCTCAGTTCATGCGGCAGCAGGTTGGGTGGCTGCTCTTCGGGAGTCAGATTCGTGAATGCCAGGTCGGCTGAAGATCGATCACCGGCCTGCACGAAGGACCGCTGACCGGCACGCGAATCTTGTGGCTCTGGCGCTCCGAAGGTGCCCGGAACCGACCAACGGCTTTCACGGCCCTTGCTGACACCCAACTTGTCGACGCGAAGGACCGCTTCTGGCCGGCAGGCGCCGTTCACCCTTAGTCGACAATCGATTCGGCCTGCGCAATCGATCCGAGACAGTCGCCCTCAACCGAGCTTGCCGCGCTGCTCGATCAGACGCACCAGCGTCGTCTCGAAGCCGCCAAGGCGCTCGCGCTCCTGGGCGACCACTGCCGCAGGCGCGCGATCGACGAAACCGGCATTACCGAGTTTGGCCTGGGCACGATTGACCTCGGTCCGCACGCGTTCGATTTCGCGCTCGAGCCGATCGCGCTCGGCGCCGACATCGATCTCGACCTGCAGCATCAGCCTGAAGTCGCCGACGATCTGGACCGGCGCGATCGAGTCCTGCGGCAGTGCCTCGACGGCCACCACGCCCGACAGCTTGGCCAGCGCCTGCAGATAGGGCGCATGCAGCGCGATTCGGGCGGCGTCGCCCGCGATCACCAGCGGCAGCTTCACTGCGGGCGAGATCGTCATCTCGCCACGCAGCGCGCGGCAGGCGTCGATCATCTGTCGAAGCTCGGCCACGGTCGCTTCGCTCACGGTATCGATCTTGCCCGGCTGGCTCACCGGATAGCGCTGCGACATGATCGAGAACCGGCTTTGTGCGATCGCTTCATCGAGTGCTGCGCCGGTGAGCGGCGCCTGGCCGGGTTCGCCATAGCGATTGGCAAGCGGGGCAACTTTCTGCCAGAGCTCTTCGGTGATGAAGGGAATGATCGGATGAGCCAGCCGCAGGATGGTCTCGAGCACGCTCAGCAAAGTGCGCCGCGTGGCCCGCTGAACCGCTTCATCCGGCGATGCGAGGTTGACCTTGGCCAGCTCCAGATACCAGTCGCAGTAGTTGTTCCACACGAACTCATAAATCTCGCGGGCGGCATTGTCGAAGCGGTATTCGCTGAGCGCCGCGTCAACCGAGGCCTCGACCCGCTGCAGCTGCGAACTGATCCAGCGGTCGACCGGCGTGAAGTAAAGATAGCCGCCGGGCACGCACTGATCGGCCGTGTGCGGTGCATAGCCACAGTCGCGTCCTTCGGTCTGCATCAGCACGAATCGCGTGGCGTTCCAGAGCTTGTTGCAGAAATTGCGGTAGCCCTCGCAGCGATTGAGGTCGAAGTTGAGCGTGCGCGCGAAGGTTGCCAGCGAGGCGAAGGTAAAGCGCACCGCATCGGCACCGTAGGCCGGTATGCCCGACGGATAGCCCTTGCGGATTGATTTGGCGATGCGGGCCTTGTGATCGTCGCGCAGCAGGCCGACGGTTGATTTTTCGAGCAGACGCTCGAGGGTGATGCCGTCGATCAGGTCGAGCGGATCGATGGTATTGCCCTTGGATTTCGACATCTTCTGGCCTTCGGCGTCGCGCACGATGGCATTGATGTAGACATCCCTGAACGGCACCTTGCCGGTGAAGAAGGTGGTCATCATCACCATCCGGGCGACCCAGAAGAAGATGATGTCAAAGCCGGTCACCAGCACTGCTGACGGCAGGTAGCGATCGAGGTCGGTCGACCGCTCAGGCCAGCCGAGCGACGTGAACGGCACCAGCGCTGACGAGAACCAGGTGTCAAGCACATCGGCATCGCGCACCAGCGCACCGCGCCAGCCGGCGCGCTCGGCCTGCTCGCGCGCATCGTCTTCGTTGCGGGCAACAAACACCGTGCCGTCGTGAATCGCCGCGCCGCTGTCGTCGGCCTTGTACCAGGCTGGAATCTGATGGCCCCACCAGAGCTGACGCGAGATGCACCAGTCCTGGATGTTGTTCATCCAGTGGTCATAGGTGCTGCGCCAGTGATCGGGCACAAACCTGACTTCGCCATCTGCAACCACCTTCAGGCACACGTCGGCAATCGACTGGCCAGGAAAGAAGCTGTTGTCGTGATCGCGCCGGCTCATCGCCACGAACCACTGATCGGTGAGCATCGGTTCGACGATCACACCGGTGCGTGCCGAGCGCGGCACGGTGAGTTTGTGCGGCTTTTCGCTCACCAGCAGCCCGGCGCTGCGAAGGTCTTCGAGGACTTTGGCTCGCGCGTCGAAACGGTCGAGCCCCTGGTAGGCAGGGGGGGCGGCATCCGAGATCGTGGCGGTCAGCGTCAGCACATTGATCGCCTGCAGCCCGTGACGCTCGCCCACCTTGTAGTCGTTGAAGTCGTGAGCCGGCGTGATCTTGACGCAGCCGGTGCCAAAGGCCGGGTCGACATAGTCGTCGGCAATGATCGGAATCTCGCGCCAGCCGGTGCCATCGGTCGAGCCGTTTGAGAGCGGCAAGCGAAGTCGCCTGCCGACCAGGGGCGCATAGCGCGGATCGTCGGGATGCACCGCGACCGCGGTGTCGCCCAGCATGGTCTCCGGGCGAGTAGTAGCGACGATCAGCGAGTCGACCACGACCGAGCGAGCAGGCTCGTCCGCGGTGGCCGGCAGGTCGATGGTGACCGCATCGCCCGCGAGCGGATATCGGATCTCCCAGATGCGGCCGTCTTCTTCTTCGCTGTCGACCTCGAGGTCGGAGACCGCGGTCTGCAGCGTCGGGTCCCAGTTCACCAATCGCTTGCCGCGATAGATCAGGCCCTGTTCATGCAGTTGCACGAACACCTCGAGCACCGACGCGCTCATCGCCGCGTCCATGGTGAAGTAGCCAGCGCGCGCTTTGGCGGTATCGGCATAGTCCCAGTTGGCGCTGGTGCCGAGCCGGCGCATCTGGCCGATGATGGTGTCGCCCGATTGCTGCTTCCATTGCCAGACGCGATCGAGAAAGGCCGCCCTGCCGAGATCGTGGCGGGTCTTGCCTTCGGCCTGCAACTGGCGCTCCACGACCACCTGCGTGGCAATGCCGGCATGGTCGGTACCGACCACCCAATTGGTGTCGGCCCCTTTCATGCGCTGCCATCGGATCAGCGTGTCCATCAGGGTCTGCTGGAAGGCATGGCCCATGTGAAGTGTGCCGGTGACATTCGGTGGCGGCAGCTGGATGCAATAGCCGGCGCTCGTGTCAGATGGCGCGTTGGCGCTGTCCTGCGGGGGCGCGGCAGGCGGGTTGCGAAACAGTCCGCGCTCGTCCCAGACCGGGTACCACCGTGCTTCAATGGCAGCGGGCTCGAAACTCTTGGCAAGCGCAGCGTCTGCTGCGTCGCGCGATGGCGGGACGTTCATCGGGTGTTGACCTGGAAAGAAAGCCGAAAAAAGAGCCGCATTATAGGAGAACTGCCTTGGTGAACTGCGTTGGAGAGCTGACGGATTGGGCTGGCCGCAATCCTGCTTTTGCGGCTCAGGAACGGGTATCCGGATGTTTCACGCGCACCCTGGCAATTTCGAGCGCCACCGCCTCGTCGATCGCGGCCTGCATGCGCTGGCGCAGCGTTTCGTGCAGTGTGCGTGAGACCGAATCGACAGCCGGCGCAAGCGCCGTTTGCAGGGCTCTGTGCAATTCGACATCCAGTACCGCGCCAATCCGCTCGGCCAGATGGTCACTGACCTGTCTGCGAACCCGGTCGGCGACCTCATCCCAATCGATCTCGCGCAGGGCTTTGGGAAGATTCTCGGCAGAGTAGGCGGGCACCTCGACGATCTCGGTGAGCATGGGAATCGCTTCGCTGCCGGGTTTTGGCGGTGCACTGCCGGAATTGCTCATGATGGGGATCTCTGCAGGAACGGGGTGAATCCGGAAGGGGGGACTGGGAAACCTAAGTCGCCAAGCCAAGTGGCCAGAACGCGTGGTCAGCGTTTCGCCTCAATTGCGGCGATATCGTGAGTCGTGACCTGATAACCCCGGTCGCGATAAAAGCGCCAGCGTTCGCGGCCGGGCTCACGATCGGCCTGATCAACACTCACCACCTCGATCAGGCGCTCGAAGCGGGCGAATCCGGTGGGCGTGTTCAGGCCGAGGTTGACGAGCACTTCGTGACAAGACACCTGATCGGCGGTCGTGCCCAGCAGTATCGGCGTTTCGGACTCGAGCGGGTCGCCAGTCATCACATGCGGAATGAAATCGGTGGCACTGAAGGCCCACAAGGCCTGGTCAAAGGCAGCGAGCAGCGACGGGTCATCGGCGCAGACCAGAACCCGCTGGCCGGTCCGATAGATCTTGCGCACCAGCCGGCAGCCATAGACCAGCTTGTCCGGGGCGTTGAAATGAAAATCGACTCGGGTCAATGCCGCCGCCCTGACATGCTCAGGTCTGTGCTTGCGCTTGCCGCCGTGCTCAATGCGGTGACCAGCGCTGTCTTTCGCGTCGCGCTCAGGATGCCGCGCGTCCGAGCACGAAGCGTGTCAGCAGGCCCACCGGACGGCCGCTGGCGCCTTTTTGCGCGCCACTCTTCCAGGCCGTTCCGGCGATGTCGAGGTGCGCCCATTCGTAGGACTTGGTGTATCGCGCCAGGAAACAGGCCGCTGTCACCGCGCCGCCGGCGCGGCTACCCACATTGCTCATATCGGCAAAGTTGGATTTGAGCCCCTCCTGATATTCGTCATCAAGCGGCATGCGCCAGCAGGTGTCGCTGGCTTCGCGCCCGCATCCGGCAAGCTCACTGGCGAGTGTGTCGCTGCGGGTGAAAAGACCGCTGTGATGGTTGCCCAGGGCGATCACGCAGGCACCGGTGAGGGTGGCAATATCGACGACCGCCGCCGGCTTGAAACGCTCGACATAGGTGAGCGCGTCGCACAGGATCAGCCTGCCTTCAGCGTCTGTATTGAGGATTTCGATGGTCTGTCCGGACATGCTGGTCACGACGTCGCCAGGGCGTGTCGCGCGGCCCGAAGGCATGTTTTCGCAGGCCGGTATCACGCCGATCAGATTGACCCGCGGGCCGATCGCTGCAATCGCGCGCATCGTGCCCAGCACCGAGGCCGCGCCGCACATGTCGAACTTCATTTCGTCCATCTCGGGGGCCGGCTTGAGCGAAATGCCGCCGGTGTCGAAGGTGATGCCCTTGCCGACCAGCACGATCGGGGCCGTCTTTGCGGCAGCGCCCTCATAGCGGATCACGATGAACTTCGGCGGCAGGTCGGAGCCTTGGGCGACTGCCAGCAGCGAGCCCATCTTGAGGCTTTCCATCTGCTTGCGTTCAAGGACTTCGACCTTGAGTCCGAACTGCTTGCCGAGCTTGCGGGCAGCGTCGGCGAGATAGGCCGGTGTGCAGACATTGCCCGGGAGATTGCCGAGGTCGCGCGCGAGGTCGGTTCCGTCGGACAAGGCGGTGGCGACCTTCAGCTCTGCATTGATGGCGGTCGCGTCAGTGCGCTCACAGCCGATCGCCAGCGAGCCCGGGCCACGGGGAGCCGGCTCGGGTTTGCTCTTCATAGTGTCGAAGCGATAGGCCAGATCACGGGCAATCAGTGCCTGGGTGCGCGCTTTCCAGCCTGCGCTGCGGCCGGTGACCTCGGCATCACCCAGCCACGAGACCGCATCGCGCGCGCCGGTCGATTGCAAGCTGCGCAGTGCCGCACGCGCTGCGTCGGTGAAGGTTTTCTCAGTGATTGGGCCGGTGTCGCCAAGCGATACCAGCAGAACTCGCTCGATGGTCCCCGACAGCCCCACCAGCAGCGTGGAGCCTGCCTTGGCCGCCAGGTCGCCCCGGCCGATGGCTGCGGCGATTGCGCCACCGCTTGCGGCATCGATGGCTTTTGCCGATGCGGTGGGCTTGCCGCCGAGGACCGCAATGATGGCGCATCCGGTGCGGGTCTTCTCGGGCGCGGTGGTCTTTGTGCTAAATTGCATCGAGGTGGTTCCTGGGCGATTTGTCAGGGCCGAACCTGTCGATTATATGCGAGCCTTTCCAGCCGACGATGCTCTTCAAACAGGCACTTCGTCGTGACCTGATCAACCTGGCGGGCGCTGTCTTCGCAACGCTCTTCACGATCATGGTGACCACCACGCTGATCCGCCTTCTTGGCCGCGCAGCGTCCAATCTGGTGGCGACCGCCGACGTGTTGCCCCTGATCGCGTTCGCGGCGGTCAATTACATTCCGGTCCTGCTGATCCTCACGGTCTACATGACGGTGCTGGTGGCGCTGTCGCGTTCCTATCGCGACTCCGAGATGGTCATCTGGTTCGCCAGCGGCCAGTCACTGACCGCCTGGATCAATCCGGTGTTTCGTTTTGCGGCGCCGTTTCTGGGTCTGATTGCGGCGGTGGGTCTTTTCGTCGGGCCCTGGGCCAGCCAGCAGGCCGACATCTATCAGCGGCGCTTCGAGCAGCGCGAAGACGTCTCGCGGGTGGCTCCCGGACAGTTTCGCGAATCGGGCGGCAGCAACCGGGTCTTCTTCGTGGAGTCGATCAGCGCCGACCAGACGCAGGTACGCAATGTGTTCATCACCCAATTCATCGACGGCAGGCTGACCGTGGTCGCCTCAACCGGCGGGCGCGTCGAGGTGCAGCCTGATTCGCAGCGATTTCTGGTTCTCGAGAATGGGCATCGGTGGGATGGCCTGTGGGGCGGCAACGAATATCGCCTGATGGAGTTCGAGCGCTATGGCCTGCTGCTCGATGGCGGCACCAGTGCAAAGGCCGACGCCTCCACCCGGCTGATGTCGACCATGGATCTCATCGCCGATCCGACACCGTCGCACCTTGGTGAACTGATCTGGCGCGTTGGCCTGCCGCTGTCGGGCGCCACGCTCACGCTGCTCGCGATTCCGCTGGCCTTTGTCAATCCGCGGGTCGGCCAGTCGGTCAACATCGTGCTGGCGGTGCTGATTTACGTCATCTACAGCAACGTGACCAGTCTGATGCAGGTCTGGGTCGCGCAAGGCCGCGTGTCGTTTGCCCTGGCGCTGATCGCCACCCATGCGGCGGTCTTGTCGATTGCAGCCTTCCTGTTCTGGCGTCGCACCACGCTTGTCCGACTGTTGCCGGCCTGGTTGCCGGGCCTGTCGTCATGGCGTTCGGCGCGATCTGCATCGGGCGGCTCGCCCGGCCCCGGCGCGGGGGCTGCACCATGAGGCTGGTGGGCCGCTATCTGGCGCGAGAGATCAGCCTCGGCGTGCTCTTTGTGCTGTTCGGCTTTCTCGGTTTGTTCGCTTTTTTCGATCTGGTCGGCGAACTCGATGACCTCGGTCGCGGCGGTTATCGCATCCAGCATGCAATTGCCTATGTCCTGCTGACCCTGCCAAGCCATGTCTACGAACTCATGCCAATCGCGGCGCTGATCGGCGCGATCTATGCGCTCGCGCAGTTCGCCTCACACTCCGAATTCACCGCGATGCGGGCCGCGGGCATGGGCCGCAAAATAGCGCTTCGCGGTGTGCTGGTGGCGGGTGTCCTCTTTGCGTTGCTCACGGCGTTTTTCGGCGAGGTGGTCGCGCCACCTGCCGAGCGACTGGCGCAAAGTATTCGCCTGACGGCCACCGGTTCGCGGGTGAGCGCGCAGTTTCGCTCGGGTATGTGGATCAAGGACACCGTTCGCAACTCGGCAGGCGAAGCCGAGTACCTGCGCTTCGTGAATGTCGGTGAAATCCTGCCCGATGCCTCGCTCGAGCGCATGCAGATCTTCGAGTTCGATGCATCGTTTGCGCTTCGCTCGGTCATCCGCGCAGGTCACGCCGTCTATGACGGCAAGTCAGGGTGGCAGCTGTCCGACATCGAAGAGACCCGATTTATCGCGGGGCGCAGCGCCGATGCCTTGCCGACGCTCGAGTCGAAGGTGATTCGCGAGCCGTCGCGCCTGTGGCCCTCCGAGATCGGTCCCGACATCGTTCGCGTCGCGATGGTCGAACCAGAGCGCATGTCGCTGATCGGGCTGGTGCAGTACACACAGCATCTTTACGAGAATCGCCAGAATGCGCAGCGCTACGAAATCGCCCTCTGGAAAAAAATCATTTATCCGCTGGCAGTGCTGGTCATGATGACGCTCGCACTGCCTTTCGGCTATCTGCAGGTCAGAGCCGGCAGCATTGGCTACAAAGTTTTTTCCGGCATCATGCTCGGTGTGGTGTTTCACTTCATGAACGGACTCTTTTCTCACCTCGGTCTTCTGAACACCTGGCCGGCATGGGTGTCGGTCAGTATTCCGAGTCTGGTGGCATTCGCGCTTGCGCTGTCGATGCTCGGCTGGGTCGGGCGGATGCGATGAGCTCACTCGATCAGGGCTTGGTGCTCTTCGGGCATGGCGCACGTGATCCGCGCTGGGCCGACACCATGAAGGCGCTTGCCGGGCGCATTGGCGCCCTCAATCCTGGCGTGCCGCTGCAGTTGGCCTATCTCGAATTCATGAGCCCCGACCTGTCGGTGGCGGTTGATGCCCTGGTCGCGCAGGGCGTTCGTACGATCGTGGTGGTGCCGGTGTTTCTGGCAGCAGGCGGCCATGTGCTGCGTGATCTTCCCGACCGATTGGCCGCGATCGCCGATCAGCACCCTGGGCTGCAGGTGAAAGTCGAACCGGCGCTTGGCAGCCAGGCCTCGGTCATTGATGCGATGGCCGGTGTTTGCGTCGACGCTTTGCAGCGTCCGAAAAAACCGGTGGACGAATGAGGACGGTTTCGCTAGGATCAGGCCCTGTTCGGAATGCAGAATGTCATTCTGAAAAAGAATATTGAGGAGGAGGAGAGGCAGCAAAGCTGCCAATTCAGGGCGCACGGTAACGTGCGCCTTTTTCTTTTGGGGCTGCTGTAAACTCCGACGAGGTCTCTCGCCCTATCCCCTGAAGGCTCGCGATGAACAAATCATTTATTTTTTTCCTGGCCGGCGCGGGCCTGATGGCCATCCAGACGGCTGCAAGCGCTCAGGTTGTTCTAACCGCCTCGAGCTGGCTCGGCCCCAATCACACGCTGTCGCAGACCCAAGCGAAATGGTGTGACGACGTTACCGCGGCAACGTCTGCTCGCGTCAAGTGCAACATCCTCCCCAAACCGGTCGTGGCGCCGCCTGCGACCTTCGATGCGGTCCGTGACGGACTGGCCGATCTCTCCTACAGCGTGCACGGCTACACCCCGGGTCGTTATGTCTCCACGCAACTGGTCGAGCTGCCATTCATGGGTGATTCGGCTGAAGTCACCTCAGTCGCCTATCAGCGCATCTACGAAAAATCGCTCGCCAAACTCGGCGAACACAAAGGCCTGAAGGTGCTTGCGGTCTTCACGCATGGCCCGGGCATCGTCTTCAATTCGAAGCGGTCGATCAATTCGCTGGCCGATATGCAGGGTCTGAAATTCAGGGTCGGTGGCGGCATCGTCAACGAAGTCGGTAAGGCGATGGGCGTCAATGTCACGCTCAAGCCGGCGCCCGAATCTTACGAACTCATGTCCTCGGGCGTGATGGATGGCGTGTTTTTTCCGGCTGAGTCGATCGAGTCTTTCAAGCTCGAAAAGCTCGTTCGCTACAAGACCACCTTCCCGGGCGGCCTGTACAACACCAGTTTTGCTTTCGTCATGAACGAGGGCACCTGGAACAAGATCGCCAAGGCCGACCAGGATGCGATCACGAAGCTGTCGGGTGAGACGGCTGCCCGTCAGTTCGGGCGCGGCTGGGATGCGGCCGATCGCCGCGGCAATGCCTTCATGCAGTCGAGCGGTGTCGCGATGCAATCTGCGTCGAAGGCGTTTGTCGATGAGGTCAAGGCCAAGACATCGGCCCTCGAAGCCAAATGGATTGCCGATGCCAGGGCCAAGGGGCTCGCCAATCCCGAGCAGGTCATCAAGGACTATCGCGCCGAAATCGCGAAGCAGTAATCGCGCAGACTGGCTTGTGCCCGCCTGATCGACCGTCTGGCCTGCGTCCTGCCTCGCCGTGATTCGCGCACTTGAAAAAGCCCTTGGGTGGCTGGCGGCGGGCTGCCTTTTCGGCATGATGCTGCTGACCTTCGTCGACGTACTGGGTCGCAAGCTCCTTGATCACTCCTTGCCCGGCAGCCTGGAGGTCACCGAGCTGCTCATGCTCGGGCTGATTTTCGCAGGCCTGCCCCTGACCTCGCTGCGCGGCGAGCATGTCATTTTCGATCTGCTTGACCATCTCCTGCCGCAAGGGCTGCGAGCCGTGCAGGGCCTTGTCTCGAACCTGGTCTGCACAGCGCTGCTGGCTGGCGCGTCCTGGCTGGTGTTCGTACGGGCCGCGCGAACCGGCGTCGATGGCGATACCACTGCGCAGTTCCAGTGGCCGATGGCGCCTTTTCAGTATGCGGTCGGCGCGATGCTCGCGGTGACCGCGCTGATGCACCTGTTTCTGGCGGTTCGCCCGCCAGAGCAGCAGGCTGACGACCCCACCGCTGGCGCGGTCTAATTCGCAGGGTGTCCTGAATGCTTGCCACGCTGCTCGGATTCGCAGGCATGTTCGCGCTGATGACGCTGCGTGTGCCGATCGCCTTCAGCATGGGCGTGGTCGGGCTGGTTGGCATCGGACTGGTGAGGTCGTGGCCGGCGGCCATGGCAGCGAGCACCACCGAAATTCTTGATGTTGCCAAGTACACGCTGTCGGTCGTGCCGCTGTTCGTGCTGATGGGCAACTTCGTGACCCGCGCGGGCATGTCGCGTGAGCTTTATGCCGCGGCCTATTCCTTCATCGGGCATCGTCGTGGCGGGCTGGCGATGTCGACCATCGCGGCCTGTGCGGGCTTTGGTGCGATCTGTGGCTCGTCGATTGCCACCACCGCCACCATGGCGCGGGTGGCCATGCCCGAGATGCGACGCTTCCATTATCGCGATTCGTTTGCGGCGGGTTCGATTGCCGCCGGCGGCACGCTTGGCATCCTGATTCCGCCCTCGGTGATCATGGTGCTCTACGCGATCATGACCGAGCAGAGCATCGGCGCACTTTTTGCGGCCGGCGTCTTGCCGGGCCTGCTGGCCACCGCTTTCTACATGGCGGCCGCGGCGGTGGCGACCGCCCGAAATCCCGAGCTCGGACCACCCGGCGAGCGCTCGAGCTGGGCCCAGCGGCTGCAGGCGATGCGCAATATCTGGGGCGTGCTGGTGCTCTTTGGCATTGTGATGGGTGGCATGTATGGCGGCTGGTTCACGCCGACCGAGGCGGCCGGCATCGGTGCAATGGGTGGTTTTCTCTTTGCGCTAGCGCGCGGCACGCTGACCCTGCCAGTGCTGGTCGACATTCTGGTGCAGTCGGCGCGAACGAGCGCGATGCTCTTTACCATCCTGATCGGTGCGTCGATCTTTGCGAGCTTTGCGAATTTCACGACCATGCCTCAGGACCTCAAGGACTTCGTCGAGCAGTTCCAGATCAATCCGATTCTCGTGATCGTGGCGATCTGCGCGGTCTATGTGATTCTCGGCACCGCGATGGAAGAGCTCTCGATGATTCTGCTGACGGTGCCGATCTTCTTTCCGCTGGTCACCCATCTGGGCTTTGATCCGATCTGGTTCGGCATTTTGATCGTATGCGTGGTCGAGATCGGCATGATCAGCCCGCCGGTCGGCATGAATGTTTTTGTCTTGCGAAGTGTGTTGCCCGATGTGCCGACCGGGCAGATCTGGAAAGGCGTCATGCCCTTTCTCTATGCTGACATCCTGCGCCTGGCGGTGCTGGTGGCGTTTCCGGCGATCACGCTGTGGCTGCCGAAAGCGCTCGGTTTGTCGTGATTTTGCTCCAAGCGCTTGCCAGGCGTGACTGACTGAAGCCTGTTTGTTTTGTCTTGGTCGATCCGCTATATTCGACCGCTTGATTGGGCCGATAGCTCAGCTGGGAGAGCGCCGCGTTCGCAATGCGGAGGTCGGGAGTTCGATCCTCCTTCGGTCCACCAATCACGAGGGCCCGGAAATTCTCCGGGCCCTTTTACATTTCAGGCCTGACAAGCTCAGGACGCCGCTGGCGCTCAGACCCGATCTCGATGTTTCCGCCCCCGTCAATTCCGATTGAACGTCGATCTGACATCGCCTCCACGGACCACGCCATGAAATTCGGTTACACCATCATCTATGTGCCCGACGTACTCGCGTCGGTCGAGTTCTTTGAAAAAGCCTTTGGATTGAAGCGACGATTCGTTCACGAGTCGGGCTATGGCGAGCTGGATACCGGCGAGACAGCGCTGGCTTTTGCGACCCATGAGCTTGGTGCATCCAATCTTCCAAGTGGTTATGTCAAGGCGAATCAGTCGGAAACACCGCTCGGAATGGAAATTGCGCTGGTCACCGAAAATGTCGCCGAGGCGCATGCCAGGGCCATCGACGCGGGCGCAGTGTCCATCAAGGAGCCGTTGCTAAAACCTTGGGGGCAAACGGTTTCCTATGTCCGTTGTCCTGACGGAACCCTGGTTGAAATTTGCTCTCCGGTTTCAGGCTGAGAAGGTCGGAGAGCCGGCTCGCGTTTCCTGAGCGCTCAGCAATCCCTCCGATCGGGCGAATCACCTTCACGCCCGGGGTGTTCATCGGCACCAGAATCATCGATTGCTGCGGGCTCCGGATCGATGACTCAATATTGTGGTGGCATCGCCCGAGCCCACCGTAGGCTTGGTCATCGCAAAGCACGAGCGGATCTCGCCGTCGAGCAGCGGCCTTAGCCAGCGCTCCTGCTGTTCGGGTGTGCCATAACGGGCCAGCACTTCCATGTTGCCGGTGTCGGGTGCCAAGCATAGCGGTTCAGCTTATGATCGATTCGCTTGAACTTAAGCAAGCGTGCAGCCCTTTGTTGACGCAGATCAACCATCACAAACAGAATATTTTTTTTCGGAGACGCATGATGACGACACGACGCCGTCTGGTTCTTGCAGGCGCTGCTGCCATGACAGCCGCCCAGTGGCCGACACGGTCTGGCGCCCAGACCGCCGCGCCATCGGCGCCGTTTCCGACCAAACCGATCCGCTTCGTGATGCCTTATGCGCCCGGTGGCAGCTCCGAGATCCTGGCCAGACCGATCGCGGTCGAGATGTCGAAAAATCTCGGCCAGCAGGTGATCGTCGATTTCAAGCCCGGCGGCGGGACCACCATCGGCGCCGATGTCGTCGCGAAATCGCCGCCCGACGGCTACAACATCGTGATGATGCTGTCGGCCCATGCGATCAACGCCACGCTGATGCCGAAGCTGCCTTACGACACAGTGAAAGACTTCGCCCCGATTACCATCGCGGCCACCTTGCCGCTGGTAGTGGTGGTCCCGGCCAATTCACCCTTCAAGACCTTTCAGGACCTGATCGCAGGCGCGCGTGCAAAACCGGGCAAGCTGACCTTCGCCTCGGCCGGCCCCGGCAACACCAGTCATCTGTCGGTGGAGTATCTGAAGTCGCAGCTCAAGCTCGACATGATCCATGTGCCTTATAAGGGCAGCGGGCCGGCCATCATCGGCTTGCTCGGCAATGAGGTGGACTTCATGTTCGATTCGTTGTCCTCGTCGCTGCCGCAGATCAAGGCCGGAAAATTCCGCGCGATTGCGATGGCCTCGAAGGAACGTTCGCGTGTGCTGCCCGATGTGCCCACGGTGGCCGAACAGGGCGTGCCGGGCTTTGATGTGTCGGTGTGGTATTCGGTGCTGGCGCCGGCCGCCACACCACCCGCGCTGGTGCAGCAACTCAACACCGAAATCATTCGCGCCATGCGCAGCCCCGATGCCCGGGAAAAGATCGAGGGCTATGGTTATGACATCTGGGGCAGCACGCCGGCCGAGGCCGATGCCTTCATCCGCAGCGAGATCGTGCGCTGGGGCAAGGTGGTGAAGGAGTCGGGCGCGACGGTGAACTGATCAGGCGATGAGGCAGGCGTTATCGCGCTTGCGCCGTCTGCGCCGATAAACGACGAAGAGAGACTGACGATGCCGATCAATCCTGACGCACTGGGCGCAAGCGAATCGCTTTCGCAGCAGGTCGACACCCGCTGGGTGCTGTCGTATGCCGCCGGGCTCGGTCTGACCGACCGGCTCTACCTTGATGACGCTCAGGTCGATGGCCCCTTCGTGGTGCCGATGTTTTGCGTGTGCCTTGAATGGTCAGCGGCCCTCAAGACCCGCAATGCTTTGCTGAGGCTCGATGAAACCGAACTGCGCCGCGCCGTGCATGTCTGGCAGGACTCGCGCTTCGTCTCGCCGATCCGAGCCGGCATGACGGTGAGCACCTCATCGGAAGTGGTCCATATGCGCAGGACATCGGCGGGCACCTATGTGCTGATCCGATATCGCAGCAGAGAGCGATCCAGCGGCACGCTGCTGGTCGACAGTCTGTCTGGGACGATGTTTAGGGGGGTGTCGATTGCCGGCGATCACGATGTGATTGGTGAGGACCCCCGACCGCGTTCAACGGTGAGCTCGCAAGGCGCTGTGCTTGCTGACGATGTGCTTGCTGAATATGCCATGCCCATTGATGCAGGCCTGCCGCATGTCTACACCGAGTGCGCGCGCATCTGGAATCCGATTCATACCGAAGAACGGGCGGCCCGATCAGCGGGTCTGAGCAGCATCCTGCTGCACGGCACGGCGACCTGGGCCTTTGCCGCGAAGGCGAT
>CAIVAS010000267.1 GCA_903903975.1 uncultured Burkholderiales bacterium
ATGTTCTGGTGATTTTGCGCTTCGACAATCAGGGTGAGGGTGGCGTACTTGCTCTGCTTTCGAATGTACTGGCATTGGTTCGTGACCGACCAAAACTGACCTGGTTTGTCAGTGTTCTGGGAATCTTTGCGGCATCGCTCTTTTACGGTGATGCAGTCATTACTCCGGCAATTTCGGTGCTGTCTGCGGTCGAAGGCATTACCCTTGCTGCGCCATCGCTGGAGTCTTATATCGTCCCGATTGCCTTGGTGATTCTGGTCGGTCTGTTCATGCTTCAACGCAGCGGAACCGCGAGTGTGGGTGCACTCTTTGGCCCGGTCATGGTGGTGTGGTTTCTGACGCTCGCGACGCTCGGTATCGTCAGTATTGTGAAATCCCCCGAAATTATCGCTGCGATTGATCCTCGTTATGCCCTGCGATTCTTCGTCGAGCATCCCGGCTGGAGTTTCGTGGCACTCAGTGCAGTGTTCCTCACCCTGACCGGCGCCGAGGCGCTGTATGCCGATCTGGGCCACTTTGGAGTTCGTCCGATCCGATTCGGATGGTTCTTGCTGGTGTTTCCCTGCCTGATTCTGAATTATCTTGGACAGGGGGCGCTGGTGCTTCGTGACCCGGATGCCGTGCGCAATCCGTTCTTTCTGCTTGCGCCTGACTTTCTGCTGGTGCCACTCGTCATTCTGGCGACGCTCGCGACGGTCATCGCTTCGCAGGCGACGATCTCAGGCGCGTTTTCAGTGACTCAGCAGGCCTCGCGGCTGAACTATCTTCCTCGACTGAAAGTTCTTTACACCTCCGAGGTCGCACGCGGGCAGATCTACATTCCGGTGGTGAATTGGACTTTGCTGATTCTGGTTCTCCTTCTGGTGATCAGCTTCCGGAGTTCGACAGCCTTGGCGGCGGCTTACGGTATCGCGGTATCAGGCGTCCTGCTGATCAGCAGCGCGCTGCTTGCAGTGGTGCTCTTCGGGCTGAAGTCCACCCGTATCAAGGCACTGCTTCCTCTGGTTGCCGGGATCATCGTTATTGAAATTTTCTTTTTCATTGCAAATATCAGCAAGATTTTTGAAGGCGCGTGGTTTCCGCTGCTGCTTGCCTCGATCATGTTCACGGTGATGACCACCTGGCGCCGGGGCATGGAAATCATGCGAGCCCGAAAGGAGGCCTCTCCGCGCGTGGCCAGCGACGACCTCGATCTCGATCTGTCGGACATCACTCGCGTGCCGGGTGTGGCGGTGTTCTTCAGCTCGACGCGCACCGGTTATCCGGCAAGTTTTTTGCACAACCTCAAGCACAACAAGGTGGTGCATGAACAGACGGTGTTCATGTCGATCGAGTTCGACGATGTGCCCCGTGTGCTTGATGACGACCGCATCGAGCTGCAGCGACGCGAGGGCGGCATCTATCGGCTGGTCGGGCACTTTGGCTACCGCGAAGACCCGGACATTCGCCGCCTGCTCAAGCTGGCGCGCCGAAAAGGTCTGGAGATCAACCTCGATGACACCTCCTATTTCACCAGCAAGCCGGTGATCGTGTCGGTGTCTCGCCGCGGGGTGTTCGGATGGCGCCGGTCGCTCTTCGGCTGGATGATGCAGAACAGCCCTACCGCAGCCAGCTATTTCAGGCTGCCACCGAATCGGGTGATCGAGCTCGGCTCGCAGGTGGCGGTCTAGCCGTTCAAGACTCGGGCGAACATGTCGTGATCGACATTGCCGCCGCACAGCGTCAGGCCAATCTGTTTGCCCTTGATGGATTCTGGTCTTTCAGTGGCCAGTTTCATCGCGGCAGCCAGTGAGGCCGCACCTGCGCCTTCGGCCACATTGTGGGTGTCGACATAGAGCGCCTTCATCGCGCTGGCCACCTCAAGGTCGCTCACCTGAACCACCTCATCGACTTCGCTGAACAGAATGTCGAGTGCGGTCGGGTCGGGCGTGCTGCAGGCCATGCCATCGGCAATGACCGTGCTCACCGGCGCCTTGATTGCGCGGCGTGCTGCAATCGACAGGGCATAGGCCGGCGCGTGCGTCGAGACCACGCCGATGATCCGCATCGTTCGACCGAGCGCAGCGCGCGCCGCCGCTGCCGCACAAATTCCGGAACCAAGCCCGATCGGTACGAACACCGCATCGAGATCGGGTGCTGCGCGAAACATCTCGAGCCAGCCGGTGGCCACACCGCTCACCAGATCACTGTGAAACGAGGGCACGCGATGCAGACCGCGGGTCTGTGCGAGTGCAGACGCATGCTCGCTCGCTTCCTGGAAGTCGGCGCCGTACTCGATGAGCTCGGCACCGAAGGCCTGCATCGCGGCATTTTTTTCGAGGCTGTTGCCTTGCGGCACCACGATCGTGGTGGGAATGCGATAGCGGCGCGCTGCAAAGGCGAGCGACTGGCCATGGTTGCCGCGCGTCGCCGAGACGATGCCCGGGCAGTCGGGCTGCCGACGGGCCAGGCCTTCGAGATAGACCAGACCGCCTCTGACCTTGAAGGCCCCAGTGGGCGTATGGTTCTCGTGCTTGAGCCAGACCGGCGTGCCCAGTCGCTTTGCCAGCAGCGGCCAGGTGTATTGCGGTGTGGCTGGCATTGACTGGTAAACAATCGCTGCAGCGGATTCGATTTGGGGCAGCGTCGGCAGTGGGCTCATCGTAGATCGACCTCTTTGGCATGGCGCTTGCCGATTCACGCGATAATCGCGGGATGGCAACACGCAAGCAAGACTATACCGAGGCCTCGATCCGGGTCCTCAAGGGCCTGGAGCCGGTTCGCCAGCGCCCGGGCATGTATACCCGCACCGATAATCCGCTGCATATCGTGCAGGAGGTGATCGACAACGCCGCCGATGAAGCATTGGCCGGACAGGCCCGCGTCATTGGCGTGAGCTTGCGCGCCGATGGCAGCGTGGTGGTCGACGACAACGGTCGCGGCATCCCGGTGGGCATCCATCCCGAAGAGGGCGTCTCGACGGTCGAGATCGTCTTCACACGCCTTCATGCCGGTGGCAAGTTCGACAAGCAGGCGGGCGGCGCCTACAGCTTTTCCGGCGGCCTGCACGGGGTCGGCGTATCGGTCACCAACGCGCTGTCGCTGCGCCTCGAGGTGACGGTCTGGCGCCCCGACGATCAGGGCAATGGCGTCCATACCCTGATCTTTGCCGGCGGCGACATCATCGAGCCGCTGGTGTCCCGGCCCGCGGCCAAGGGTGAGCGGCGCAGCGGCACGCGCGTGCAGGTCTGGCCTGATCCGAAATACTTCGACAGTCAGGTCCTGCCGCTGTCTGACCTCGAGCGTTTGCTGCGATCCAAGGCGGTGCTGCTGCCGGGCGTCGAGGTCACGCTTCAGAACGACAAGACCGGGCAAACCCAGGCCTGGAAATTCGCCGAAGGCCTGCGCGGCTATCTCTCGCAGGCGCTGGCGGCAGAAGGCGGCGGAGGAGTGAGTCAGGGTGGTGAGCTCCCGGAAGGGGCGCCGATCGTGCCGCTCTTCGAAGGCGAGCAATATGCGCCGGCAGGGCATGACACCTTTGCGCTGGGTGAGGGCGCGCAGTGGGTGGTGGCCTGGACCGAGTCGGGCGCTCTGATTCGCGAGTCCTATGTGAACCTGATTCCGACGCCGGCCGGCGGCACGCATGAGTCGGGGTTGCGCGAAGGCCTGTTCAACGCGGTCAAGGGCTTTGTGGAGATGCATTCGCTGCTGCCCAAGGGCGTGCGGCTGATGCCGGAGGATGTCTTTGCCCGGGCGAGTTTCGTGCTGTCGGCCAAGGTGCTCGATCCGCAGTTCCAGGGGCAGATCAAGGAGCGGCTCAATTCGCGTGATGCCCTGCGACTGGTGGCGGGCTTTGCGCGCGGGCAGTTCGAGCTCTGGCTCAATGAGCATGTCGAGTGGGGCCGCAAGCTGGCCGATCTGGTGATCCGCCAGGCGCAGGCGCGCCAGCGTTCGGCGCAGAAGGTTGAAAAGCGCAAGAGCTCTGGCGTGGCGGTGTTGCCCGGCAAGCTCACCGACTGCGAAAGCACCGACCTCGATCGCAACGAGGTGTTCCTGGTCGAAGGCGACTCGGCCGGCGGCTCGGCCAAGATGGGCCGCGAAAAGGGCTATCAGGCGATCCTGCCCCTGCGCGGCAAGGTGCTCAATACCTGGGAGTCCGATCGCGACCGCCTTTTTGCCAATACCGAAATTCACGATATCTCGGTGGCCATCGGCATCGATCCTCATGGCCCGAAGGATGCGGTGGATCTGGCTAATCTGCGCTACGGCAAGATCTGCATCCTGTCGGATGCCGATGTCGATGGCGCCCATATTCAGGTGCTGCTGCTGACGCTCTTTTTGCGCCATTTTCCGAAGCTGATCGAGGCCGGTCGGATTTATGTCGCGCGTCCGCCGCTCTTTCGGGTCGATGTGCCGGCGCAAGGCAAGCGCCCCCTGCGCAAGCTTTATTGCCTCGATGAGGGTGAATTGCGCCATACCGAGGACAAATTGCGCAAGGACGGGCTGCGCGACGGGGTATGGTCGATCTCGCGATTCAAGGGGCTGGGCGAGATGACCGCCGAGCAGTTGTGGGAGACCACGCTGAATCCCGAGACCCGCCGTCTGCTGCAGGTTGATTACGGCGTCATTGATACCGATGCCACGCAGCAGCGCTTCACGATGCTGATGGGCAAGGGCGAAGCGGCGGCCCGTCGCAGCTGGCTTGAAGAGCATGGCAACGAAGTCGAAGTCGATGTGTAAATTTTATTTTCCAGGGAGAAAATCATGCTGAATGACTGGATCAAGTGCCTGCTCAAAGTCTTGCGTCCGATCCGCTCGACTTCGCGGTCGATGGTTGCGGTGCTCATGTTTGGCGCGACGGCGATGCTGGCGGCTTGCGGTGGGACCAGCGATGGTGCGACCGGGTCGGCCGCCATCCAGAGTCCGTCGGGGGGTGGCGTATCGGGCACGGCGATTTTGAGGGTGCTGAATGCGTTTCCGACGACCGGCACCGCCACGCTCACGGTCACAAGCAGCGCCTCGGGTACTTCGCCGCTCTCAACCAATTATCGCCAGATCGTCATCATTGGAAACGGCACCAGCACGAACGGCGCCACCTTGTTGCATCGGATCACGGTTGATTACGACCCGGTCAGCGGCAGTGTGATTGCTGTCACCGATACCTGGGGAACGAGCACCGCCACGCAAGATGGGGTGACCAGCTGCGCGCTCGTGGCGACTCAGAATGAACTCCAGTTATGCAATGGCACCGTGACCGTCAATCCGCTGCTGCGCCAGATCACTTTCAACAACACCTTGCTGCGTGGCAATAACACTTACACATCGACCCTGAGCGCCATCAGTTTGGCGTTCACCGCCCTCTGACCCGTCCTCGATGTCGATACCTGATGAGCCGCTGATTCCCGAGGACGACGGCCAGCGCCTGACCCTTGCCCGCTATGCCGAACGCGCCTACCTCGACTATGCGGTCTCGGTGGTCAAGGGGCGGGCACTGCCGGATGTGGCCGATGGCCAGAAGCCGGTGCAGCGGCGAATCCTGCATGCGATGAACGCGATGGGCCTGGGCCCGGCCGCCAAGCCGGTCAAGTCGGCCCGGGTGGTGGGCGACGTGCTCGGACGCTTTCATCCGCATGGCGATACCGCGGCCTATGACGCGATGGTGCGCATGGCGCAGGGATTCACGCTGCGCTACCCGCTGGTCGACGGGCAGGGCAACTTTGGTTCGCGTGATGGCGATGGCGCGGCCGCCATGCGCTACACCGAGGTGCGGCTCACGCCGCATGCCCGACTGCTGCTCGATGAAATCGACCAGGGCACGGTCGATTTCGTGCCCAACTACGACGGCTCGACCGAAGAGCCCTCACTGTTGCCGGCGCGCCTGCCGATGGTGCTGCTCAACGGTGCCTCAGGCATTGCGGTCGGCATGGCCACCGAAATCCCGCCGCACAATCTGCGCGAAGTTGCCCAGGCGGCGATCATCGTGGTGCGCCAGCGCGATGCCACGATCGACGATCTGCTCGCGGTCATGCCTGGCCCTGATTTTCCGGGCGGCGGGCAGGTGATCTCCACCCCCGCCGAGCTGCGCGAGGTCTATGCCACCGGGCGCGGGCCGGTCAAGGTCAGGGCGCGGCATGTGGTCGAAGAGCTTGCGCGTGGACAGTGGCAGCTGGTGGTCACCGAACTGCCGCACGGGGTGTCGACCGCCAAAGTGCTTGAGCAGATCGAGGAGCTCACCAACCCCAAGGTTCGGCTCGGCAAGAAGGCCCTGTCGCCCGAACAGCTGCAACTCAAGCAGACCGTACTCGGTGTGCTCGAGACCGTGCGCGATGAGTCCGGGCGCGAAGCCGCGGTCAGGCTGGTCTTCGAGCCGCGCAATACGCGCATCACGCCAACGCAATTGCTGAACGTGCTGCTGGCCCAGACCTCGCTCGAATCGAGCGTGCCGGTCAATCTGGTCATGATCGGGCGTGATGGCCGCCCGCAACAGAAGTCGCTCGCGCAAATCTTCGTCGAATGGGTTGAATTCAGGATCCAGACCCTCACGCGTCGGGCGCAGCACCGGCTGGGCAAGGTCGACGAGCGCATCCATATCCTGGAAGGTCGCCAGCTCGTCCTGCTCAATATTGACGAGGTGATCCGCATCATTCGCAATGCCGATGAGCCCAGGCCGGCGCTGATGACGGCATTTGGACTGAGCGAGCGGCAGGCCGACGATATTCTCGAGATCAGGCTGCGCCAGCTCGCCCGACTCGAAGCGATCCGCATCGAGCAGGAGCTGACTGCGCTGCGCACCGAGCGCGACCAGTTGAGCGCACTGCTGGCGAGCGAATCAGCGATGCGCCGTCAGCTGATCCGTGAAATCGAGGCCGATGCCAAGCTTTATGGTGATGCGCGACGCACCCTGATCGAAGCGGCCCAGAAAACCGTCGCCGAAGTGAAGGTGGTCGATGAGCCGGTGACCGTGATCGTGTCGCAAAAGGGCTGGATTCGCGCGCGTCAGGGCCATGGCCATGATCCGTCGCTGTTCAGCTTCAAGGCGGGTGATGCTTTTGATGGCGCGCATGAAGTGATGACCACCGATTCGCTCTTCGTGATCGGCTCCAATGGGCGTGCCTACAGCGTGCCGGTGTCGCAATTGCCGTCGGCGCGCGGCGATGGTGTGCCGCTCACGACGCTTGTCGAGCTCGAAAGCGGGACGCGCGCCGAGCATGTGTTTGCCGCGCGCGCCGAGGCATCGGTGCTGCTGGCCACACGTGCCGGTGTCGGCTTCGTCTGTCAGGGAGCCGATCTGATCGGTCGCAACAAGGCCGGGCGGCAGATGATGAGCCTTGATGAGGGTGATGCGCCGATCCGGCCCTGCGTGTTTGGTGTCGGACTCGGCTCGGTGCTTGGCTCGGCGGTCAGCTCAGTAGTCTGTCTGGGCGGCACAGCCGATCGTCCGCGCTGGCTGGTCTTTGCGCTGGACGAAGCCAAGGTCCTCAAGAGCGGCGGACGCGGCACACGACTGATCGAGCTCGAGAAGGGTGAAACGCTGATGCAGTTGATTGTCGTGGGTGAGCAGGGGCTTGAATTGTCGGGCGAAGGCCGTGGCGGCAAGCCGATGAGACGCTCGGTGAGCCAGCGTGAGCTCAACGACTACCGCGCCCCGCGCGGTCGCAAGGGCAAGCCGATCGAGCCGCGCTGGAAAGCACCGGTGATGGCCCAGCCAGGTGGTGGAACGGCTGGAGGTGCGGGTGGGTCATCGACCTGACATAAGCCGATCAGCCAATTTTTCGTCCAACCCATTTCAGCATTAAAAAAATTTATTTTTACGAAAAGCGATACATCAGCCATGAGCACTGACCTGACAACCCTGACCTCGGCAACGCCCGACATGAGCTTCGAGACGATGGCCTGTTCCGACAGCGCGCACCGCATCGGCATTGCTCGTCTGAATCGTCCGGGGCAACTCAATGCGCTCAATCTGGCGATGTGCCAGGCGATGCTCGATCAGTTCCGCGCCTGGGCTTCGGACGAATCGATCGTCTGCGTCATGCTCGCCGGCAATGGTCCGAAGGGCTTTTGCGCGGGAGGCGATGTGGCCGAGGTGATTCGTCAGGTACGCGCCGGCGGCCCGCAGCGCTTTATCTATGGCGATGCCTTCTTCGATGTCGAATATCAGCTCGATGCGCTGATGCACCAATATCCCAAACCGCTGATCACCTGGGCGCACGGCGTCGACATGGGCGGTGGCGTGGGCCTGTCGGTGACTGGCAGTGAGCGGATCGTGACTGAAGGTCTGAAACTCGCGATGCCCGAAATTCATATCGGGCTGTTCCCAGATGTCGGCGGTGGCTGGTTTCTCAACCGGGTGCCGGGTGAGGCCGGGCTCTTGCTCGCCATGACCGGCATCATCGTCAACGAAGCCGACGCGCTGTATGCGCGGCTGGCCGACCATGCCATCGCACATGCGCGACAGCCGGCCTTCATCGAGCGGCTTGCGACTCTCGATTGGCAGGTATCGGTAGCGAGCAACCGAGCGCGCTTGCGCGAATTCTGTCTGTCGTTTGCGGCCGAATCGCCGCTGACCCTGCCGCAAAGCGGCTTGCAGCGCCATCACGATGCGATCCGCGAGCTGTGCATGCAGCCAAGCGCACAAGCCGTGCTGGCGCGTTTGCGTGAGCTGGCCGCAGCCGAGCCGTGGTTTGCGAAGGCCTATGAGAATCTGGCTGCCGGCTCGCCGACTGCCGCCTGCGTGACCTACAACTATATGCGCCGATCGCGTCTGCTCGGTCTGGGGCAGGTTCTGGCGCTCGATCTGATCGTGGCCGGTCAATGCCAGCGTCACCCTGATTTTCCGGAGGGCGTGAGGGCGCTGCTGATCGACAAGTCGCGCGATGCGGCCTGGTCCCCTGCCGCGTATGAGGAGGTCACCCCCGCGCTGGTGGAGGCTTTCTTTACGCCGCTGCAGGGTAATCCGACCTGACTGCCGGGCTTGCACACCGGCCGCCCCGGATTGTTGGCGGCTTCAGGCTGTCGCAGGACGATTCGGATCGATTCGGACGATTCAGTCGAGGCAGGACAATTCAGTCGACGCCGGACGATTCAGTCGACGCTGATGCGGCCTTCCACGGCCACCACAGTGGCGCCGCCGATCTCGATGCCCTCGCCGCGATAGGCGACGGTGATGCGGCCCTCGCGCCCGATCACGTCACCCTGGGTCGCGATGTAGTCCTGATGCTCGCCGCGGGCGCGCCGCTGCAGGGCCACGCAGGCGTTGCCGCTGCCGCAGACCGGGTCTTCGGGAACACCGACGGCCGGGGCAAACGAGCGCACCGCCACCTGCACCGCCTCGCCTCGCGCATCGCAATAGCCAGCCGGATAGTTCGCATGGACATTGACGCCGGTGGCGCCAAGGCGTCGCGACAATTCGGCCAAGCGCGCAAAATCAGGCGACAGGGCATGCACCTGATCGGCATCGCGCAGCGCTGCGGTCAGCCAGACCGGCCCGACATCGATGGCCTCGAAGACCGGTGTCTCGGCATCGGTCTCGAGTCCGAGCGCCTGTGCAATTGCCAAGGCATCGGTCGCGCAAAGGGGCGTGGTGCGCGCAGGCGGCACCTCGAAAAAGAGCCGATCGCCATCGCGTCGCAGCTTCACCAGCCCTGCTGCGCATTCCTGGGTGAGCGTGGCGGCGTCGTGCCGCATGAGGCGACCGGAGTGCAGCACCGCACGCGCGCTGCCAAGCGTGGGATGACCGGCGAAAGACAACTCACGCTCAGGAGTGAAGATTCTCAGGCGGTAATCGGCGCGGGCATCGGTCGGCTTGAGCACGAAGGTGGTCTCCGACAGATTCGTCCAGCGGGCAATGCGCTGCATGGTCTGGCTGCTCAGTGCGTCAGCATCAAGCACCACAGCGACCGGGTTGCCGAAGAAAGGGCGGTCGGTGAAGACATCGACCTGCAGGAAGTGAAGGGTATTGCCCATGCAAGTCGGCTGTGCGAAGTGGTCTTGCTCTAGAGACTACCCGATCGACGCGCTAAGATTGCAGGTTGCCCTTTTCCCTTCTTGACAAACAATGACTGCAACAAAAGAAACACGCGGCTTTCAGACCGAGGTCAAACAGCTCCTGCAGCTGATGATCCACTCGCTTTACAGCAACCGCGAGATTTTTCTGCGCGAGCTGGTCTCCAATGCATCGGATGCCTGCGACAAGCTGCGCTTCGAGGCCATCGATCATCCCGAGCTTTACGACGGCGACGGCGAGCTGATGATCAGCCTCGAATTCGACCCCACCGCCCGCACGATCACGCTGACCGACAATGGCATCGGCCTGTCGCGCGACGAGGCAATCGACAACCTCGGCACCATCGCCCGATCGGGCACACGCGAGTTCTTTGCCAGTCTCACCGGCGATCAGGCCCGCGATGCCAACCTGATCGGGCAGTTCGGGGTGGGCTTTTACTCTTCCTTTATCGTCGCGGAGAAAGTTACCGTCGAATCGCGACGCGCCGGCCTGCCTGCGGCTGAGGCGATCCGCTGGGAGTCCGACGGCAGCGGCGAATTCAGCATTGAATCGATTGAACGCGCCGAACGGGGCACCCGCATCACCCTGCATCTGCGCGCGGCCTCGACTGACGCCGATGAGAGCGGACCCGACTCGAGCGATCTGCTGTCGGGATGGAAGCTGCGCTCGATCGTGCGCAAGTATTCCGACCATATTTCGCTGCCGATCCGCATGCGCAAGGAGGATGCGGCCGACGGTGAATGGGAGATGGTCAATCAGGCGAGCGCGCTCTGGACCCGTTCCAAGTCCGAGGTCGACGAGGAGCAATACCGCGAGTTCTACAAGCATCTGACCAACGACAACGATGCGCCGCTGGCCTGGACCCATAACCGGGTCGAAGGCCGCAGCGAATATACGCAGCTGCTCTATGTGCCGTCGCGCGCGCCTTTCGATCTCTGGGATCGCCAGCGCCGCCGCGGCATTCGGCTCTATGTGCGCCGTGTCTTCATCATGGATGACGCCGAGCAGCTGATGCCGGTCTATCTGCGCTTCGTCAAGGGCGTGGTCGATTCGGCTGATCTGCCCCTCAATGTCTCGCGCGAAATTCTCCAGGAAAGTCGTGACGTGCGGGCGATCCGCGAGGGCTCGACCAAGCGGGTGCTCTCGATGCTCGAAGATCTCGCCGAGAACAAGCCCGACGATTACAAGACTTTCTGGTCGCAGTTCGGTCAGGTGCTCAAAGAAGGCATGGGTGAGGACTTCGGCAATCAGGAGCGGCTCGCCAAGCTGCTGCGCTTTGCCTCGACCGGCACGGCTGCCGGCGAGCAGACGGTCTCGCTGGCCGACTATGTGTCGCGCATGAAAGAAGGTCAGGACAAGGTCTATTACGTCACCGCGGATTCCGAGAGCGCGGCGCGCAGCAGCCCGCATCTGGAAGTTTTTCGGCGCAAGGAAGTCGAGGTGCTGCTGCTGACCGATCAGGTCGACGAGTGGATGCTCTCGTTTCTCAATGACTTCGAGGGCAAGGCGCTGGTCTCGGTGGCGCGCGGCGGGCTTGATCTGGGCGCCCTTCAGGATGCCGAGGAAAAGGCCAAGGTCGAAGAGACTGCCCGCGATTTCGCCGACCTGGTGGCGCAGATCAAGGCCTCGCTCGGCGATCGGGTCAAGGATGTGCGGGTGACCGATCGACTGACCGATTCGCCGTCCTGCCTGGTTTCGGATGACGGCGACATCAGCGGCACGCTCGAGCGTTTGCTCAAGCAATCGGGCCAGAAAGCGCCCGAGCGCAAGCCGATTCTCGAGATCAATCCGACGCATCCGCTGGTCGCGCGTCTGAAGACCGAGACGGCGCATGCCGACGGATGGGCCCATCTGCTCTTCGATCAGGCCCAGCTGGCCGAAGGCACGCAGCTCGCCGATCCGGCGGGCTTCGTCAAGCGGCTCAATGACATGCTGCTTGCGATGGCCTCGCGGTGAGTGCCTAGTTGGCCAGCGCAAGCAGATCACAGCGGGCGCGCGCAAGACAGACCGATCCGCCGATCGATCTGTCCGAGCAGGACGGCGTGCGCCATCTGCACTTCGGCTCGGTCTGGATCCAGGGCGCGATGCGAATCAGGCGCCCCTTCGAGCTCGAACTCGATTACGTGCGAAACATGATGGCCTGGCTGCTCTTCATGTCGCCGCCCCAGGAAGTGCTGCAGCTCGGCCTGGGCGCGGCAGCACTCACCAAGTGGTGCTGGCGTTTCCTGCCATACACCCGGACGACCGCGGTCGAGGCGAGTGCCAGCGTGATCGCGGCCTGTCATCAGTGGTTCGCGCTGCCACCGCAGGACGAGCGTCTGCGGCTGGTCTGCGCTGACGCCGGCGAGTTCGTGGCACGGCCCCGCGAGCGGGGTCGTTACGGGGTGGTTCAGGTCGATGTCTATGATCGGGATGCCCGCGGCCCGGTGCTCGACTCAGTGGCCTTTTATCGTGATTGCAGGCGCTGTCTCGCGTCGCCCGGCATGCTGGTGCTCAATCTCTTCGGTGGTGACCAGCGCTCGTTTACCGAGAATCTCGAACGCGTCATTGAGGTCTTTGACTCGCAGGTGCTGGTGCTTCCGCCGGTCGCAGCCGGCAATCTGGTCGTGCTGGCATTCTCGGGTCCACCGCTGTCGGTCGATTCGGGCGACCTGTTTGCACGGGCAGACTACCTTCAAAAGCAGTGGCGATTGCCCGGGCCTGACTGGGCGAAGGCGTTGCGGCACGCCATCCCAGGCGTGTAATCGGGCGGGCGCACACCGTGGCGCCAGGTCCGCTCGATGTCGCAGTGACCCTCCTCACCCCATCGACGTTGGCCTGACCGTGTCGACCGTCCATCCGTGCTTGAGCGTAAGTCGTCGGGGCGGATGCTAGCGTCGCTTCCAATGAGCTCCAGCCTGATCGATCCTCCTGTCGCCAGTACCGTGCCGGCTTCCGAAGTCTTCACCGCTGCGCCGGTTGCAACCCGGTTGCATGCGACGGTGGCGGCCCAGCTTGCAACGCCTGTATCGACACCCTCTGCGTCCACTGCGCCGGCCTTCGGAACCGAGGCGCGTCCTTTCGGCGTTCGCGGCCGCAAGCTCAGCGTCCATGAGGTGCTGGCAGCACTGGTCGAAGACGGTCTGGTCGACGCCGAACAGGCTCGCATTGCCGGTGATTATTCGCGGCTGTCGCAGGCTCGACGGCATGCGCTGGTGGAGATTGCCCAGCGCAAGCTTCACTGCGTCAAGCCGCCGCATCAGGTGCTTGACCTCGAAACCCTGAGCGTCTGGATGGCAGGTCGCTTTGGCCTCGAGCTTGCGCATATCGACCCCTTGAAAGTCGACCTGTCACGCATCGCCGATGTGATGTCAAGCACGTATGCAAGCCGCTTCGACATCCTGCCGCTGGGTATCCGAGGCAGTGAGATTGTGGTTGCGACCTGCGAGCCGATGATCGATGAATGGGTTGACGAGCTGTCGCAGCTGCTGCGCAAGCGGATCCATCGGGTCGCTGCCAACCCGGCCGATATCGCACGCTATGTGGTCGAGTTCTACAGCCTGGCCCGATCGGTGCGCGGTGCGCACAAGAGCGGTCCGGCCAACGCCAATGCCAATGGCTTTGAGCAGCTGGTCGAGCTCGGTCGAAGCGGTCGCAGCTTTGATGCCAACGACCAGCATGTCATCACCATTGTCGATTGGCTCTGGCAATACGCCTTCGAACAGCGCGCCAGCGACATCCACCTTGAGCCGCGTCGTGAACTCGGTGTGGTGCGATTTCGGATCGACGGTGTGCTGCACAGCGTCTATCAGGTGCCACCGGCAGTGATGTCGGCGATGACCAGCCGCATCAAGCTGCTGGGTCGCATGGACGTGGTCGAAAAGCGCCGTCCGCAGGATGGCCGCATCAAGACCCGCACCGCCGATGGCCGCGAGGTTGAATTGCGCCTGTCGACCTTGCCGACTGCCTTCGGCGAGAAGCTGGTGATGCGGATTTTCGACCCGGAAGTGTTGCAGCGCGGATTCGGTGATCTGGGCTTTTCGGACGATGACCTGGCCCGCTGGAACGAGATGACCCGTGCGCCCAACGGCATCGTGCTGGTCACCGGCCCCACCGGCTCGGGCAAGACCACGACGCTTTATTCGACGTTGCGACAGCTGGCCACCGACGAGGTCAATGTCTGCACCGTCGAAGACCCGATCGAGATGGTCGAGCCGGCCTTCAATCAGATGCAGGTGCAAAGCGGCATCGACCTTGGGTTTTCCGAAGGCATCCGGGCGCTGATGCGCCAGGACCCCGACATCATCATGGTCGGCGAAATCCGTGACCTGGACACCGCGCAGATGGCGGTCCAGGCCGCGTTGACCGGGCACCTGGTGCTCTCGACCCTGCACACCAATGATTCGGCCAGTGCGATCACGCGTCTGCTTGATCTGGGCGTGCCGTCCTTCCTCCTGAACGCGACCGTCCTTGGCGTGATGGCGCAGCGCCTGGTGCGCGTGCTGTGCAAGCACTGCAAGGCGCCGACCGATGGCGAGCCGGATCAGCGCTGGGAGGCGATGATCCGGCCCTACAAGGCGCGTCGTCCGCAGTCGACCTGGCGGGCGGTCGGATGCCTGGAGTGCCGCAATACCGGCTATCGGGGCAGGGCAGGTCTGTATGAAATCCTGACCATGAACGACGACATCCGGGGTCTGATCAATGGCCAGCCGGATCTGAGCGCGATTCGCTCGCGCGCCATGCGCGACGGCATGAAACCGCTGCGATTGTCGGGCGCCATGAAAGTGGCTGCAGGCCAGACCACGATGGAAGAAGTGCTGCGCAACGCGCCGGCCATCGACTGATCGACACCATGGCCGCTTGCCGGTCGGTAGGCTTCGGGCGGTGCAGCGCGATGCCGACCACTTCGGCGCAATGTCTGCGTTCTGCCTGTATCCTGCGCGGCGCACCAGCGCATCTTCGCGCCGCAATGCCCGATCCCCATGTCTGCCGACACCAAGCTTTCTTCATCCGCCAATCCGGTTGCTGACGACAACCCTGCCGCTATGCCTGCCCCGGCCGCGCCGCCCCGTCGGCTTGCCGGCCTTGGGCTGCTGCTGCCCTGGCTGCGCCCTTACCTGGGTCGCACCGCCATCGCGGTGGTGTGTCTGCTGGCGGCTGCCGCGGCCACGCTGGTCGTGCCAGCCTTGCTTAAGGGCGTGATCGATACCGGCTTCGGTGGTGATCCGGCCTTGCGTGAGACCGAACTCGGCCGGCGCTTCCTGTTGCTCTTTGGCGCGGCTGCGATGCTCGCCTTGTTCAGCGCCGGGCGCTACTACATGATGACCTGGCTGGGCGAGCGGGTGATTGCCGATCTGCGCAATGCGGTCTATGCCCGCGTGGTCACGCAAAGCCCAGTGTTTTTCGAGACCACCCAGACCGGCGAAGTGCTGTCGCGGCTGTCGGCCGATACCACCTTGGTGCAGACCGTTGTCGGATCGAGTTTCTCGATGGGGCTGCGCAATGTGGTGCTCTTCGTGGGCAGTCTGGGCATGCTGGTGATCAGTGTCCCGAGAGTGGCGATCACGGTCATCGCCCTGCTTGGTTTCGTGGTCTTGCCCGCGATCTGGATCGGGCGACGGGTGCGCAAGCTCTCACGGGCCAGTCAGGACCGGTTGGCCGATTCGAGCGCCATTGCGGCCGAAGTGCTCAATGCGATTCCGGTGGTGCAAAGCTATGGTCAGCAGGACCGCGAGACACAGCGCTTTGCGCAGGCCAGCGAGACCGCCTTTGCCACCTCGATCCGACGCACCGGCGCGCGGGCCTGGCTGACCGGCTTCGTGATCGTCTCGGTCTTCGGCTCGGCGATTTTCGGTCTCTACAGCGGCACGCAGGCAGTGCTTCGGGGCGACATTACCGCCGGGCAGCTTGGCCAGACCCTGATCTACTTTGCGATTGTTGCCTCGAGCGCCGCAGTACTGGCCGAAGTCTGGGGCGATCTGCTGCGAGCGGCTGGCGCCTCGGAGCGGCTCGATGAACTGCTGCGCGCCGAGCCTGCCATCCGCAGCCCGGCGCAACCGGCGACAATGCCAGCCAGCTCAGCGTCCGGCGCTGCCATCGACTTCGAGCATCTGCAGTTTGCCTATCCCTCGCGGCTTCAAAGTCCGGCGATTCGCGATTTCAGTCTGAGCATTCCGGCCGGCCATACCGTGGCGCTGGTTGGGCCCAGCGGCGCCGGCAAGAGCACGGTGCTGCAGCTGCTGCTGCGCTTTTACGAGGCTTCATCGGGTTCACTGCTGATCGACGGTGTCCCAATCGATCGCTGGGATCTGGAGGCATTGCGCTCGCGGATCGCACTGGTGCCCCAGGATGCGGTGATCTTTTCGGCCGATGCGCTGGAGAACATCCGCTACGGTCGACCGACCGCGAGCGAGGAAGAGGTGATTGCTGCGGCGCGCGCCGCTCAGGCCGATGGGTTTCTGAGCCAGTTGCCGCAGGGCTATCGGACGTTTCTGGGCGAACGCGGTCTTCGCCTGTCGGGCGGGCAGCGCCAGCGCATCGCGATCGCCCGCGCCATCCTGAAAGATGCCCCGCTGCTGCTGCTCGATGAGGCCACCAGCGCGCTGGATACCGAGAGCGAACGGCTGGTGCAGCAGGCGCTCGAAACCGCTATGCGCGGCCGCACGACCATCGTGGTGGCCCATCGGCTGTCGACGGTGCAGCGTGCCGATCTGATCGTGGTGATGGAGCAGGGCCGTATTGTCGAACAAGGCCGGCATGCCGAGCTTCTGGCGCGAGGCGGCCTCTATGCGCGGCTGGCAAAACTTCAGTTCGAGGCTGATGTGCCTGGCTGATTGACCAAACTGACCCGTCCGATCGATGTGCCCGCTTCAGCCGGGCATCTCGCGCGGCCGCGGCGGACTGACGAACTGTTACTTCGACATCTCGCGCATGGCCTTCTCCAGGCCTGCGAGTGTCACCGGATACATCCGGTTGGCCAGCACCTGGCGAATCACCGAAATCGACTGCCGGTATTCCCAGACACCTTCGGGTTCGGGGTTGAGCCAGGCGAATTTCGGAAAGCGCTCGGCCAGGCGTTGCAGCCAGACCGCCCCGGCTTCTTCGTTGTTGTACTCGACCGACCCGCCCGGCTGCAGAATCTCGTAAGGGCTCATGGTGGCATCGCCCACGAAGATCAGCCGGTAATCGGAGTTGTACTTGCGCAGCAGGTCCCAGGTCGCCATCCGCTCGGAATGGCGCCGCCGGTTGTTCTTCCAGACGAAGTCGTAGACGCAGTTGTGGAAGTAATAGAACTCGAGATGCTTGAACTCGCTCTTGGCGGCCGAAAAGAGTTCTTCGGTTCGTTTGATGTGGTCGTCCATCGTGCCGCCGACATCAAGCAGCATCACCACTTTGATGGTGTTGTGCCGCTCGGGAACCATCTTGATGTCGAGGTAGCCGGCATTGCGGGCGGTTGAGGCAATGGTGTCGTCCAGATCGAGTTCGTCTTCGGCACCCTGGCGCGCGAATTTGCGCAGGCGGCGCAGGGCGACCTTGATGTTGCGGGTGCCTATCTCGACCTGGTCGTCGTAATCCTTGTAGGCACGCTGCTCCCAGACTTTCACGCCGGTCCGGTTGCCGCCGGCCGGGCCGCCGACGCGGATGCCCTCAGGGTTGAAGCCGCCGTTGCCGAAGGGCGAGGTGCCGTTCGTGCCGATCCATTTGTTGCCGCCTTCGTGGCGCTCTTTCTGTTCTTCGAGCAGTTGCTTCAGACGCTCGAGCAGCTTGTCGAGTCCGCCCATGGCTTCAATCTGCGCCTTTTCTTCGGCGGTGAACTCGCGCTGCAACTGGCGCTTGAGCCAGTCGAGCGGTACGTCGACATCGATGCCCTGAACATCCTGCACGCCCTTGAAGTAGGCACCGAAGGCACGGTCGAATTTGTCGAAATTGCGCTCGTCCTTGACCAGCGTGGCTCGCGAGAGCACGTAAAAATCGTCGACCGACGGGCCAATCACATTCTTGCCGATGGCCTCGACGAGCGTGAGGTACTCCTTGATCGACACCGGCAGCTTGGCCTGCCGAAGGTGAAGGAAGAAGTCGATCAGCATGGTGTCTCCGTATGAAAGGCGTGGTGCGGTGGCAAACGGTGCGAAGCGTGGGGTGAGGCTGCGGTGTGTGGCGAAATGGCGTTGATGATTGGGGCGGGTGGGCGTCGAGTCAGGGGCTGCGTCAGGGCTTGGGCAGCCGGGCCTGCCGGACCGTGAGATGACGCCTGACCGCTGGCCACTCGATATCGATGATCGAAAACACCACGGTATCGCGCAGACTGCCATCGGCCAGCCGCTGATGATTGCGAAGCACGCCGTCCTGCTTGGCGCCGAGTTTTGCAATGGCGTCGCGTGAACGCTGATTGAACCAGTGCGTCCTGAATTCGACCGCGAGGCAGCCCAGCGACTCGAAGGCATGCGCCAGCAACAGCCGCTTGCATTCGGTGTTGAGGGCTGATTTGTGCACCGAATTCGAATAGAAAGTGGTGCCGATCTCGAGGCGTCGTTGCGATTCTTCGATGTTCATGAACCGGGTCGAGCCGACGATCAGGTCATCGCGCAGACGTCGCACGACGAAGGGCAGGGCGCGGCCCGCCGCCTGCTGCGCGAGCCCGGCGATGATCCAGTCATCAACGGCTTCAGGCGCGGGCACGATGGTGTACCAGAGCTTGTCGAGGTCGCCATCGCGGATGGCTGCAGCCAGCCCCGGCCCATGCGCGGGCGTCATTGGCTCAAGCCTGACCAGATCGCCGGTCAGGGCGATCGGCCGGGGCGGCCAGGCAAGCAGGTCGGTGCTCAACGGGGTGACTCGGTCTGGCGCAGATCAGCGGTTGTGACGCGCCATGAAGATCAGACGCTCGAAGAGGTGAACATCCTGCTCGTTCTTGAGGAGCGCGCCATGCAGCGGCGGAATCGCTGCCTTGCCGTCTTTGGACTGCAGCGCTTCGAGCGGAATATCCTCGGCGACCAGCAGCTTGAGCCAATCGATGAGCTCGGAGGTCGAGGGCTTTTTCTTGATGCCGGGCAACTCGCGAATCTGGAAGAAGCTTTCCATGGCTTCGGCAAGCAGTTGCTTCTTGATGCCTGGGTGATGGACATCGACGATCTTTTGCATCGTGTCCTTGTCGGGAAACTTGATGTAGTGAAAGAAGCAGCGACGCAGGAAGGCATCGGGCAATTCTTTCTCGTTGTTCGACGTGATCATCACCACCGGGCGGTGTTTGGCCTTGATCAGCTGGCGAGTTTCGTAGCAGTAAAACTCCATGCGATCGATTTCACGCAGAAGATCGTTGGGAAACTCGATATCGGCCTTGTCGATTTCGTCGATCAGCAGCACCACCGGACGGTCGGCATCGAAAGCCTGCCACAGCACACCCTTGATGATGTAGTTGGTGATGTCCTTGACCCGCTCTTCGCCGAGTTGCGAGTCACGCAGGCGCGAGACCGCATCGTATTCATAGAGGCCCTGCTGCGCCTTGGTGGTCGATTTGATGTGCCATTGCAGCAGCGGCATGTCGAGGCTTTGCGCGACTTCCTCGGCCAGCATGGTCTTGCCGGTGCCGGGCTCGCCTTTGATCAGCAAAGGGCGTTGAAGCTTGATCGAGGCATTGACCGCGAGCTTGAGATCGTCGGTGGCGACGTAAGAGGAAGTACCTTCGAATCGCATGAGTAGGTCCATGTAATAGGTAAGAAATCTGGCTTTGAGTATACGTAATTACACCCGCTCGGGTAGAATCGCGGGCTTGTGTCCGCAGGGGTGCAAGTGCGTCAAACGTTCCACTCTTCGATTAATCAGCGCGACCGCTGTGCAACAACCGCGTGACCCGAAAGCTCGATGAACCCGTCCTACTCGCCTCCCATGATGAAAAGTGCAATGCCTGCCCGTGTTTTATCGGCCCTCCTGATTTCCGTGTCGGCGGCCCTGATGTCGCCTAATGCACAGGCCCAGTCGGGCGAAGTTGTCGGCAATGCCGATGCCGGTCGCAAGAAGGTGTCGATGTGCGTTGGTTGCCATCAGATTCCCGGCTACAAGGCGTCGTTTCCGAGTGTCTATCCGGTGCCGCTGATCGTCGGTCAGTCGGGCAAGTACATCGAATCGGCACTGGCAGCCTACAAAAAAGGCGACCGCAGCCATCCGACCATGCGCTCGATAGCAGGCAGCATGTCGGCTCAAGACATGGCCGACCTCGCAGCGTTCTACGGCAGCAAGTGATCGATTGACCTTCCAGATGCTCAATACTTCCATGATGTCCAAGATGTCTACGTTTGCAGTTTTCCTGGTGGCGTCCGCAGCATTTGCCTGCAGCGCCCAAGCCGCCGAGCCCACTGCTGCCGCGGGGCAGGCCAAGGCCGACGCGGTATGCGCTGCCTGCCATGGCAAAGACGGCAATACCCCGATCGATCCCTCCTATCCGAAGCTCGCAGGCCAGCATCGCGATTTTCTGACGCGGGCTTTGCTCGATTACAAGAGTGGCGCTCGCAAGAACGCGATCATGGCCGGTCAGGCGCAGGCCCTGTCGCGTGCCGATATCGAAGGTCTGGCTGACTACTATTCGAGTCTGCCTGGCACCTTGCAGATCGCTCTGCCCAAGTAATTTGTCCTGACGGGATGGCCGGCGTCGCTGTGCAGACCAGCATGTTCGCAACGACCGATCTGTGCGATGCGCATGAGGACCGACTGGCCGACGGCAGGCTTCAGTTGGCCGCGCCGGGATGGCTCGGGTTCGGTTCGACCGTCCACTTCAGCGGTCCGGCGGTCACTTTGCGACTGCCCGACGACAACTCGCTGGTGAGGGCAAGCCTCGAGCAGCCGGGTCATGGTCGTGTTCTGGTGATCGATGGCGGGGCAAGCCTGCGTTGCGCCCTTATTGGCGGAAACCTCGCCAAGCTTGGGCAGGACAACGGCTGGAGTGGCGCGATCGTCAATGGTGCTGTGCGCGATGCCGATGAGCTGGATGCCTGCAGGTTCGGGGTGCGAGCGCTGCATCTGGTGCCGCGTCGCAGTGCCAAGCGTGGCCTGGGTGAACGGGATGTCGCGCTGAGTTTTGCCGGGGTAATCATCACGCCGGGGGCGATCATCTATGCCGATCGCGATGGCTGGCTGGTGTCGGATCAGCCGCTGTAGTCGTACCCGCTGCAGTCAGGGTCCCTTGCAGTGAGAGCCCTTGGAGTTGCGCCCCTTTGAGTTCGGCCCCGTGCTGTCAGATCAGGCCGTCGAACAGCATCGCCTCGACGATATCGCCGCTGGCGATATCACCCTGATCGTGGCGCAGCACCAGCAGACAATTCGCCTCGCTCATCGATCGCAGCACGCCCGAGCCCTGGCTGCCGGTCAGGCGCGCCTGCAGCACACCGTCTTGGCCGATCTGTGCAATCGCCCGCTGATATTCGGTGCGACCGGCCTTTTTGCGGATCGCCATCGTGCTGCGAACCGATACCGGCAGGACAGGGCGCGGTGTGGCGCCCGATTGGCGAATGAGCGCGTCGCGCACGAAAAACAGAAAAGTGATCATGACCGCCACCGGATTGCCTGGCAGGCCGAAATAGCTGGCCTGGCCGATGCGCCCGAACGCCATCGGCCGGCCCGGGCGCATGGCGATCGTCCAGAAGGCAACTTCGCCCAGGCGATTCATGATGTCCCGGGTGTAGTCGGCTTCGCCCACCGACACGCCGCCCGAGGACACGATGGCGTCGGCCTGCCGGCTGGCATCACGCACTGCTGCCTCAAGCGCTTGCGGTGAATCGGGCACGACGCCGAGATCGATGAGCTCGACGCCAAGGCGCGTCAGCATGCCGATCAGGGTAAATCGATTGCTGTCGTAGACGCATCCGGGATCGAGCGGCTCGCCGATCGATCGCAGTTCATCGCCGGTCGAAAAAAAAGCGACGCGCAGACGCCGTTGAACCGGAATGTCGGCGACGCCCAGCGATGCGACAAGCCCCAGTTCGGTCGGCCCCAGCAGGCGCCCGGCTGACAGGGCCGTCTTGCCGATACTCAGGTCTTCGCCACGCAGTCGCCGATGCTGGCCTTGCTGCTGGCGGGCAGGAATGATGATTCGCCTGCCTTCTGTGGTGACGAGTTCCTGCATTACGACGGTGTCGCAGCCGGCGGGCATCACTGCACCGGTCATGATCCGAACCGCCTGATTCGCGGCGACCCCGCCTGTAAAGGGTTTGCCGGCCAACGCAGTGCCGATCGGATCGAAGGCCTTGGGGCTGTCGGAATCGAGATCGGCATGGCGTACGGCCCAGCCGTCCATCGCAGCGTTGTCGTGAGCCGGGACATCGATCGGCGAGATCACATCGCGCGCCAGCACCCGATCGAGCGCGCGGCGCAGTGGCACGACCTCGAGGCTGTCGATCGGGGTGATGAAGCGTTCGATGGCCTCGCGCGCCAGCGCCACCGGTAAGGCGTTCGGATCGAAGTCGGCAAGACTGCTGACGACGCCGGCGAGCGTCTCGGCCTGCGTCATTCGGGGTGACCTGTCTCGAACTGACGCAATTCTTCGGCGGTATTGAGATTGACGAAGGCCTGCGCGTCAAGGAAGTCGACCTGCGCAACCCGCAAGGGCGCATACCAGGCATCGATGCGGCGTCGGCCGCTCGCCAGGAAGGCGGCGAGGTTGGGTTCGAGCGAGCGTTGCACCAGGGCAAAGACCGGATGCGGCTGCTCGCCGGTGCGGACCACGGCGACTTGCGCATCGGCGTCGGCGGCGGCTTGTGCGAGGCGGATGACCAGATCGGCAGGAAAAAAGGGGGAGTCGCAAGGCACGGTCATCACCCAGGGCGTAGTCGCAAAGTCCATCGCGGCATGAAGGCCGGCCAGCGGTCCGGCAAAGTCGGCAATGCGATCGCTGAAGACCGGCAGGCCAAACGTCGCCCACCGATCGGCATGGCGATTGGCGTTGATCGCCAACTGGGCCACCTGCGGCCTGAGACGCTCGATCGCGTGGGCTGCCATCGGGATGCCGCGAAAGCGTTGCAGGCCCTTGTCGACACCCTGGCCATCGGCGCTCATGCGTCGTCCCAGACCGCCTGCCAGGACGATCCCGGTGATGTCTGCACGCGCAATCGCTGCCGGCCATGCGATGCCGGGCCTGTTCGGATCAGGCATGCCCGGGGCGGACAGCGGTGCCTCAGCGCTCGAGGCCATGGCGAACGAAGCGCTGCGCGCCGGTGAAAAGCAGGTAGTGGCGCCCTTGGCAACGGCCGATCAGGGTGATGCCGGTCTTTTGCGCGATGGCATGTCCCATGCCGGTCAGCCCCGATCGCGACAGCAGCACGGCGATGCCCATCTGGGCGCATTTGATGACCATCTCCGAGGTCAGCCGCCCGGTGGTGTAGAAGATCTTGTCTGTGCCGTCGATGCCCTCCAGCCACATCCAGCCGGCGATCGCATCGACCGCGTTGTGCCGTCCGACATCTTCGACAAAACGCAACATCCTGGGCCCGGGATCGGGGTCTGTATTCGCCAGCAAGGCGCAACCGTGGACTGCGCCGGCAACCTTGTAGATCGACTCCATTTTGCGGACCTGATCCATCACCGCCATCAGCGTGGTGTCGGTGATGATCGGGCCCGCGGGCAGGCGCAGCGCGTCGATGTCGTCCATCAGATCGCCGAAGACCGTGCCCTGTCCGCAGCCGGTGGTGACAGTGCGATGGCGCATGCGTTCATCGAGCCCCTGCGACAGCGGCGTGTCGGCGCCGAGGTCCCAGATGCTCACGCCGCGATCACGCAGACTGCGGCTGGTGATGGCGACCGAGTCGGTCTCCCAGTCGACCTGAACTGCGGCAATCGCGTCGATCGAGCCGAGGATGCGCTGGTTGCGAAGCCAGCCGAGGGCAAGGTGTTCGGGCGCATCGCCCAGGGTCATGAGGGTGACGAGTTCGCGCTTGTCGAGATACACCGTCAGCGGATGTTCGCCTGCGATCGGGGTCGGGACGATTTCACCGCGTTCGTTGATCGCATCGACCGTCGTGGTGACCGGGCGGGCCTGGCGGGTCAGTTCGATCGGCTTCATGGCACGGCAGGATGCAGCAATCAGCCGCCGATGTAGCTCATTTCGATTTTTCGCAGACCCTGGGTCTGTGACGACCGGATCTCCGAGTATCGGTCGTCGCGGGATTGCCAGAGATGGGCGATCGCACCGGCCAGTTGCGCATCGCTCGCGCCACCGCGCAGCAGTCCGCGCAGATCGTGACCTGCTGCGGCGAACAGGCAAGTGTAGAGCCGGCCTTCGGTCGAGAGGCGAGCGCGCGAGCAATCGGCGCAGAAAGGTTCGGTCACCGACGAAATCACGCCGATTTCGCCGCAGCCGTCGAGGTAGCGCCAGCGGGCCGCAACTTCGCCGCCGTACTGCGCGGCGATCGGTTCGAGCGGGAACACCGAATGAATGGCGGCGACCACATCGCGGCTGGGCATGACGTCATCGAGGCGCCAGCCATTCGAGGCGCCGACATCCATGAATTCGATGAAACGCAGCACATGACCGGATCCGCGAAAGTGCCTCGCCATCGGCACGATCTGGTGCTCGTTGACCCCCCGTTTGACGACCATGTTGACCTTGATCGAGCGAAAACCGGCCCTGGCAGCCGCGTCGATGCCGTCGAGCACATCGGAGACCGGGAAGTCGACGTCGTTCATCGCACGAAAGACATCGTCATCGAGCGCATCGAGGCTCACGGTGATGCGCTGCAGACCGGCATCGCGCAACGCGCGGGCCTTGCGCGAGAGCAGCGATCCGTTGGTCGTGAGGGTCAGGTCGAGTGGCTTCGCGTTGACGGTGGTCAGCGTGGCCAATCGTTCGATGAGTTTTTCGAGGTCTTTTCGCAGCAGCGGCTCACCACCCGTCAGGCGGACCTTCTCGATGCCATGCGAGACGAAAACCTTGACGATGCGCTCGATTTCCTCGAAGCGCAGCAGCGAGGATTGCGGCAAAAACGCGTAGTCGCGATCGAAGACCGATTTGGGCATGCAGTAGCTGCATCGGAAGTTGCAGCGGTCGGTGACCGAGACCCGAAGGTCGTGAAGCGGTCGGCTTCGCGAGTCGATCAGACGGCCTGTGGGCGCCTGAGGCGACTCGGGCACATAGGGCAGCGCCGTGTTGTAACGGTGCTCGGCGATCGGAATGGTTGCGCGTTCAGTCATGGCCAGCCTCTGTCGGATGGTATCAGCGCACGCTGCATTGAGGCTTGCGGGATTGGCACCGGCAGGCCCTCAGAAGGAAAGCGCCGGGCGCGAGGCACCCGACGCTCTCCATGACCGGCATCAGTCCGCTTTGGGCGACTGGCCTGTCTCGACCTGCATCAGCGGCTCGGCAGCGACCACTGGGCGCGGTTTGCGCACTCTGGCGGCTCTGACCACTGGCGTCACCACTTCAGGTTCGGCCACCGCTGACGGAGCGGTCTGCACCCACTGAAGTCCGGCGCCTTCGACGACCGCCATCAGGCTGCTGGTGTCGGCGATCGGCGCGACAGCAGCAATCACCGGTTCGGGGATCGACGCGACAACCGGTTCGGGGATAGGCGCAGCCATCTGCACCGGAGCCGCGACGGCCGCCGGCACCGGTAGTGCGACCGGCACCGCGATCGGCTCGGAGGTCTCAAGCATGGGCTCAGCGACAACGTCTGGCGCACTCGCTTGCACCACCGGTGCAGCAACCACGATTGGCTCGACCACCGAAGGCTCGGCACTCACCACCGGGGCTGCCGACGGGATGATCGGCGCGGTCGATTCGGCCGGGGCCGAAGCGGGCAGGGCCTCACTGATCGCTGGCGATGTCACCGGCAATGCCTCGCCGGTGTGATCGGCCAGTGCCTGTGAACCGGCTTCATCGTTGCCCTCGGTACCGCCTTCGCCCTGGGATTGTCCGCGATCTCGACCGCGACCGCCCCTGCGCCGGCGGCTGCGGCGACGTGCTTCGCCCGCTTCCCCGGTCTCGTCGGCTGGCGATTGCGAATCGGTCAGGCCTTCATCGATGGTCGAATCGGCAGCCATGCCGCTCGACATGTCGAGTTCGGCCTGCATTGGCTGACCGGATTGCTCGGGCGAGCGACGCGGCTCGCGTCGACGCCTCGGCTCTTCCTGACGAGCCGGGGTCTGAGGCAGCGAGCCGTCATTGGCGACGTCGGCGGATGCGACTTCGTCATTGAGCTCCGGCGACCTGGGTTTTGGCGCTCTCGGCGGACGATCGCCATTGCGCCGCTCGGACCGACCTCGTCGGGCGTCGTTGCTCTCGAGCGCTTCCTGGCCTTCGCGCACCTCACGTGGCTCGCGGGGTTCACGCCCTTCTCGCGGTTCGCGGTTCTCGCGCGGGGCCCGGCTTTCGCGGGCTTCACGCGGCTCACGGCCTTCTCGACCTTCCCTGCCTTCACGGCCCTCGCGTCCACGGCCATTGCCGCGGGCACCGTCGCGTCCTCGCTGCCCGCCATTGCGGGTTGTCGAAGCCCCCGCGCCGGTTGCGGCCGCCGGAGCGGGCGCAGGCAATTCGACCACTGGCGGCGCCGGCAACGCGGGTGTGCTCGGCGCGCCACGGAACAGACCAAACAGGCGTGACAGGAAGCCACCACTGGGCGCCGGCGTCACATATTGCATCGGGGCAGGCGCCGGAGCCGGCGCCGGAAGTGCTGCGGGTGTCGGCGCGATCTCGGGACGCGCAACGATGGGCGCCGGCTGATCAGGGGTAAAGCCTTTGACCGCGGCTTCCTGACGCGGCTTGCCGCCTTCAAATTTGCGATCGAGATAGTCGCCTTCGTCGGTCGGGCCATCGGCGATGCTGTAGCTCGCCCGATAGGTGGACAGCCGATCATCATCGTGGCGCAGGCGCTCGAGCTTGTAATGCGGCGTCTCGATGTACTTGTTCGGAATCAGGACGATCTCGACCTTGACCCGTGCTTCGAGCTTGGCGATCTCGGCACGTTTTTCATTGAGCAGATAAGTGGCCACCTCGACCGGCACCTGGGCATGCACCGCGGCGGTGTTCTCCTTGATGGCCTCTTCCTGGATCACACGAAGCATGTGCAGGGCCGACGATTCGACGTCGCGGATCACACCGGTGCCGTTGCAGCGCGGGCAGGTGATATGCGTGCCCTCGTTGAGCGCCGGGCGCAGCCGCTGGCGCGACAACTCCATCAGCCCGAAGCGTGAAATCTTTCCGGCCTGCACCCGTGCGCGGTCGTAGTGCAGCGCGTCCTTGCAGCGCTGCTCGACCTCGCGCTGATTCTTCGTGCTTTCCATGTCGATGAAGTCGATCACGATCAGGCCGCCCAGATCGCGCAGACGCATCTGGCGGGCCACTTCGTCGGCGGCTTCGAGGTTGGTGCGAAACGCGGTTTCCTCGATGTCGGAACCCTTGGTGGATCGGGCCGAGTTGACGTCGATCGCGACCAGCGCTTCGGTATGGTCGATCACGATCGCGCCGCCCGAGGGCAGGGGCACGAGGCGTGAATAAGCGGTCTCGATCTGATGCTCGATCTGGAACCGGGTAAAGAGCGGCGTGTGGTCGCGGTAGCGTTTGACGCGTCCGACCATGTCGGGCATGACATGGCCCATGAACTGCTGCGCCTGCTCGCAGACATCGTCGGTATCAAACAGGATCTCGCCGATATCGGCGGTGAAGTAGTCGCGGATGGCGCGAATGACGAGGCTCGACTCCTGATAGATCAGGAAGGCGCCCGATGCCGATGTTGCCGCCGACTCGATGGCGCGCCACAGCTGCATCATGTAGCTGAGGTCCCACTGGAGTTCTTCCTGGGTGCGACCCAGCCCGGCTGTGCGAGCAATCAGGCTCATGCCGGTCGGCAGTTCGAGCCGGTCCATGATCTCGCGCAGCTCCTGGCGCTCCTCACCCTCGACCCGGCGCGACACGCCGCCGCCGCGCGGATTGTTGGGCATCAGGACAAGATAACGCCCCGCCAGGGAAATATAGGTGGTGAGTGCAGCGCCTTTGTTGCCGCGCTCCTCCTTCTCAACCTGGACAAGCAGCTCCTGGCCTTCGGCGATGGCATCCTGGATGCGGGCCTTCGATGCCTCGACGCCGGGCTTGAAATAGGACCTTGAGATTTCCTTGAAAGGCAGGAAACCGTGACGGTCTTCGCCATAATTGACGAAGCAGGCCTCGAGACTCGGCTCGACCCGGGTCACCACGCCTTTGTAGATATTGCTTTTGCGGGACTCGCGCCCCGCTGACTCGATGTCGATATCGATCAGCTTCTGACCATCGACGATCGCGACGCGCAGCTCTTCCGAGTGCGTCGCATTGAACAGCATGCGTTTCATTCAAAAACCTCCGACTCGCGCATCCAGCGTGGTGCGCGGGGCCAGCGGATCAACGCAGGAATATCCGATCAGCGCGCAGGGCGCATCCGGCCAAAACGCATCGGGCTCCGGCGCAGCGCCTCCACGCAACGACCCGGAGGCAGTTGGCGGCTTGGTTCAATCATGATGGGCGGCGCATGGAGTGTGGGATGCTGAGGTGCTGAGCTTCGCGGCGCCGGCTCGGTGGGCCGGGGGGCGGGTCTGGCGCTTCTCGTTCTGTTTTGATGAATTCTTGCGTAGTCACCGCGCGCCGAACCATTCGGCGCCGCGATTGCATTCTTTCCGTTGCGCCTGGCTGGCTCGCTGGTCATCGCTCACCGCTACAATGCGGACGGTGACATCTCGGCGCGCTTGCGCTTCGCAACTCGGCAAAGTATAGCAAGATGAATGCCTTAGCGGCAAAACCTGATGCACCGTCTGCAAGCTTGCCTGCGCCTTCGCCCGACGTCCGGTTGATTCGCATCGACGACGCGCATGCCGGCCAGCGCCTCGACAACTTTCTGATCGGACTGCTCAAGGGCGTCCCCAAGAGTCGGGTCTACCGGATTGTTCGCAGCGGCGAGGTCCGGATCAACAGCGCTCGTGTCAGCCCCGAACGCCGTCTGGTGCTTGGCGATCTGGTCAGGATCCCCCCGGTCAGGGTGGCAGCGCCCGATTCGATTGCGCCGGTGCCGGGGCAGGAGTTTCCGATTCTGTTCGAGGATGACGCACTGCTGGTGATCGACAAGCCGGCTGGCGTCGCGGTCCATGGCGGCAGCGGGGTGAGCTTCGGCGTGATCGAGCAGCTTCGGGCGGCCCGACCCGAGGCGAGATTGCTCGAGCTGGTCCATCGCATCGATCGGGAGACATCGGGTGTGCTCATCGTCGCCAAGAAACGTGCCGCGCTCGTCACAATGCATGAAGCGATGCGGCAGGGGCGGGTCGGAAAGCGCTACCTTGCCCTGGTCGCCGGCGATTGGTCGGGTCCGCCCCAGGCCTTGCGGTTTCCGCTGCACCGGTACCTGACTGCCGAAGGTGAACGGCGGGTGGCGGTTCAGGATGGCGGGCAGGTGGCCGGCACCCGGGTGAGGGCCCGGTCGCGGCTGGTCCATCCGCAGTTCGGTCCGG
>CAIVAS010000268.1 GCA_903903975.1 uncultured Burkholderiales bacterium
GCCGTGTCGAAATTGATGGTCTCAGACATGCTTACTATGTTTCTAAGGCTTTTCGTGCCGACAATTATACCTTTCAATTGCTGAAATTATACGCGTAGACTCTCTGAAACTTTTTCTAGTGCACTGCTCACTATCACTAATTATCTAGTGACAGTGCACTGTTAACAGTTAACTATTTACAGTACACAGGAGAGATCATGCAGACGGCGATTGGGTTCGATGTCGGAAGAAGCTCTGTAAAAATTGTGGCTGCAAGGGGAAATACGCGCGAAGAGTTGCTCTTTCCTTCGGCGGTTTGCCCTGCTTTCACGATCAATGACGACAAAGGCGCAGCCAGGGCAGCTGCCGAAACGGTCTTTGTTGGTGGTAAGTACTTCTTTATCGGTGAGACAGCGCTGTTACAAGGCGGAGACGATTTATCCGGTGGTCTTAGAGATGACTGGGTTTACTCTGAGCAACACTCCGCATTGTTTTTAGGTGGCCTCAATCGCCTGAAAGCGACTGGCATGGCGGGGATCGAGTCGGCCCTCATCGTCGTCGGATTGCCGGGCGCTCTGTATGCCTCGCAAAAAGCCGGGCTTCGGCATGAACTCGGCAGGCTGGTGCCTCGCGCTGAGATTCGAGTCATGCCCCAGCCGATGGGGCCGTACCAGGAGCTGCTCTTTGCACCAGATGGACAGGAAAGCCACGCGGTCAACGCCGATGACGACTCCTACGCGGTAATCGAGGTCGGCCAATACACCACTGACTTCGCATTACTGCTGCATGGCCACACCATCGAGAACGCCTTCGGATCGTGCGACGGCATGCGAATCGCAGCCGAGCACCTGCAGCGAAGCCTTCGGCAGTCACAGATCGCCGTATCGATGGCCGAGGCAACCGATCTGCTGCGCACCAAAACGCTTAGAAACTTTGGCGCACGAATCGACGTCAGCGAACAGGTCGTTCGTGCGGTAGAGCCGCTTGCAACTCAGATCGTCGATAAGGCCAACCAGCTCATCGGCAAAAGCGCACGGTCGCTCGACGGCATCCTGGTTGCCGGCGGCGGCGCGCCCCTGGTGCTCGAGACTTTGCAAAAGGCATGGCCACACGCACGGCTGTCGCAAAACAGTCGGTTCTCGGTGGCAGAGGGCTTTTGCAGGTACTCGCTGGCTTTGTCCCGGTATCGAAACGGTACGGCTGACGAGCACGAAGCCGCCTCTGAAGTGAGGTAAGCGTGGCGGGCGAATGGATACGCAAACAAGACGGCGCTCCGTCGGTTCGGACCATCGTGATCCGCTACAACTCGGGCGCTTCCGAAAACTCCGAGCTCGAGCAGCTGCTTGCTCAGATCCCTTACGGTCTGGCCAACAAGACCTGGCTCGAGTGCTTGCGAGCTGGCACAAAAGCGATGCTTCGCAAGCTCGATCAGCAGGCCTCACAAACGCAGAATCCCGTACTGAGCAGGGATCAGGCACAAGCCCAGGGTAAAGCCAGCGCTGCGATCAAAGCCGAGCCGCACGTCAGGCCCGGCAGGCGCGAAGCGCCCTTCCCTGCCCGCACATCAACCGACGCACTCACTGACGCACTTACGAACGCACCGGGCGACGCGCCCGCACGCGCCAAGGCAATCCGCGCGCCGTTGCTGGGTGACGGCAAGACGACTCAGACGCAAGCCGAGCCTGCAGCATCCGACGCATCCACGGCCGGATTCAGCAAAGCTGCGCGACGCATGTTCGATCAGTAATCCCTCAATCCTTTCCAGGACCGACCATGTTCCGCAAATTGGCAGCCTTTTTCAAAAGCAACCAAGAAGCCTCTGACAGCGCCTTTGCAGTCGACAAACTCCCTTCCGATCCCCAACTTCAGGTCGCCATGGCCAACGCCGTCTTGGGAGACCTTCTCAAAGAGCGCGCGAACA
>CAIVAS010000269.1 GCA_903903975.1 uncultured Burkholderiales bacterium
GGAGGAAATGCTTCGAGCAATCCTGCGAGCGCAGCGTGACGATCTGCCACTGAACCAACATCACTATGCGTTTCTCGCTTGTGAGGCTCACTCGGCCTATCAGCAGTCGCGCCGCGACTTTGTTCGAGCAGACCTGCTGAAGAACAATCTCGATGCATTCAAAGCCTTCATCAGCTTGTGCAAGCTGCGGTGCCACGAGATTCCGGAGAGCCGAGCGCGTTACTACCGAAGCAATCTCGGAGCGAAGGCTCAAGAGAGAATCGATCTGCTCGAGTCGATCAAAGACGGACGCGGCCTCGTTGATTCGCTGGGAACGCCCTCTCGCACGACCGGCGAGTTCATGACCCGCAATCTCGAGGTTGCCTTGAGAGACGAGAAAGGTCTGGCTGACGACGATGTAGACCGTGTTCTGCGTTCGCACTTGCCTGGCCTACTGCTGCTCGCCATGCGGTCCTTTGGATACGAGAACGGGCGTTGCGTCGATGATGTCGAGAATCGCCACGAGCTGATCGATCGACTGACAATCCGTTCATCTCTGACCCATGGCAACGAACACTTTTCGATTTCGTTTGCAGACGGAAACGGCGACTTGTCTGCGCTCATTGCGCCTGCGTCCAGCGCTTGGTCGCTCACATGTCGCTATGAGCGCTTTGTCGATCTTGTCGAGCTTATTCGCCTCGATCGGACAGCGGAGTCGGATTACTTCCGCCTCGAGCAGGCACCTCACCTGGGGGGCGTTTTCTTGCTCAGTGCCAAGGGTACGCCGGTCGATATCAGCGTCCGATTCACCGAGGCCGAGATTCTCGGCTTGCGGTCACTGGTTGATGTGATTTCCGCCGAGCCTGAAGTTTCTCGGGTACTCAATTTTCTGGAGCGTCGCTATGGAAGCGTCTAGTGGCAGCATGAGTGCAGCAATGGAATGGACAGGCTGCTTTCTCGGACTGACGGGCGCCCTTCTGCTTGCAACCAACACCAGGATCTCGCGCTGGGGATGGGTGGCTTTTCTGGCATCGAATGCCGCCTGGATCGGCTACTCGCTCTCGGTCGGCGCGCACGGGCTACTGCTGCAGCAGGCGGGGTTCACCATCACGTCAATGATTGGTGTGGCCAGGTGGTTTGGATCTGGGACAGCGCCCAATTCTTAAGCATCGCCCTGAGTGCTCGCTATAGCGGGCGATGCACCTTTGCGGGGCCAGGTTTCCTCACAGCCGCTGGGGATAACTGCGCTCGCCAAGTTCCGTTCGAGTTGAACTGGCCCCGGTTTTGACAAATTGGTGCTGTCACTTGATAATAATGACTAGTCTGACTAGATAGAGATAGCAATGCATACTTGGCAATTACAGGAAGCAAAGAGCCGATTCAGCGAGGTCGTTGATCTCACGCTAACGGAAGGCCCTCAGATGGTTACACGACGCGGGGAAGAGGCTGTCGTGATCTTGGCGGCTGATGAATACCGTCGATTAAGTGGTCAGACACCGCGCTTGATGGATTGCCTGCTTAATGCACCACGCGGCGAACCTCTGGTTCTTGAAAGGTCCCCGGAGGCCATTCGGGACATCGCGCTGTGATGTATTTGCTCGATACCTGCGTCCTGTCTGAATTGGTCAAGAGCGCGCCCGACGTCCACGTGCTTCATTGGGTCAAGTCGCGCAAACCACTTGAGCTTTGCATCAGCGCAATGACTTGGGGCGAATTGCAACGTGGCGTGATCAGGCTACCGGAGTCCAAGAGGCGATCCGAACTAACTTTATGGCTGCAACAGTTGGAAGCCGGTTTCGAAGATCGAATCCTGGCCTTCGACCAGAACATCTCGAAGATCTGGGCGCAAATGACAGTGCAGGCTGAGGCAAACGGCAAAACCATGGCTGCCTTCGACTCAATCATCGCCGCTACCGCACGAGCGCACGACTGCAAATTGGTGACGCGCAACACCAGTGATTTCATCAATGCCGGGATTGACGTACTCAACCCTTGGCAAGCGCAGTGATCGAAGGGCAGCTCGATTCACGCTTCTCAACTTTCAATATCCGCCCTCCCCTACCTCGGCGCGCGGTGCGCCGCGAAAATCGCCAGATCGATCTCAACGGGGTGCGCCCAAATCTTAAGCGTCGCCCTGAGTGCGCGGTATAGCGGGCGATGCGCCGTTGCGGAGTCAGGTTTCCTCACAGCGGCTGGGGATAACTGGGCTGCCATCGGACATATTGAGTCTGCGTATTCCCGATCGAAAGCGCCAGGGTTTCCGATTCAATACCGCCACCTAGATGGCCCGTTGAGGGACTGCGACGAAAATCGGCTACCAGGACCCCAAAAGAGCCCGGCCAGGCAAACGACAGCTCTATGTGGAAAAGCGCCCGTTCGAGCGCACGGCTCGAAGACCCGGATCCGACCCTAAGCGGCCGTTGGCACCTTTCAAGTCGAGCGATTGATCCACTCAATACGCGGTACTTAACCTTTTGACTCTAGAAATTCTTGCCGTCGTGAAGGGCCAATTCGCGTGTGGTGACCGCTCCCAGTGGGACACGGACTGAGATAACTGCCCGCTTCGAATGCTGCACACTTGATAATATGGCATTAATTAGTCGCTGCTACTTTGCATCTCGTTTTTCACGTGTAGCACTTGGGAGGAGCATTACAGGCAACATTCGAGTATTCGGATAGAGCGCAAGTTCCGCAGATAGCGCGCAACTGTTATCCGAGATGGTGTCGATTAAAAATCCTTAGCCCTTTTGCCCTTCAAATCAGGCGAAGTTTTATTATCGAATTCTTTTACTAAATCCTCGGCTTTTTTCTGAAACTGGTCGCGTATATCCATATCTACAATATCCAATGAAACAGCAAAGTGATAATCTGATTTTTTATTTTTAAAAAA
>CAIVAS010000270.1 GCA_903903975.1 uncultured Burkholderiales bacterium
GATTGTAAAGGGCCGGTGGGGGCCGCACAATCACGGGCTTTGCCAGGCCTGCCGCCATGCCCCGCACCCCCAACTCCGCCGCGCTCGTCTGGTTTCGTCGCGACCTGCGAATTCACGACAACGCCGCGATCGCCCATGCGCTGTCGGCCTGCGAGCGCCTTTACTGCGCTTTCGTCTTCGACCGGGAAATTCTCGATGCGCTGGCGAGCAAGGCTGACCGTCGTGTCGAGTTCATCGCGGGGTCGCTTCGCGAACTCGATGCCCGACTGCGCGAAGCGGGCGGCGGCCTGATCGTGGTTCACGACTTGGCCCAGCACGCCATCCCGGCGCTGGCCGCGCGACTCGGTGTGCAGGCGGTCTTTGCCGCGCGAGACTACGAACCGGCGGCGGTCTTGCGTGACCGTCAGGTCGACCAGCAACTGCGCACCGAGGGCCGTCAGCTGCATCTGGTCAAGGATCAGGTGATCTTCGAAGCTGACGAGGTGCTGACCGCAACCGGCCGCCCCTTTTCGGTCTTTACCCCCTATCGCAATGCCTGGCTGCGCAGGCTCGAGGCCATGAGCAGTGCAAGCAGCGGCGAGCCGGCCACGACTGAGCAGTCCACGGCCGAACTGGCCAACCACCCTGCAAACCGCCGCCTTGCACCGCTGCCGGCATGGCTTCGCGATGCAATCAACATTCCGTCCCCCGCCGAACTCGGCACCGAGCCGGTCAAGGGCGTGCCGAGCCTTGCGGCGATCGGATTTTCGCCGACCGATCTCGAAAGCCTTGCGATCACGCCGGGCGAGCGCGCCGGTACAGCGCTGCTCGAGGACTTCCTGCCACGCATGGGGCACTACCGCGAGACACGCGACTATCCGGCGATCAAGGGCCCGTCCTATCTGTCGGTGCATCTGCGCTTCGGCACCGTCCCGATTCGCCGGCTGGTGCGCGAAGCACAGCGCATCGAGCGCCACCATGGCATCGACACGCCGGCTGGCGAGGGCGCGCGAACCTGGCTCTCGGAACTGATCTGGCGCGACTTCTATTTCCAGATCCTGCATCACCATCCGCGCGTCGAAGACCAGTCGTTCAAACCCGAGTACGAGCGCATCGAGTGGGAGAGCGGCGAGGCAGGCGAGGCGCTTTTTGCAGCCTGGTGCGAAGGCCGCACCGGCTATCCGCTGATCGATGCCGCGATCGCGCAGATCCGTGCGAGCGGCTACATGCACAATCGCCTGCGCATGGTCACCGCCTCCTTTCTGTGCAAGGACCTGGGCATCGACTGGCGGCGCGGCGAGAGCTGGTTCGCGCAGCATCTGAACGACTATGACCTCTCGGCCAACAACGGCGGCTGGCAATGGGCCTCCTCCAGCGGCTGCGATGCACAGCCTTATTTCCGCATCTTCAATCCGATCACCCAGTCTCAGAAATTCGATCCGCAGGGTCAGTTCATTCGCCGTTACCTGCCGCAACTGGCTGGGCTGTCGGCCGCGCAGATCCATGCGCCGTGGCTTTTGCCTGTCGCCGACCAGATGCGACTGGGTTGCGTCATCGGTCGGGACTATCCGGCGCCGGTGGTCGATCATGCGCAGGCCAGACTGCGCACGCTGCTGCGCTATTCGGTCGTCAAAGCCCAGGCCGCAGGCTGATCGGCCGAGGTGGGCACGCCGGTCACATCGTTGCCGGCACGCCTAAGCCGCGCGCCAGGCCTGCCGTCCGGATGGCCGGGGGCGCCCTCTGGCCGGCAGCGGCTGGCTATCCGGACACACGCGCGAGACGATTCATCAAAGGGACTGTCTTCGAGCTGTTCGCAGTCAGTTGTTCCCGTGTCTGAATTCGACCGAGTCTGATTTGCCCGATGGCTGAAGTGCTCACCCCTTTCGAGGACGCAAGCGCACTGGCGCATGACGCACCGGCACGAACGCCGTGGGCGCACATCCGCGCGATGCGCGACAAACTTGAAATGTCGCTGCAGACCATTGCCGATGGTCGACAGAATTCTCCGATCGCGCTCGATGATGTGCGGGCCGCCTCGGCCTTGCTGCAACGACTCTGTCTGCTCGAAACCGATGCGATGCTGTCGGTGCCACTGCGCTTGACCGGCGGGCGCTACGGCGTTCGCCATGCGCTGTCCACGGCCATCGTGCTCGAATTCATGCTGACCCGCATGGGCACCTCGCCCAGCGAGCGGCGCACCGCCATCAATGCCGCGCTCACCATGAACCTGGGCATGCACGAGCTGCAGGAGCAGCTCTATGCGCAGGCCGGTGCACTGTCGCCGGAGCAGCGTGCAGCCGTGCTCGATCACCCCAATGTCAGCGTCGCATTGCTGCGCGGCGCAGGGCTCGAAGACCGGATGTGGATCGCGCTGGTGACGCAGCATCACGAGCATCTCGACGGTACCGGCTATCCGCGCAAGCTCTCGGGCGACCAGCTGTGGCCGGCCGCGCAGGCGCTGATGCTGGCTGATCGCTGGTGCGCGATGATCACCGAGCGCCACTATCGGGCAGGAGCACCGCCGGATCAGGCACTGCAGCTCATCGTCGGCCGTGCCAGCGGCGTAGCCGACACCTCGATCGGCAAGGCCTTGAGCGATGTGCTCGGCCCCTATCCGCCGGGCACACCGGTCAGGCTGGTCAATGGCGAGGTCGGCATGGTGTGCCGCCGAACCTATGATCCGTCGGCACCGGTGGTCAGGGTCATGCACCCCACCTACGGACCGAATGGACCGGACGGCGTGAACCGCCTGTGCATCGAATCGAAGCTGCGCATCGAGGCCTGCATACCGGCTGGCGAACTCGGTTTTCCGATCGACACCGAGCAGTTGTGGCCGGCAACCGGGCCGCTCTGACGCACGGTTTTTCTCAAGCGTCCGGTTTTATCCAGAGAACGGTTTTTTCAGCAGACAGGCCTTCGCGACGACCCTCAGGATCGCCGTCCAGGCCTGCTCGCCTCAATTCACGGGATGTGATTCGCTGGTGAGCGTCTTGACCAGCCGCAGCAGCTCGCCCTCTTCATAGGGCTTGCCAAGGAAGTGCGAGACACCCAGCGAGAAGGCATGGTCGCGATGCTTGTCAGCGGTGCGTGACGAGATCATCACGATCGGCACATTCTTCCAGCGCTCGTCTTCACGCATCTTGCGAGCCACATCAAAACCGTCCATTCGCGGCATCTCGATATCGAGCAGCATCAGGTCGGGCACGACGTCCTGAAGCTGGCGCATCGCGTCGAGTCCGTCGCGAGCCAGGACCACCTGATAGCCGTCACGGCTGAGCAGCCGCTGGGTCACCTTGCGAACGGTCACCGAATCGTCAACCACCATGACGGTGTGGGCCACTTCGATGCGCGTCGGCGCAAAGCCTGCGGTATCGCCCTGACCCGCCTGATGACCGGCACCGCTCTGGGCAATCTGGACCGGATTGAGGATCAGGACGATCTCGCCGTTGCCCAGCACGGTTGCGCCGGCCATACCGGTCACCCGTGCCAGTTGCGGGCCGACATTCTTGACCACGACCTCAGTGCTCGGTGAGACATGGTCGACATGGACCGCAAGCCGCTCTGCGCCCGAACGCAAGAGCACGACCGGCGAATAGCGCTGCGCAAGCGGCGTGCATTCGGCCATCTCGAGCATGCTGCCGAAGAAATAGAGGGGCACCGACGCGCCCTGCCACTCGACGGTGTGATCGGCATAGCCGGCCGCCAGTGCATCGGGCTTGAGCTGAAGGACCTGCTCGACCAGCGCCGACGGCACTGCCACGCGCATCGACCCGACAGTCAGCAGCACCACCTGCGCGATCGCCAGCGACACCGGCAGATGAACATCAAAACAGGTGCCAAGGCCCGGCGTTGAATCGAGTTCGATGCGCCCGCCCATGGCAGCCACCTCGGCTCGCACGACATCCATGCCAACGCCACGGCCGGCCAGTTCGGTGACTTCGGGCGCGGTGCTGAACCCTGGCATGAAGATCATCTGCGCGAGCTCGCGCTCGTTGGGCCTGGCACCCGGCGCGATCAGACCGCGCTCGGTGGCACGATCGAGGATGCGCGAATAATTGAGGCCGGCCCCGTCATCGGTAAATCGCAGCGTCACCTCGCTGCCTTCCTGACCCACCGTCAGACAGATCTCACCGGTCTCGGCTTTGCCGGCCGACAGCCGATCAGTGCGCGACTCGATGCCGTGAGCCACCGCATTGCGCAGCAGATGCTCGATCGGCCCGCTCATGCGCTCGAGCACGCCGCGATCGAGTTCGGCATCGGCGCCCTTGATTTCGAGGTTGACGCGTTTGCCAAGCTCCTTGGCAGCCTGACGGACCACGCGATACATGCGATCGGACACACTGCCGAACTGCACCAGGCGGATTCGCATCAGATCCTGCTGCAACTCGCGGGTCACCTGATTCTGGCGCGACAGATCACGCGCGGCTTCGTCCAGACTGCGCATCGCGTTCTGCTGCACCGTGGCCACGTCGTTGACCGACTCGGCAAGCATGCGCGAGAGTTCCTGAAAACGCGTGTAGCGGTCGAATTCGAGCGGATCGAAGTCGCTGTCGACCTCACGATTGCGCGCAATGCGCGACTGGATCTGCGAATCGGCTGCCAGCTCGATTTCGCGAAGCTGCGAGCGCAGCCGGTTGACGTTTTCGGTCAGCTCGCCGAGCGACTGGCGGATGCCGCCGATCTCGTTGTCGAGCCGGGCGCGCGAAATCGAGACTTCGCCGGCCTCATTGACCAGCCGATCGAGCAGATCGGCCCGCACGCGAATCATCGGATGGTTGGCCGTCGGCTGGACCGCGACCGGGCGTGATGCCGCTCGCGCAGGCGAGGCGCGATCCTGTTGAGTCGACGAAACCGGGCTCTCGCTGGCTTTCAGTGCTGCGGCGCCTTCATCCGCTTGCACCGACGCGATCGCCTCACTCAGTGATGGCGGCTCCCCAGCCGGAGCGAAGGCCTGACGGGCTGCGGCCGAGTTCGGGTTGCGCAGCGCCTCATAGACCGTGAGGATCAGATCGTTGCGCGAAATCAGGGCTTCGACCGTCTGCTCGGAGATGGCCGGCAAGGCGATCGCCTGCTCGATCTCGGTTTCGAGATCATGGACCAGCGAGCCCAGCTGCATCGCACCCGCCATGCGGGCACTGCCCTTGACGGTATGCAGCAGTCGCATCAGCGATTCGGGCGCCGCGGTGTCGGTGGGCCGCTGCGCCCATTGGGTCAGCGCCTCGCCGATACGGGGCATGAGTTCATCGGCCTCTTCGATGAAGACCGGACCGAGATCGGGATCGAGCTCGTCATCGAGCGCGACGACCTGATCGGCATCCCCATCTTCGAGTTCTGCCTCGCCATCGAGTTCGAGGCCTTGCTCGAAAGCCATCATGCCGGCGACGGCTTCGGGCACCGAGACCGCCGCGTCGCTGGACCAGCGACGCGCGAGATCGGCAGCGCGCTCGTTCATGCGATCGTCGGTCGCCGGTTCCTGGCCCGCGGCAAACTGATGCAGCGCACCGGTCAGGCGATCGAGAACGAAACCGTAATCATCGAGGTCGAGTTGCGACACCGATCGGCCGGCAATCGACTGGGCTGCCAGAAAGCGCTCAAGCGCCTCGGCACAACTGCGCACCGACAGCAGACCCACGATGCGACAGATTCCCGCGAGCGAATGCGCGGCGCGCACGGCATCGTCGGAGGCCGGCATCGAGGGCATCGCGCCCCAGGTTTGCTTCGAGAGACCAAGCTTGAAAAGCAGGTCGTCGGCTTCGGTGAGGAAAATCCGGAACAGCGACCCGCTGAGCATGCGTTCGCCGACTCGGACCTGCGAATCGTCGCTGGCATCGGTGCTGGTGTCGGACACATCGACGCTCACCGGCTGATCACCATCAAGCGTGATCATCTCGAAGGCCATCGGCAACTCGTTGCCCTCATCGGCAAGCTCGATCGACCCGAAGTCGACCGGCACTTCGATCAGTTCGGACGTCCGTGCCGGCGTCTCGAAGGCGGTCACATCAAACGCACCCGCATCGGTGCCTGCCTTGATCGACGAGGCGCGCGCAATCAGGGCTCGCGCATCAATGTTCGCCCGCGGGTCATGAACCAGCAGGGCGACCCAGTCGGCAAAGAGCCGATGGGCATCGCCCACGAGATTGAGCAGCGGATGGGTTGCGGGATGCTCACCCGACAGCCAGTCATTGAGGACCTGCTCGATCGCCCAGGCTGCCTCGCCGAGCGCATCGAGCCCGACCATCCGGCTCGACCCTTTGAGGGTGTGAAAACCCCGGCGCAGCGTGGTCATCGCCTCGGAATCGGCAGGCGAGCGCTCGCAGACCGCACGGTTGGTCTCGATCGCCGCAAGCACCTCGCCGGCTTCCTCGAGGAAGATCGACATCAGTTCGGCATCGACATCGGCCGGGATCGGTTTGGCCTCGACAACCGGCGCATCAATGAAAACCGGCGCCCCGATGATCCCCAGGGAAGGACCAGGCTCGATCGCGTCAGAGAGCATCGGAATCGATGACTCATCCGTCGTCAGAACGATCGGCTCAGTGAGGTCGATCGGCTCGGCATTCTCGATCGACGCGGAGATCTTCTCGACGGACGCTGATGCCGCGATCGTCAGCAAACCCGGCTTTCGAAGCCTCGCATTAAAGCCGAGCTCATCATGCGCAAACTGGAACCCGCCAAGATGGTGATCGGCATCGCGCAAGGATTCGGCAAAGAAACCGAGCGCGCCCAGATTGGCGGCCACCTGCTCGCAATCGGCCTGGGCTGGCGCTCCGGCGGCATCGAGGAAGGCCGCAATACGGCCCGCCACCGAATCCGCGCCGTTGGCGGCCTCGTCGTGTCCAAGCAGGCGGAAGGCACCGCTGACCTGTCCCAGCAGCGTGCCGAGCGTCAGCAAGTCGGCCCGGGCACCGGGATCCCTGAAAAATGCGTCGAGCACCCGCTCGCAGGCGCGAAGATTGATCTGCAGTTCACCCACGAAGGCCTGCAGCGTGAGTCGCGTCTGCGCGGCACGCGACAGCTCGGCCAGCCACTCGGGCATCGGCTCGGCGTCGCCCTCCTGGCGCTCGCACAAGGCATCAAGCCGTGCCGCCAACTCGGCCGCGCGCCAGTCGTACTGATCGACCTCGGCCGGGCCGCGCTCGAGGGCCTGCTCGATAAAGAGCAATGCGGTGGCGAGTTCGAGTGACAACAGCTCAGCCAGATTGCTGGCGCTGGCAGCCAGCGCCCGACGCAGCCCACCAATGGTGGCCGCCAGCCGCTTGAGGCCGCCCCAGGGCAGGCGCGCCATGCTGGCGTCGAGCTGCTGGGCTGCGCTTGCGAAAGCCGGCAGATCGGCAGCACTGCCTCGGGCGAATTTCTCCCAGGCGTTCTTGGCCTGAACCGTCGCCTCGCGGGCGGCACGCAAGCCGCGGTTGTCGACCAGACCGTAATGCATCCGCTCGAGGTCGGCCGGAACGGCATCGACCAAACCAAACGTCAGTTTGACTTCGTCGACTTTCTCCGAACCTTTGCCGGCGGTGGCAAGCTGAAACAGCAATTCGCGCAGCACCCGGTCGGGCACGGCAATGCCGACCTCGTGGGCACGCTTGACCTGCTGGTGAATCCGGGTGACTTCGCGCTTGGCGACCAGATCGACCGGCAACACCTTGACCCGAAGTCCATCCAGAAACGCCACTGACAGCCACCAGAAAGTGCGCAGTGCCGACGTCGGGTGGGCATGAAGCAGGCGTTCGACCGCCTTGCGCATCTCGCCGATTGCATTCGTATCGGCCTGATCGCGCAAAAAGCCGAGCATGCCGCGTTCAAACGAGGCGCGCACGCTGGCGATATCCCGGTTGGCGGTATCGGCGTCGCTGCCCGGACGCGGCGCACGCAGGCTCAGATCAGGAAAAAAAAGTTCAACTGGCTCGGGCCGCTCGACGCCACGCAAGGCCACCATTTCGCGGTAGTTGGCAAAGAGCTTGAGCGGGGAATCGCCCGAGCCCATGGCAACGCTCTCGAGGTATTCGCAGACCGCAGCAAAAGCGCGGACCAGCACGCCCTGGAATTCGGGTGACATCGCAAGCTCACCGCGCTTGGACAATGCAAGCAGATGCTCTGCCTCCATCGTCACCACCCGCACGCCTTCCAGATCGACAAACTGCAGCGCGCCGCTGGCCTGATGCACGAGGGTGCGGGCCAGCACGGTCTGCGAGCGGTCGTTGTCGCCCTGCGATTGCTGCGCCTCGATGGCGGCTTGCGCCCGCGACAGCGACTCGCGGATTTCGCCAAGACACCATGACAAGGCGGTCAGATCGGGAGACTCAATGCTCATTACGACACCCTGAAACGGGAGACCGAGCTCTTCAGCTCACGCGCGAGCTCGGCAAGTTGAACGATGGAACCTGCGGTCTGCTGCGTACCGTCACTGGTCTGCTCGGTCACCAGCAAGATGCGCTGGATGCTCTGGGCAACCGTTCCGGCCGACACCGCCTGGCTCTGGGTCGTGCGGGCAATGCCCTCGATCAGTTCGGCGAGCTGGCGCGAGACACGCCCGATCTCGCCCAGCGCATTGCCGGCATCATCGGACAGACGCGTGCCCAGCACCACGCCCTGGGTGCTTCGCTCCATCGCGGCGACCGCATCCTGGGTATCGAGCTGAATCGTGCGGATCAGCCCCGAAATCTGACGTGTCGCCTCGGCACCGCGTTCGGCCAGCCGCTGCACTTCTTCTGCGACCATCGTGAAGCCTCGACCCGCTTCGCCGGCAGACGCCGCCTGGATCGCGGCATTGAGCGCCAGCACATTGGTCTGCTCGGTGAGATCGGAAATCAGCTCGACGATTTCGCCGATCTCCTGCGAGGACTCGCCCAGTCGCTTGATGCGCTTGGCGGTCTCCTGGATATGGTCACGGATCCCGTTCATTCCCGAGATCGACTTGTCGACCGCCTGACGACCCTGCTCGGCGGCACCCAGCGCCTGACGGGCAACCTGTGCCGACTCGGAGGCGCTTTCGGACACATCGCTGATTTGCGACGCCATTCGCAGCACCGATTCGCCGGTGTCGCGGATCTCGCGGGTCTGCTTTTCAGTGGCCTTTTGCAGACCACCCGAAATCGCCGCTGCGCTGGCCGACGCATCGGCCACCAGCTCGGCGGTGATGTTGATGCGGGCCACCAGACTGCGCAGCTCTTCGACGGTGTAGTTGACCGAGTCGGCGATCGCACCGGTGATGTCCTCCGAGACCGTCGCCTGCACGGTCAGGTCACCATCGGCAACCTCCTGCAACTCGTTCATGAGCCGGAGAATGGCACTCTGATTCAGGTCGTTGGTACGGCGCGCATCGCGTTGCATGGCCTCGGCCAGCGTACGCTGCGCATCGGCCGCGACGATCTGACGCTGCACATCCTGCTGGCGAACAGCATACACACCCCATCCGGCAAGCGCGGCCACCAGCAAGGCAGCCGCGGTGGCAAGGTCGGCCAGCGACAGACCGTCGTCGGCGCTCAAGAGTTTCGATTGCAGGGCGAGCAGTTGGGTGCGCAGCGATTCGGTGTCGGCGCCGATTCGCAGCGCGGCCTCAGAAGCCTTGCGCAAGCTCGGCACGCCGGCACTCACCTTGCCGATCGGCGCTTCAATCGCAGCATAAGCTTGCGATACCGAGCCGATTTGCTTGCGCAGATCGGCTTCCCGGCCCGGCGCCAGACGTTGCGAATCACTGCCCGATGCCAGTACCTGCACCGCAGCGCCCAGTCGTGGCGTCAAGGCCAGCAGGGCCTCGGTCGAGGCAGGCCGGGCGAGCGCGCCCGGTGCAGCGAGCTGTGAGAACTGGCGCATCAGCCGCTCATTCAGAACGCCCAGGCGCGCGACGCTCGCAACATCGGCGGCTGATGCGCCTGATGCCGACGCCAACTGCATCAGCTGATCGATCTGGTCGGCCAGTGCCGGTGCATCGGTCAGCACCTTTTTCGTGGCGGCAGCGGTGGCGGCCAGCGCAGGGGCTTCGGCCTGAATCGTCGTCGCGGCCGCATCGGTCAGTGTCCACAGGGCGCTGACGGCGGTGAGCGCCGGTGCCAGGGACTCCGACAAGGGCTTGACGCGCCGATCATCGATCACGCCGCCCGACTGCAGCAAATTGACTGCCAGGGCGAGACTGACACGGCTGTCGGCGAAATCGACTGCAGCCTTTGCGTCACCGCTGAGCACCAGCGGCGCAGTGCGGGCAAGTCGCTGCGAGTGCATCAGCGAATCACCAACGATACGGGTCTGCTCGGCCAGCATCGAGGCCCGACGTGCATCGAGCAGATTGAAGAGCATTGCCGCAAGGAGCGCGCCGGCAATCAAGGCCATCAGCGTGTGCATCTGCCGGCGTAATGGCAGGCGACCGATGAAGGGGATGGAAAAAGCTCGGCGACCGGCGGCTGGCGAGGCAGCAACAGGCGCCGTGGCTGAACCGCCGCCAAGCGCCATCAAGGGTCGACGAATTTTGAAATCGATGCGCATGGTGGGTCGATGCTCTGGCGCGGGCTCAGCGGCCGACCAGCAGAAAGTCGCTTCCTGCAGCCAACCTGGCGAGATCAAGCTCGTACCAGCGATTGCCATCGGCATCGAGCAGTGCATTGCCGACCCACTCGGGCTGTCCTGCGCTGCCAAAGGGCGCATAGGCGCTGTCGGTGTCGTCGCTTCGCATCGAGGACACGTTACGCAGCCCCATCATGCGGGTGACCATGATCGATGCATTGAAGTTCAGCCGGGAGGCCAGCGCCAGCAGGCGCGAATCCTTGCCGCCATCGGTGCGCCCCAGGCGGGCAAAGGCCTGCAGATCGATCACGGTATAGAGCGCGCCGCGCAGATTCACCAGACCCAGCAGCCATTCGCGGGTCAGTGGCACCCGGGCAATCGAATCGGGCACCGGCACGATTTCGCCGGCCTCCGACAGATCGACCAGCCAGCGCTGATCGCCGATCATGAGTCCGAGCCGGGCAGCGGTATCGACCTGCTGGCTGGTCTCGACGGCCGGCTCGATTGGCGGCAAAGCGATCACCGGGTCTTCCTGATCAAACATCCCTCGTATCCTTTCAATGAACCAGTTCCGCGATCTTTGCCAGCAGCTCTTTGGCATCGACCGGTTTGGTCACGTAATCACGGGCGCCCTGGCGCAGTCCCCAGATCCGGTCGGTCTCGGTCGACTTGCTGGTGCACAGAATCACCGGAATCGACTGGGTCGCCGGATCGCGGTTGAGCGCCCGCGTAATCTGAAAACCGCTTGAGCCCGGCATCACCACGTCCATGACGACCAGCGACGGTCGCTCGAGCTTGATCTTGGCCAGAGCATCGTCGCCGTTCTCGGCGGTGAGCACCTCGTAGCCACTGCGCGTGAGCAGGTCGGTGAGGAAGAAACGCTCGGTCGGCGAATCGTCGACCACGAGAATGATCTTCTGGGCCACCATCGTCACCATCGTCGTCAGGCTCCGATCGTGCGGCGCGCGTGCTGCGCAACACACTTGAGCAGGCTGTCTTTCGTAAAGGGCTTGGTGAGGTACTCCTCGCAGCCCACCATGCGGCCGCGGGCGCGGTCGAAAAGACCGTCCTTGCTCGAGAGCATCACCACCGGGGTGGCATGCAGTCGGGGGCTTTTCTTGATGAGCGCGCAGGTCTGATAGCCATCGAGGCGCGGCATCAGCACATCGCAGAACACCAGGTCGGGCGCATGGTCTGCGACCTTGGCCAGCGAGTCGAAGCCATCTTCGGCGACGATGACTTCGCAGCCCGCCTGCTTAAGAAAAATTTCGGCGCTGCGCCGGATCGTGTTGCTGTCATCGATGACCATCACTTTCAGGCCGGCGATCGAATCTGTTGCACTCATCTTTATCCTCGCAGCCCCTCATGCTCATGGCGTGCTCACAATTCGACCAGTTCGAAGTCTTCCTTGCGGGCGCCGCACTCGGGGCAGGTCCAGTTCATCGGCACGTCTTCCCAACGTGTGCCAGGTGCGATTCCTTCATCGGGCAGGCCCGCGGCTTCGTCATAAATCCAGCCGCAGATCAGGCACATGAAGGTCCGTGTCGTCGATTGATCACTCATCGTTGTTCCACCGTTGTCCATTAGAGTAGGAAGCCGGGGATGTTACCTTCCTGCGCCGATGAGCCTATTGGAAACCCCGACGGGCGGCTTGACTGCATCGGGCGCGCCACATTGCCTGCTGAAACTCCGACAATCCCATCTGACAGGAATCCGATGAAGCCCATCCTGCGTGGCCTGTACGCCCTCACCCCCGACGACACCGACCTGGCGCGCCTGACGCGCATGGTGAGCCTGGCGCTTGAAGGCGGAGTCGACGCGCTGCAGTTTCGGGTCAAGGGCGGCACACCGGCCGAGCGTCGCGAGCTCGCCATCGCCGTCAAACGCCTGACCGATGCCGCAGCCGTGCCCCTGATCGTCAATGACGAGGTCGAGCTTGCCTGCGAGATCGATGCCGCCGGCGTCCATATCGGTCGCGACGACGGCGATCCGCGGCAGGTGCGCGCGCGCATCGGCGCGCATCGATTGCTGGGCGTGAGCTGCTACAACGACCTCGAGCGCGCCCGGTCGATGATCGGCATTGCCGACCATGTCGGATTCGGGGCGGTGTTTGCGTCGCCGACCAAACCACAGGCAGTGCATGCGCCCTTGTCGCTCTTTGCGCAGGCCCGCGCCATGGGTCTGGCCACGGTGGCGATCGGCGGCATCGACCGCACGAATGCGGCGCTGCCGATCGAGGCAGGCGCCCAGGCGGTTGCGGTGATCAGCGACATTTTCGCAGCCGACGATCCGGCGCTGGCGGCCGCGCAATTACGCTCCATCGTGCATCAGGCGCTTGCGACTACCAGGGCTTGAGCGCCAGGACTTTCAATACCCGGCCGTCCGACTGACTGACCAGCACCGCGCCATCAGAAGCCGGCCCGCGCATCGGGAAATAGCGCAACGCCGATTCACTCAGGCCGGTGGCCGCGACTGCGGCATCGATATCAGCGCCACTGGACGGATTGAGCGAGCGCAGCTTGGACACCGGCAATGAGCGGGCCAGCGCCTCGCTCACCTGCGAGTCATAGTCGACATAAAAACGCGGATGGTGCTGCAGATCGCGCCCGGTCTCGAAGGCTTCCATCATGATCGTCTGTCGCTCGCCGGCCGAGTCAGGCATGCGGATTGACACCCAGCGGGGGCCGTTGATGCGGGATTGGGCAACGGGATTGTCTTTTGCGGCAGCCAGATCGCTCGGCAAGATATCGGCCGGCGAGATGATCTCGAAGCGATCCTTCACGAGCACGATGAAGGCAGGTCGGCCCTGGTGAAGGGTGTAGAGCCCATACGCCAGCGCCGCGAGCTGCAAGGCCGCAATCGTGGCCAGATCCCAAGCCAGGCGCTTCTTGCGACGATCAAAGACGATGAGCGTGAAGATCGGCCCGAGCACGACATCCACACCCAGCATGATCAGCAGGATCGATCCGACGCCAAGCAGTTGCGGCAGCGGTTGCGGATACCAGGTCAGCAGCACCAGGGCGAGGACGGCGGCCGCGAGCAGCGCAGACAGAGAGAGGTGGATGCCGGCGGCACGCAAACGCTGGGCCATGCTCGAAGCCGGCGTCGGTCGGTCGGTCGCCTCGCGGGCGGGCGTGGGCAATGGGGCCGGGGCGGGTGTGGGCGAGGAAGCGGAGGCGCGAAACATAGGATCGAAACAGGGTAGGACGGAATGTCGAAATTATCGGCAGCCCGTGGCGCGGTTGAATCGCGATCCGACGCAAGGCCGATATCGAGGAACAAGCTGCGCCATCCTCATTCCTGCTGTGACGCGTGTGAGACGAAGTGTGAGACGAGTGTCGTCAGCGGCATTCGGCCGGGCGATAGCGGGTGGCGAGGAGACCTGCGTTGCAGGTCCATGTGATCGGGCCCGGCGGAATCGTTCCGGAGGCAATCGGAAGCCCCGCAGACCACGGCACCAGAATGATGCCGTTCGAGCCGGGCAGCGCCACCTTCGTGGAGTAGGAGATGAGGATGGCACCGGCGGTATCAGAAATGGTCAGGCTGACAACATTCGCGGTTGCACCGGTTGCGGCGTTCGTGATGGCTGTGTAGCCAGTGCTCAGTGGCGCGCCGTTGGCCGCATTTTCTGCCACCGCGACCTTCGCTGCCTGCGCCAGCGACAGGCCTTCAACCACCCGAGCACGAATGGTGTAGTCCTGATAAGCGGGGATCGCCACTGCGGCCAGGATGCCGATGATCGCCACCACGATCATCAACTCGATGAGCGTGAAGCCTTTCTGGATGACTGTGGTTTTCATGATGCTTGTCCTCAACATCGACAAAAGGCCATCTGCGGTCGGTCAACGACATTCGGCAGGGCGGTACCTGGCGGCCAGCGTGCCGCCGGTGCACGACCAGTTGACTGCATTGCCCGCAGGTGGCTCGCCGGCGGCAATCGCAGCACCGTTCGATGTCGGCGTAAAAATAAGGGTGTTCGATCCTGCCGCGGCCACACGTGACGTGTAAGTCACGGTAATGATTCCGGTCAGGGGCGCAATCGACATCAGGCTGACGTTGTTGTCTGCTGCAGGCACAACCAGTCCAACGCTCAAGTCTGCCTGGGCGGTGGCAGCATTTTCGGTAACCAGGGTCTTGGCGGCAGCGGCCATCAGCAGACCTTCAGATACCCGTGCTCGCACGGTGTAATCCTGATAGGCCGGGATCGCGACCGCAGCGAGGATGCCGATGATCGCCACGACGATCATCAGTTCGATCAGGGTAAAGCCATGTTGCCTAATCGTTGTGATCTTCACGTTCGATCCCGATGAGAATCAGCATTCAATCGTGTGAGCAAGCTCAGTGAAAATCGGCTCGCAGAAAATTTATTTTCCCGGAGTGATGCCCTTGAAAAGCGTACCCTGATCGGTTTCGTCCGTGATCAGCGGCACTCGGCCGGGCGATACTTGGTCACCAGCGTACCGGTGTTGCAGGTCCATGCAATCGCACCAGGCGGGACGGTGCCGCCAACCAGTACTGCGCCGTTGGAAGTGGGAACCGTGATCACAGTGTTGGCACCTGCCGCTGCCACCTTGGTGGTGTAGGTAATCGTGATCTGACCGGAGCCATCAGCGACGGCAAGCGACGTGACGTTGTTGGTCGCAGTCGGGCTGGTAAAGCCGGTCGACAGCAGGGCCACGCCGCTGGCAGCGTTTTCTGCAACGGTTACCTTCGCCGGACTCGCCAGCCGCAGCCCCTCGGTGACTCGGGCACGGACGGTGTAATCCTGATAGGCGGGGATAGCGACTGCAGCCAGGATGCCGATGATCGCCACGACGATCATCAGTTCGATCAGGGTGAAGCCGATCTGTTTTGTATTGTTCATGCTGGATCGCCTTCGATGGTTGATGCGTGCTTATCCAGACCTGACTGCCGAAGAAAGCCCAAACGAGAGAATTGATGAGGGGCGAGCAGCTTTTGCCACCCGCCCCTGTCAAGCCCGTAAGCGGCTGATCCTCAGATCGTCAAGCCAATATCAGCGGCACTCGGCCGGGCGATACTTGGCAGCCAGCGTGCCGGTGGTGCAGCCCCAGGCAATCGCGCTCGGCGGAACGGTGCCGCCAACCAGCGCTGCGCCGCCCGAAGTCGGGACCATGATCACGGTGTTGGCACCGGCTGCTGCGACCTTGGTGGTGTAGGTGATCGTGATCTGACCGCTGGCATCCGCCACGGCAAGTGACGAGACGTTGTTGGTCGCAGCCGGGGTGGTGTAGCCGGTCGACAGCAGTGTCACGCCGCTGGCAGCGTTTTCTGCAACCGTCACTTTGGCGGCGCCGGCCAGACCCAGACCCTCCGTCACCCGTGCACGAACCGTATAGTCCTGATACGCCGGGATCGCCACTGCGGCAAGAATGCCGATGATCGCAACGACGATCATCAATTCGATGAGGGTAAAACCTTTTTGAACTTGCTTGATCATTTGAATCTCCAGGAAGTCGAGGATGTGCCATCAGGCATTTCAACCGCCGCGACCATCGCGGCGGATGCCTCTTACCTAGCCGCTTTCGTGCCAGCGTGACCTTTTTAATTAATTCTTCGTCAGCGCAGATGAACGGTCAACAGGGCGGCATCGGCGGCCCTGTCGGGTGACAAAAAAAAATTCGAGTGACACTTTCCTTCACTAAAGGATGACGCAATTCATCACTTAGGACTAATTCTGTCAGGAGCCGAAGGC